>JANMSV010000142.1:0-4250 GCA_031389685.1 Betaproteobacteria bacterium
GGCCCACGCGCCCGCCGCGCGTTCCGGTGGTGCTCACGCGCTCGGAGGTGGAGCGCCTGCTGTCGGGGATGACGGGAACGCGCTGGTTTATCGCGAGCCTGCTCTACGGCGCAGGGCTGCGGGTGATGGAGTGCCTGCGGCTGCGCGTCAAGGACGTGGACCTTTCCTATCGCCAGGTGCTGGTGCGCGACGGCAAGGGGGAGACGGACCGGGTTGACGATGCTGCCGGAGAAACTGCTGGAGCCGCTGCGCGCCCACCTGGAGAGGGTTCGGCTGCTGCACGCGCGGGACCTGCGCGAGGGCTACGGCGAGGTGCATCTGCCCTATGCGCTCGCGCGCAAATATCCGCGCGCCGGGCGCGAATGGCACTGGCAGTTCGTTTTTCCATCGCAGCATCGTTCGGCGGACCCGGAGGACGGCGTGGTGCGCCGCCACCACCTGTACGAGTCCGTGCCGCAGCGCGCGATCAAGGAAGCCGCGCGTGTGGCGGGTATCGCCAAGCCGGTGAGCTGTCATACGCTGCGCCACTCCTTCGCCACGCACCTGCTGGAGGGCGGCTACGACATCCGCACGGTGCAGGAGCTGCCGGGGCATTCCGACGTCTCCACGACGATGATCTACACGCACGTGCTGAACAAAGGCGGGCGCGGAGTGAGGAGCCCGCTGGATGGGGCGCCGTGAAACGCCCCGGTTGGATTTATACTTCCCGCACTTATGCAGAAGTCCAATCCCTTCGAGCAGAACCTCGACAGGAATGCCGCCAATTACGCGCCGCTGACGCCTTTGTCTTTCATCGAGCGCGCGGCCTACGTCTATCCCGACCGGACCGCCGTGATCCACGGCGCCCGGAGCTTTACCTGGAAGGAAACCTACGCCCGCTGCCGCATGCTGGCCTCGGCCCTCGCCAAGCGCGGTATCGGCAAGGGCGACACGGTGGCGGTGATGTTGGCCAACACGCCCGAGATGGTCGAATGCCATTTCGGCGTGCCGATGTCGGGCGGGGTGCTCAACCCGCTCAACACGCGCCTGGACGCCGAAGCCATCGCCTTCATGCTGAACCACGGAGAAGCGAAGCTGCTGATCACCGACAAGGAGTTCTCCGCCACGGTCGAGGTGGCGCTGAAGCTGGCAGGCCGCAAGATTGCGGTGATCGACGTGGAAGACCCGGAGTTCCAGGGCGGCAAGCGACTGGGGGAAAAGACCTACGAAGCGCTGCTGCAGGAAGGCGATGCGGAGTTCGCGTGGCTCTGGCCCGAAGACGAGTGGCAGGCGATCTCGCTCAGCTACACCTCGGGCACCACCGGCGACCCGAAGGGCGTGGTGTACCACCACCGCGGCGCCTACCTCAACGCCGTGTGCAACATCCTCACCTGGGGCATGCCGCATCACGCTGTGTACCTGTGGACGCTGCCGATGTTCCACTGCAACGGCTGGTGCTTTCCCTGGACCATGGCGGCGAACGCCGGCACCAATGTGTGCCTGCGAAAGGTGGAGGCGGCAAAGATTTTCGAGCTGATCAAGGCGCACAAGGTGTCGCATTACTGCGGCGCGCCGATCGTGCATGCGGCGCTCGTCAACGCGCCCGAAGAAATGAAACAGGGAATCAGCCACCAGGTGTCCGGCATGGTGGCGGCGGCCGCGCCGCCGGCGGCGATGATCGAGGGCATGGAGCGCATGGGTTTCGACCTCACGCACGTCTACGGCCTCACCGAGGTGTATGGCCCGGCGACGGTGTGCGCGAAACATGAGGCGTGGGGCCAGGTCGACATCTCCGAGCGCGCGCGCCTCAACGGCCGCCAGGGCGTGCGCTACCTGATGGAAGAGGGCCTCAGCGTCATGGACCCGCAGACCATGCAGCCGGTGCCGGCGGACGGCGAAACCATGGGCGAGATCATGTTCCGCGGCAACATCACCATGAAGGGCTACCTGAAGAACGCGAAGTCCACGCACGCGGCCTTTGCCGGCGGCTGGTTCCACTCGGGCGACCTTGCGGTCGTGCAGCCCGACGGCTACGTGAAGATCAAGGACCGCGCCAAGGACGTGATCATTTCCGGCGGCGAGAACATCTCCTCGATCGAAGTCGAGGACGTGCTCTACCGCCATCCGGCGGTGCTGGCGGCGGCGGTGGTGGCGCGGCCCGACGCGAAATGGGGCGAGACCCCTTGCGCCTTCGTCGAGCTCAAGCCCGGGGCCAAGGTGAGCGAAGCCGAGCTGATCGAGTTCTGCCGCAAATTCATGGCTAAATTCAAGGCGCCGCGCGCGGTGCTGTTCGGCGAGCTGCCGAAGACCTCGACCGGCAAGATCCAGAAGTTCGTGCTGCGCGAGAGGGCCAGGTCGGCCTCCGCCATCGAGTAAGGAGCAAACCATGAGCGCTGTTCCGCAAGCCGAACAACCGGTGCTGTTGCGCGAAGACCGCGACGGCGTGGCCACACTGACCCTGAACCGGCCGCAGCAGATGAACCTGCTGACGCGCGAGATGCTCGCCGCGCTGCAAGCGGCGTTCGATGCGATCGCCAGGGACCCGAAGGTGCGCGTAGTGGTGCTCGCCGCCGGCGGCAAAGGTTTCTGCGCCGGCCACGACCTGAAGGAGATCCGGGCGCTCAGGGAGCAGCCGAAGATCGCGCAGCTCTTCGCCGCCTGCAGCCGCATGATGACGACGATCCCGAAGCTGCCCCAGCCGGTAATCGCCAAGGTACAGGGCGCGGCCGCCGCCGCCGGCTGCCAGCTGGTGGCGCAGTGCGACCTCGCGGTGGCCTCGGACGCCGCGAAGTTCGTCACCTCGGGCGTGAGCTGGGGATTTTTCTGCTCCACGCCGGGCGTCGCGGTGGGACGCAATCTCCAGCGCAAGCACGCGCTGGAGATGCTCCTCACGGGCGACGTGATCGGGCCGCAGCAGGCGCTGCAATGGGGGCTGGTGAACAAGGTCGTGCCGGCGGCGGAGCTCGATGCCGCGACCGCGGCGCTCGCGGCAAAGCTTGCCGCCAAGCCGCCGGCCACGCTCGCCGCCGGCAAGCGCGCCTTCTACCAGCAGATGGACCACAGCCTGGAGAAGGCCTACGAGCTTGCCGGGCAGGTGATCGCCTCGAGCTTCGCGCACGAAGAGGGCCGCGAAGGCATGGACGCCTTCATCGACAAGCGCCCGCCGAACTGGAAGTAGGATGGGCCGCTACTACGAGGATTTCACGGTCGGCGACACCTATAAGCACTGGCCCGGCCGCACCGTCAGCGCGGCCGACAACACCTGGTTCACGCTGCTCACCATGAACCAGCACCCGGTGCACTTCGACGAGGAATACGCGAAGAAGACCGAATTCGGCAGGCCGCTGGTCAACAGCACGCTCACGCTCGCCATCGCGATGGGCATGAGCGTCGCCGATGTGAGCCAGCACGCGGTGGCGAACCTCGGCTGGACCGACATCGCGATGCCGGCACCGGTATTCAATGGCGACACGCTGTACGCGGAATCCAGGGTGCTGGAAAAGCGCGCGTCGAAATCGCGCCCGACGCAGGGCATCGTCACGGTGGCCACGCGCGCCTGGAAGCAGGACGGCACCACGGTCATGACCTTCAAGCGCTCGGTGCTGGTGCCCAAGCGCGGCCACGGCATCGAGGACCGGAAAACATGAACACCGCCGACGAAACCCAGATCCTGGACGCGATCGCGAAGTGGCTCGAGCGCGACGTGCGCCCCAAGGTGCGCGAGCTGGAGAAGAAGGACGAGTATCCGGAGTCGATGGTCGAGACCATGAAGGAACTGGGCCTGTTCGGCGCCACCATCCCGCAGGAGTACGGCGGCCTCGGGCTGCCGGCCTCCACCTACGCCAAGATCGTGGCGCAGATCTCGGAAGTGTGGATGTCACTCACCGGCATCTTCAATTCGCACCTCATCATGGCGGCGGCCGTGGCGCGCTACGGTACCGAGGAGCAAAAGAAGAAGTTTCTGCCGAAGTTCGCGAGCGGCGAAGTGCGCGGCGGCCTGGCGCTCACCGAGCCCGACTGCGGCACCGACCTGCAGGCGATCCGCACGCGCGCGGTGAAGGACGGCGATCATTACGTCGTCAACGGCACCAAGACCTGGATCTCCAACAGCATCGAGGGTTCCTGCGTCGCGCTGCTGGTGAAGACCGATCCCAACGCGCAGCCGCGCCACAAGGGCATGAGCCTGTTCATCGCGCCCAAGGGGCCCGGCTTCACGGTCGGTCGCAAGCTGGAGAAGCTGGGCTACAAGTGCATCGACTCGGGCGAGATCG
>JANMSV010000147.1:0-10414 GCA_031389685.1 Betaproteobacteria bacterium
CCGCTTTGGCCTCGCGCGCCGTATCGAGGATCTTCTGCGCCGGCACCATCACGCCGAGGTTCACCACTTCGTAGTTGTTGCACTGGAGTACCACGGCGACGATGTTCTTGCCGATGTCGTGAACGTCGCCCTTGACCGTCGCCATCACGATTTTGCCCTTGGGCGGCATCAGGTCGACGCCCGAGGCGCGCTTCTCGGCTTCGAGGTAGGGCTGCAGGTAGGCCACCGCCTGCTTCATGACGCGGGCCGATTTCACCACCTGCGGCAGGAACATCTTCCCGGCGCCGAACAGGTCGCCGACCACGTTCATGCCGTCCATCAGCGGTCCTTCGATCACCTCGATGGGATGCGCCGCGGCGAGCCGCGCCTCCTCGGTGTCGGCGACGACGTGGGTGGTGGTGCCGGTCACCAGCGCGTGCACCAGGCGTTCGCGCACCGGCGCGCGCCGCCAGGCGTCGTCTTCCTTCGCCGCCTTGCTGCCGCCCGATTTGACCGAGTTGGCGAATTCCACCAGCCGCTCGGTGGCGTCCTCGCGACGATTAAGAATCACGTCTTCCACGCGCTCGCGCAACTGCGGCTCGATCTCCTCGTACACGCCCAGCTGCCCGGGGTTGACGATGCCCATGGACATGCCGGCGCGCACCGCGTGGTAAAGAAATGCCGTATGCATCGCCTCGCGCACCGCGTCGTTGCCGCGGAACGAGAACGAGAGATTGGACAGGCCGCCCGAGACCTGCGCATCGGGCAGGTTCTTACGGATCCAGCGCGCCGCTTCCAGGTAGTCGAGCGCGTAACGCGAGTGTTCTTCCAGACCGGTGGCCACGGCGAACAGGTTCGGGTCGAAAATGATGTCCCCGGCGTCGAAGCCGGCCTGCGCGATCAGCAGGTCGTAGGCGCGCCGGCAGATCTGCGTGCGGCGCGCGAGCGTATCGGCCTGGCCCTGCTCGTCGAAGGCCATCACCACCACCGCCGCGCCATACTGGCGCGCAAGGCGGGCCTGGCGCAGGAATTCCGCCTCGCCCTCCTTCATGCTGATCGAATTGACGATGCACTTGCCCTGCATGCACTTCAGTCCTGCCTCGATCACGCGCCATTTGGAGCTGTCGATCATCACCGGCACGCGCGCGATGTCGGGCTCGGCGGCGACCAGGCTGAGGAAGCGCTGCATCGCGGCTTCCGAATCGAGCATCGCCTCGTCCATGTTGACGTCGATGAGCTGCGCGCCGTTTTCCACCTGCTGGCGCGCCACGGCCAGCGCCTCCGCGTAGTCGCCGGCGAGGATCAGGCGCGCAAAGGCTTTCGAACCAGTGACGTTGGTGCGCTCGCCGACGTTGACGAACAGCGAGTCGGCGCCGACGTTGAGCGGCTCGAGCCCTGCGAGGCGCAGTTTCTTCGGCAACTGCGGCACGCGCCGCGGGGCGACGCCCCGCACCGCCTGCGCCAGCGCGCGGATGTGCTCGGCGGTAGTGCCGCAGCAGCCGCCGACGATGTTGAGCCAGCCGTTCCTCGCCCACTCGCCCATCAGCGCCGCCATGTTCTCGGGCGTGTCGTCGTACTCGCCGAAGGCATTCGGCAGGCCGGCATTGGGGTGGCAGGAGACGAAGGCTTCGGCGATCCCGGCCAGCTCTTCGACGTGGGGCCGCAGTTCCTTCGCGCCCAGGGCGCAGTTCAGGCCCACTGCTAGCGGCCGCACGTGGCGCACGGAGTTGTAGAACGCTTCGGTGGTCTGCCCCGAGAGCGTGCGGCCCGAGGCGTCGGTGATGGTGCCGGATACGATCACCGGCCAGCGCACGCCGCGTTGCTCGAAGAGCGCTTCCAGCGCGAACAGGGCTGCCTTGGCGTTCAGCGTGTCGAATACCGTCTCCACCAGGAACAGGTCCACGCCACCTTCAGCGAGCGCTTGTGCCGCTTCGGTGTAGGCCACCACCAGCTGGTCGAAGCTGATGGCGCGAAAGCCCGGATCGTTGACATCGGGCGAGATCGACGCGGTCTTGGTGGTGGGCCCGAGCACGCCCGCGACGAAGCGCGGACGCGACGGGTCCCTGGCTTCCCAGGCGCGTGCGGCCGCCACGGCGAGCCGGGCGGCGGCGAGGTTCAGTTCCGCAACCTGCGCCTCCATGCCGTAGTCGGCCATCGACGGCGCGGTTGAATTGAAAGTGTTGGTTTCGATGATATCGGCGCCAGCCTCCAGGTACTGCTCGTGGATGCGCCGGACGAGTTCGGGTTGCGTCAGCGCCAGTAGGTCGTTGTTGCCCCGCAGGTCGCGCGGCCAGTCGCGAAAGCGCTCGCCCCGGAACTGGGCCTCGTCCAGGCGCTCGCGCTGGATCATGGTGCCCATCGCGCCGTCGAGCACCAGGATGCGTTCGGCGAGGAGGGCGGCAAGTTGCGCGCTGCGGCTGTTGACTGTCATCGGTTCCCGGAAAAACAAAACGCCCGTTCGGCTCGCGCGGAAACGGGCGTGTCAGCACGTCTCTTTAGCGGAATTTGTAACGCGCCCGCAAGCTGAATATCAAATCGGCGCGAAAGGCGCAGTGTGCCTACTTAGTCCTGCTATGTCAATCGCTTACGCGTATAATGCGCTCCCGCCATGGACCACCTCGAACCCAAGGGGACCGTCGAGTTCCTCAAGCAGCACCCGGACGCATTGTTCATCGATTGCCGCAGTGAGATGGAGTACCTGTTTGTCGGCCATCCGGTGGGCGCCCTGCACGTGGCGTGGAACGACGGGCCTGACTGGGCGGTCAATCCGCACTTCGTTGGCCAGATAAAGAAGCTCGCCGGCACCAACCACACCACGCGCCCGGTGGTGCTCATCTGCCGCAGCGGCAACCGGTCGCAGGAAGCGGGCGAGGAACTCGAGCGCGCCGGCTTCACGCGCGTGTGCCATGTGCGACACGGCTTCGAAGGCGAATTGAACGACAGGCACCAGCGCAACTCGCTCGCCGGCTGGCGCTTCGAGGGCCTGCCGTGGGAGCAGTGCTAGGCTGCTAGGCGTGCACCCGCCGGCACGACTGGCCTGGGGCATGTGGGCGCTGGGGGCCTCGCTCTACCTGGCGGGCTTTTTCCAGCGTGTTGCTCCCGCGGTGATGACGCAGGAGCTGATGGCGGAGTTCTCGCTCGCCGCCACCGGGCTCGGCAATCTTTCCGCGTTCTACCTCTATGGCTACGTCGCCATGCAGATCCCGACGGGGCTCATGGTGGACAGGTACGGTGCGCGACACGTGCTGGCGGCGGGCGCGGCGGTGGCGGCGGCGGGGAGTTTTCTTTTCGCGCTCGCGCCCAACCTGTTCACAGCAAACCTCGGGCGGCTACTGATCGGCGGCTCGGTGGGCGTTGCCTGGGTGGGCACGCTCAAGCTTGCCGCCCACTGGCTGCCGGCGCGGCGCTTCGCCCTGGCGAGCGGCTTGGCGCTCGCCGCGGGAATGGGCGGCGCGGTGACCGCCGGCGTGCCGCTTGCGGCGGCCGTTGGCGCATTTGGCTGGCGGCCGGTCATGCTCGCCGGTGCGATCGCGATCACGATCATCTGCGCGGCGATCTGGATCGTGGTGCGCGACGATCCCACCGAGCGCGGCTATCGGGGCTACTTCATGCTGCCCGCTGCGGGTGCGGCGCAGGCTTCGGTGTGGCGCGGGCTGGCCGAGGTGCTGAGTTACCGCAACACGTGGCTGATCTTCTTCGCGCCGCAGGGGATCAGCGGCGCGACCATCGCCTTCGGCGGCCTGTGGGGCGTGCCCTATCTCGTATCGGTCTATGGGTTCTCGTCGGCACGCGCGGCGTTTTACTGCTCGGCGCTGATGCTCGCCTGGGCGCTGGGCGGACCGGTGTTCGGCGCGTTCTCCGACCGGCTGCGCGAGCGCAAACCCCTGTACGTCATCGGCTCTCTCTCTGCGCTCATCCTCTGGTCGGTGGTCGTGCTGGCGCCGCCGTCGCCCAACGTGCTGCTGGCGGTGCTGGTTGGCGCCGGCTTCGCGTCGGGATGCATGGTGACCGGTTTCGCCTATGCCAAGGAGTCTGTTCCCGCGCGACTCGCTGGCACCGCGACGGGCGTGGCGAACATGGGCTCGATGACGGGCGCGATGCTGCTGCAGCCGCTGATCGGCGTCGTCCTCGACCAGGGCTGGCTCGGCGAACTGACCTATGCGGGCGCACGCGCCTACGGCGCGCAAGCCTATCGCGACGCATTCCTGCTGCTGCTTGGCTGGCTCGCGATCTCGTTCGCCTGTGCGCTCGCCACGCGCGAAACGCACGCGCAGCAGATGCGCTGATAAGATTCCACGCCATGGACGACGCGGAATTCCGCTCCATCGTCGCGACGTTTTCCTGCGCGGTGCAGTGGGGCGATTGCGATCCGGCCGGGATCATCTTCTACCCTACCTACTTTCGCTGGATGGACGCGGCCTGCTGGGCATTGCTCGCCTCGGTGGGCTATGACGCGAAGCGCATGCGCGCCGAGCACCTCGCCATGCCGCTGGTTTCGGCAGACTGCCGGTTTCTCTATGCTGCCCAGCAGGGCGATCGCTGCGAAGTGCGCTCCCGCATCGCGCGCTTTGGCGGCAAGTCCTTCGTCGTCGCGCACGAGGTGATGCGCGAGGACGGCATGGCGCTTGCCAAGGGCTCGGAAACCCGGGTGTGGGGAAAATTCGACGACGGCCCCGGCACGCGCCTGCGCGGACAGGCGATTCCCGAGGCGCTGAAGGCGCTGTTTCGCGCCGCGTAGCTTCAGAAGTCGAAGAACGCCGTCTCGTCCTTGCCTTGCAGGACGATGTTCCACTCCAGCACGCCTTTTCTCTTGCGCCGCGCGACAAGCGTGGCGCGCCGCGCGGCGGGCACCAGCTTCAGCACCGGGTCCTGCGCGTTGGCGGAATCGCCCGGGAAGTAGACCCGTGTCGAGAGCTGCTTGAGCAGGCCGCGCATGAATACCGTGACCGAGAGGTGCGGCGCCTGCAGCTTGCCGCCAGGACCCGGCACCCGCCCCGGCTTGACGGTGCTGAAGCGGAACGCCCCCTGCGAATCCGTCGGAACGCGCCCGAAGCCGCGGAAACCCTTTTGCAGCGCCTTCTTCTGCCGGTCCTCCGGGTGCGCGTACTTGCCGCCGCCATCCGCCTGCCAGATCTCGATCAAGCCGTCGCCCACGCCGGCGCCATCGCCGTCGATGAGCCGACCCTGAAGGGTGACGTGCTCGCCCTTCATGCCGGGGGCGGCGATTTTCGGCGTCATTAGCCACGTCAGGCCGATGTGCAGGTAGGGGCCGACGGTCTGGGATCCGCTGGTGTAGAGGCTCAAGTCATGCTCCCGGCGCGCCGTCGATCGGCGTCGCGTCGCGGCCGCGCAGCACGATGTCGAACCGGTAGGCGAGCGCATGTTCCGGCACGGTGTGCTCCCAGTCGAATTGCGACACCAGTCGCAGGCGCGCTTTTTCGTCCGGGATGCTCATGTACATCGGGTCATAGGGCAAAAGCGGATCGCCCGGGAAGTACATCTGCGTCACCAGGCGCGTGAGGAACGCGCACCCGAACAGCGAGAAATGGATGTGCGCGGGCCGCCACGCGTTGTAGTGGTTGCGCCAGGGATACTCTCCCGGCCGGATGGTGATGAAGCGGTAGCGCCCCTCGGCGTCGCTCAGCGTGCGGCCGGCGCCGGAAAAGTTCGGGTCCACCGGCGCATCGTGACGGTCCGTTTTGTGCGGGTAGCGTCCGGCGGCGTTCGCCTGCCAGACCTCGAGCAGCGTATGCGGCACCGGCCTGCCGTTTTCGTCAAGCACGCGGCCGCTGACGATGATGCGCTCGCCGATCGGGTCCGCCTTGTGCTGCCGCGTAAGATCATTGTCGGTCGGCTTGAGGTCGCCGACCCCGAACACCGGGCCGGTGATTTCCGACAGGGTCTGCGGCGCGATGACCAGCGGCTGCTTCGGGTGACGCCTGGCGGTCGAAGCGTAGGGCGGAAAGTCGTACTCCGGTTGCGTGCCGGGATGGAATCTGCGGAAGGCGTGCAGCTTGTTCATGGCGGCGTCATGGTGTCCTTATTGCGCGTCGGGCTGCTTGCCTGGTTGCGCACGGTCGAAGGATTCGATCCGCATGCAGGCGTCGAACACGCGCATCACCGTCGGATACGGCGCCAGATCGCACTGGTAGCGCTGCGCATTGAACACCTGCGGCACGAGGCAGCAATCGGCCATGGTGGGGGCATCGCCGTGGCTGTACTTGCCGGTGCCCGGCGCCCCGAGGTCCGCCTCGAGTTTTGCCAGGCCGTCGGCGATCCAGTGCCGGTACCACGCGTTCACCTGCTCTTCGCTCTGGCCGAGGCCTTTTTTCAGGTGCGTCAGCGTGCGCAGGTTGTTGAGCGGGTGGATCTCGCAGGCGATGAGAAGCGAAAGACTCCGCACGCGCGCGCGCGCGAATGGATCCTTTGGCAGCAGCGGCGGCTGCGCATGCGTTTCTTCCAGGTACTCCAGGATGGCAAGCGATTGCGTCAGCAGCCTGCCGCCCACTTCCAGCGCAGGCAGCAGCCCCTGGGGATTCAGCGCGCCGTATGCCGGCTGGCGGTGCTCGCCTTTCGCCAGGTGTACGGTCGCAGATTCATAGGCGAGCCCCTTCAGATTCAGGGCGATGCGCACGCGGAACGCCGCCGAGCTGCGGAAGTACGTGTAAAGCCTCACAGCGCCGGCACCACCTTGACCTTGAGATCGCCTACGCCTTCGATGTGCGCGTGCATCTCGTCGCCCGGTTTTACCGGACCGACGCCCGCGGGCGTGCCCGAATAGATGATGTCGCCGGGCTCGAGCGTGTAGTACTCCGAGAGGTATGCGATCTGCTCGGGCACCGACCAGATCATGTCGGCGAGGTCGGCCTTCTGGCGCTCCTTGCCGTTCACTTGCAGCCAGATCGCGCCTTTGGACAGGTGGCCGGTCTTGGCTGCCGCCACCAGGCTGCTGCAGGGCGCGGCCTCGTCGAAATCCTTGCCGAAATCCCAGGGCCGGCCGTGGTCCTTGCCCAGCTGCTGCAGGTCGCGGCGCGTCATGTCGAGGCCGACGGCGTAGGCAAACACGTGCTCGGTGGCGCGGCGGGCATCGATGCGCCGACCGCCCTTGTGCAGCGCCACCACCAGCTCGGTCTCGTAGTGGTAGTTGGCGGTCTTCGGCGGGTAGTGCACATCACCGCCGTTGGGCACCAGGGCCTGCGCGCTCTTGATGAAGAAGAACGGCTGCTCGCGGCCGCTGCCGCCCATCTCCTTCTGGTGCTCGGCGTAGTTGCGTCCGACGCAGAAGATGCGGCGCACGGGGAAGGTATCGCCGCTGCCGGTGATCGGCAGCGCCGGAGGAGTCCAGATCGGGAAAGCGTAAGTCATGCGGACGGACCTTTCGGGGAAAACGCGAATTCTAGCCTTTGGCGGTGAGCTGTTCCTCCACCAGTTCGCGCAGCTTGTAGCGCTGCACCTTACCGGGGGCGGTACGCGGCAGCTCGGCGACCGGCAGAATCCACTTCGGTCGCTTGTGGCGGGGCAGTTTTTGCTCGCAGGCCGCGGCCGCGGCCGCGAGCGCGGCTTGCACGTCAACGCCGCGCGCGGCCACGAACAGCGCCAGGCGCTCGAAGCCGTCGTTGTCCGGGACCGCCACGCACGCCGCTTCGGCGACGGACTCCAACCCGAGCACCACTTCCTCCAGCTCGCCGGGCTGCACCCACTGGCCCGCGACCTTCAACAGCTCGTCGCTGCGGCCCTGATGGGAGTAGTAGCCTTGAGCGTCGCGCACGAAGATGTCCCTGGTGCAGAACCAGCCGTCGCGGAACTGCTCGCGCGTCGCCTCCGGCCGGTTGGCGTAGCCCGAGCTGAGTGCCGGGTGGCGCACCCACAGCACGCCGGGCACGCCGTCCGCGACCTCGTTATCGTCGTCGGCGAGCAGGCGTGCCTGGACGCCCGCGATCGGTTTGCCGCTCCTTAGCGCGCCCGCGCTGCCGGGCGGTGTCACCATGATGACGCAGAAGGTCTCCGACATACCGTAGATGGAGAGGATCTCCCGCCCGGTGGCCGCGCGCCAGCCCTCGAACACCGGCTGCGGCAGTCGCTCGCCCGCGGAAACGCAATGCCGCACCTCTCGAAAAACCGCCAGGCGCTCTTTTTGCAGCGCCAGCAACTTGCGATAAAACGTCGGTACGCTGAACACTGCGGCGGGCTGGTGGCGGGCGACGAGGGCCTGGATCTGCTCGACGTCCGCCCAATCCGGGTGCAGGATCGTGGTGGCGCCAATCGCGATCGGGCCCAGCATGCCGTTCTCCAGCGCATAGGCGAAGAACAGCTTGGAGGTCGCGAACACCTTGTCGCCCGGCCCCAGACCCAGCACCTCGCGCTGCGCCTGTCCTGCGGCCAGCACGTCCTGGTGAGAGTGCACGATGCCCTTGGGCCGCCCGGTGGTGCCCGAGGAATAAAGCCAGAAAGCGGGGTCCTTCGGCTGCGCCGGATGAAAGGCTGCCACCGGCGCAGCGCGGCCCAGCGCCTGGCGCCATGCCGCGCTGGTGGCGAGCCGTTTCTCGCTCGCGAGCTGCGCCGCCAGCGGGCCGAGCACGGCGAGCAACGCGTCTTCCGCGATCAACAGGCGAGCACCGCTGTCGGCAAGGACGTGGCGGTAGTCGTCCTCGCTCAGCTTGGTATTCAGGCCGATCGCCACGGCGCCGGCGTGCACCGCGCCCAGCCAGGCGGCGACGAATTCCGGCGTGTCGCGCAGCAGCAGCACGCGCTCCCCGGGCCGAACGCCCAGCGAGCGCAGCGCGTTGGCGGCACGGGCCATTTCCGCGCCGAGCTCGGCGTAGCTGAGCGTGCGCCCCTCGCACACGAGCGCGCACCTGCCGTCGTGGCGCGCGCGCGCGTCCTTGCCCAGCAGATGTTCGGCTGCGTTCATTCCCGAGGTCGGCATTGCGTCCGGCGCAGTATATGGCGCGCCGTGCCGGCGCCCCAAAAAAACGGGGCGCTTGCGCGCCCCGTGAAACTAGGTTGAGACCTAGGAGGAGACTTCGGTACTGTTACATCCGGTATGCCGCCTCGCCGTGCGAGGCGGTGTCGAGACCTTCGCGTTCCGCTTCCTCGGTGACGCGCAGGCCGATGGTCATGTCCACCAGCTTGAAGGCGATCAGGGAGACCACACCGGACACGACTATGGTGGTGAGTACACCGGTGCCCTGCACGATTACCTGGCTCCAGATCGAGTAATCCGGGGAGACTTTGTTGGCGACGTAGTCCCAGATGCCCGAGCCGCCGAGTGAAGGCGAGGCGAACACGCCGGTGAACAATGCGCCGACGATGCCGCACACACCGTGCACGCCAAACACGTCGAGCGAGTCGTCGGCCCCAAGCAGCTTTTTCAGGCCGTTCACGCCCCAGAAGCCGGCGACGCCAGAAGCCAAACCGATCAACAGGCCGCCCATGATGCCGACGAAGCCGCAAGCCGGCGTGATGGCCACCAGGCCGGCGACAGCGCCGGAAGCCGCGCCCAGGGCGGAGGCTTTGCCGCGGGCGAAGGTTTCCGCCAGCAGCCAGGCCAACACGGCCGCCGCGGTGGCGACGATGGTGTTGAGGAAAGCTGTCGCGGCAACGCCAGTGGCCTCGAGGTTGGAGCCGGCATTGAAGCCGAACCAACCCACCCACAGCATGCAGGCGCCGATCATGGTCAGCGGAAGGTTGTGCGGCGGCATGGCCTCCTTGCCGTAGCCGATTCGCTTGCCGATGACCCAGGCACCCACCAGACCGGCCACGCCGGCGTTGATGTGCACCACCGTGCCGCCGGCGAAGTCGAGCGCGCCCTTCTGCCACAGCCAGCCGGCTGCGGCGGTGACCGCGTCCAGGCTCTTGGCGTCGGTGATCGCGTCAGGACCATCCCAGTACCACACCATGTGCGCCATCGGCGCGTAGGCGAAGGTAAACCACAGCACCGAGAACACCAGCACCGCCGAGAACTTGATGCGCTCGGCAAAGGCGCCAACGATCAGGCCGCAGGTGACGGCCGCGAAGGTGAGCTGGAAGGCCACGAACGTGAGCTCGGGGATCGCCACGCCCTTGGAAAACGTCGCGCCGAGCGAATCGCCAGTGACCCCCGCCAGGAACATCTTCGACAGGCCCCCAATGAAGGCACCGCCCCCCGTGAACGCGATCGAATACCCGTAAATCACCCAGACCACGGAGATCAGGCAGAAGGTGACGAACACTTGCATGAGCACCGAAAGCGTGTTCTTGGCGCGCACCATGCCGCCGTAGAACAGCGCCAGACCCGGGATGGTCATGAGGATGACCAGAGCCGTGGCCGTCATCATCCAGGTGGTGTCGCCCTTGTCCACCTTGGGGGCCGGGGCAGCTGCGGCCGGCGCCGCCGTCGTTGTGGTGGCCGCGGGCGCGTCCGGCGCGGCCGCGGGCTTGTCCTGCGCCAGCGACG
>JANMSV010000190.1:0-5179 GCA_031389685.1 Betaproteobacteria bacterium
CGTAGTCCATCAGGATGTCGCGCATGCCGACCCAGGCGTGCCAGGCGAGGCTGGCAGCGAACAGCAGCGTGGCGACCCGCATCCAGCCTTGCGCGAACAGATCCTTCCACACCGGGTACTCGATCGGCGCGCCGCGCATCAGCACCACCACCAGGATCACCGTGTACACCGCCATGATCGCGGCGGTGATGCGCTGCGCAAGCCAATCTCGCAGGCCGTAGCGCGCCCCGGTGACGACGCGCTCTACCAAAGCTTCACTCCCAGCCAGGTGGTAAGCCCGAGGCTCGCTGCCAGCACGATGACGCTGGTGAAGCGCGCGGTCGCCAGGTCCACGCCTTTATCCAGATCGAGAAACAGGAAACGGATGCCGGCGCAAAAATGGTGGCAGTACGCCCAGATCAGCACCAGAAGCGAAACTTTGACCAGCGGCAGGCCGGTATAACGGCGCACCGCCCCGAAGCCGGCTTCCGAGGACAGGCTGCGGTCGACCATGTAGAGCAGCCCTACCACTGCGAGGAACAGCAACAGACCGCTGATGCGGTGCAGGATGGACACCCAGCCGGGAAGCGGCAGGCGGATTTCGAACAGGAGCGCGGTCAGGCTGAGGTACTTTGGCCTTGGTTTTCTTGTTATTGCATTCGCCATTGGATGTTCGGGCGCTCTGGGCGACCGATAACGATTATAGCGCCGTAGCGCATTGATCGACTTCCCGAACCTCCCTTTTGTGCACTGCGTTTCGCGCGCCACCCTGCGTTAGAATTGCAGGTCTTTTCATGTTCCGGATTTGGAGCCCCAGCAAATGTCCAAACCGCCCGTCCGCGTCGCCGTCACCGGCGCCGCCGGCCAGATCGGCTACAGCCTGCTGTTTCGCATCGCCGCCGGCGACATGCTCGGCAAGGACCAGCCGGTGATCCTGCAATTGCTGGAAATACCGGACGACAAAGCGCAGAAGGCCCTGAAGGGCGTGATGATGGAACTGGACGACTGCGCCTTTGCGCTGTTGCACGGCATGCTCCCCGCCTCCGATCCGATGGCCGCTTTCAAGGATGCGGACGTGGCTTTGCTGGTCGGCGCGCGACCGCGCGGCCCCGGCATGGAACGCAAGGACCTGCTCGAGGCGAACGGCAAAATTTTCGCGCCGCAGGGCCAGGCACTGGACAAGGTAGCCAAGCGCGACGTGAAAGTGCTGGTGGTGGGCAACCCGGCGAACACCAATTGCCTGATCGCCATGAAAAACGCCAGGAACCTGAAGCCCACGCAGTTTTCCGCGATGATGCGCCTGGACCACAACCGCGCGACCTCCCAGATCGCGCAGAAGATCGGCAAGCCGAACGCCACGGTGAAGAAGGTGACGGTCTGGGGCAACCATTCGGCCACGCAGTATCCGGACCTGTTCCAGGCGGAGTGCGAAGGCAAGAAAGTGTGGCCGATGATCAACGATCAATCCTGGCTCGAAGGCAGCTTCATTCCCACGGTGCAAAAGCGCGGCGCGGCAGTCATCGAGGCGCGCGGACTGTCCTCCGCGGCGAGCGCGGCGAACGCAGCGATCGACCACGTGCGCGATTGGGTGCTGGGCACGCCCGCGGGCAGCTGGGTGAGCATGGGCATCCCCTCCGACGGCAGCTATGGCATTCCCGAAGGCGTGTTGTACGGCACCCCGGTGACCTGCAAGGGCGGCCAATACCAGATCGTCAAGGGCATCGAGGTTTCGGACTTCAGCCGCAAGCGCATGGACGCGACGCTGAAGGAACTGCACGAGGAACGCGACGGCGTGAAGCATCTGCTCGGCGCATGACTCCCGGGGCCAAATTCAGGCAGGCGCTGAAGGAAGAACGACCGCTGCAGGTCATCGGCGCAATCTGCGCCTACCATGCGCTGCTCGCGAAGCGCACCGGCTACCGGGCGCTCTACCTTTCCGGAGGCGGCGTCGCCGCCGGCTCGCTGGGCATGCCGGACCTCGGCATCTCGAACCTCGACGACGTGCTCATCGACGTGCGGCGCATCACCGACGTCTGCGACCTGCCCCTGCTTGTCGACGCGGACACCGGGTTCGGCGCCAGCGCCTTCAACGTCGGACGCACCGTCAGGTCGCTGATCAAGGCCGGCGCCGCCGCCACTCACATCGAGGACCAGGTCGGCGCCAAGCGCTGCGGCCATCGCCCGGGGAAGGAACTGGTGTCCGCGCAGGAGATGTGCGACCGCATCAAGTCGGCGGTGGACGCGCGCACCGATTCTGCGTTCGTGATCATGGCGCGCACCGACGGGCTGGCCGGCGAGGGCCTCGAGGCGGCCATCGCGCGTGCCGTGAAATACGCGGAAGCCGGCGCCGACATGATCTTCCCCGAGGCCGTCACCGCGCTCTCGCAATACCGCAGGTTCGTGGACGCCGTGAAGGTGCCGGTGCTCGCCAACATCACCGAGTTCGGCAACACCCCCCTGTTCACGCTGGAGGAGCTGCGCTCGGCCAAGTTGGCCATCGCGCTGTATCCGCTGTCCGCGTTCCGCGCCATGAACAAAGCCGCGCTCGCGGTGTACCAATCGATGCGGCGCCAGGGCACGCAAAAGGATCTGCTCGGCGCCATGCAGACGCGCGACGAGCTGTACGACTTCCTCGACTACCACGCCTATGAGAGGAAACTGGATGAACTCTTCGCCGGCCGCCCCCAAGCCTAAGAAGTCGGTTGCGCTGTCCGGCGTGCCCGCCGGCAACACCGCCCTGTGCACCGTCGGGCGCACCGGCAACGACCTGCACTACCGCGGCTACGACATCCTGGATTTCGCCGACCAGGCCGAGTTCGAGGAAGTTGCCTACCTGCTGGTGCACGAGAAACTCCCCAACGCGGCGGAACTCGCGGCTTACAAGGCAAAGCTGAGAAAACTGCGCGGCCTGCCCGCGGCGCTGAAATCCGCGCTCGAGCAGATCCCCGCCAGCGCGCATCCGATGGACGTGATGCGCACCGGCTGCTCGGTGCTCGGCACGCTCGAGCCGGAGACAGAAGGCCACGATGTCGCCGGCGCGCGCGACATCGCCGACCGCCTGATGGCGAGCTTCGGCTCGATGCTGCTCTACTGGCACCACTACGCAAGGTCCGGCAAACGCATCGAGACGCAGACCGACGACGACTCGATCGGCGGGCATTACCTGCGCCTGCTGCACGGCAAAAACCCTTCGCCTTCGCACGTGCGCGCGATGCACACCTCGCTGATCCTGTACGCCGAGCACGAATTCAACGCCAGCACCTTCACCTGCCGCGTGATCGCCGGCACCGGATCGGACCTGTATTCCGCCATCACCGGCGGCATCGGCGCGCTGCGCGGTCCCAAGCACGGCGGCGCCAACGAAGTCTCCGACGAGATCCAGAAGCGCTACAGGACCGCCGACGAGGCCGAAGCCGACATCCGCCGGCGCGTGGCCAACAAGGAGGTCGTGATCGGCTTCGGGCATCCGGTGTACACGGTTGCCGATCCTCGCAATAAGGTGATCAAGATGGTCGCCGAGCGCCTGTCGCAGGATGCGAAGGACATGAGGCAGTATCAGATGGCCGAGCGCATCGAGTCGGTGATGGCGGCCGAGAAGAAGATGTTCGCCAATCTCGACTGGTTCAGCGCGGTGTCCTACAGCCGGATGGGCGTGCCGACGCTGCACTTCACGCCGCTGTTCGTAATCTCGCGCACCAGCGGCTGGTCGGCGCACGTCATCGAGCAGCGCATCGACGGCAAGATCATCCGCCCCAGCGCCAACTATACGGGGCCCGAGAACCTTGACTGGGTGCCGCTCAAGGAGCGCAAATGAAACCCTACGAATCCGAGCTGACCAAGTTCATGCGCGAGTACCTGGCGGCGCATCCCGAGGAGATCGAATCGCAGAAGATCGGTCGGGCCGCCTGGTGGGACAAGGACCCCGCCAGGGTTGCCCCGCCGCCCGCGCGCCAGGCGCCGCGCTCCGGCGGCGCCGAATACACTTTCCAGGCTCTGTCCGAGAAAGAGTGATGTCCGCGCACATCTCCAACGTCCGTCCCAGGCCCGACCGGGTCCTCAAGCTGATCGCGGACTACGCGACGAAGTACACTGTGACAAGCGCGCAGGCCTACGACACCGCGCGCTACTGCCTGATGGACACGCTCGGCTGCGGCTTCGAGGCGCTGGAGTATCCCGCCTGCACCAAGCTGCTCGGCCCCATCGACCCGGAATCGGTGACGCCGCGCGGCGCGAAGGTGCCCGGCACCCGCTACCAGCTCGACCCGGTGCAGGCCGCATTCAACATCGGCGCCATGATCCGCTGGCTGGATTTCAACGACACCTGGCTCGCCGCCGAGTGGGGACATCCGTCCGACAACCTGGGCGGCATCCTCGCCACCGCGGACTGGCTTTCGCGCCATGGCCAGCCGCTGAAGGTGAAGGACGTCCTCACGGCGATGATCAAGGCGCACGAAATCCAGGGCGTGCTCGCGCTGGAGAACACGTTCAACCGCGTGGGGCTGGACCACGTGGTGCTGGTGAAGGTCGCCTCTACCGCGGTGGTCGCCCACCTGCTGGGCTGCAGCTACGACCAGGTGGTGAACGCCGTCTCGCAGGCCTGGGTCGACGGCCAGGCGCTGCGCACCTACCGCCACGCGCCCAACACCGGCTCGAGAAAGAGCTGGGCGGCGGGCGACGCCACCTCGCGCGCGGTGCGCCTGGCGCTGATCTCCAAGACCGGGGAGATGGGCTACCCGTCGGTGCTGACGGCCAAGACCTGGGGCTTCTACGACGTGTTGTTCAAGGGGAGGCCGTTCAAGTTCCAGCGCCCGTTCGGCATCTACGTGATGGAGAACGTGCTGTTCAAGATTTCCTACCCGGCGGAATTCCATGCGCAGACCGCGGTGGAAGCGGCGATGACATTGCATCCGCACGTCGCGAAAAAACTGGACCAGATCGACCGCATCGTGATCGAAACCCAGGAGCCCGGCGTGCGCATCATCGACAAGACCGGCCCGCTCGGGAATCCCGCCGACCGCGACCACTGCATCCAGTACATGGTGGCGATCCCGCTGATCTTCGGCCGCCTGACGGCGGACGACTACGAAGATGGCATCGCGAACGACCCGCGCGTCGACACGTTGCGCAACAAGATGCAGGTGCGCGAGAACACGACGTTCACGCAGGATTACTACGCCGCCGACAAGCGCTACATCGGCAA
>JANMSV010000223.1:0-4765 GCA_031389685.1 Betaproteobacteria bacterium
AGCGCCACGATGGCGAAGAACCCGGTGTAGAGGAAGATGTTCCAGGCGAAGATCGACGTGAAGGTGTAGTGCGTCATCGCCACGATAAGCCGGTCGGGCCGTCCCAGGTCGAGCACCAGCACCGCGAGCCCGCCGGCGAGCAGCGTGACGGCGAGCAGCCCGGAGAGCCGCGCCAGCGGCTTGTACAGCTCCCGCCCGAATACCGAGGCGATCGAGGCGACGTTGAGGGCGCCCGAGGCGGCGACGATCAGGAACACCGCGAACACATGCGGCGCTCCCCACACGATGCGGTTGCTCATCCCCGTGATGTGGTGTCCCTGGTGCTCCATGGTCCAGGCCGCGCCGAGGCCGCCGAGGATCAGGGCGCCGAGCACGCCGAGCAGCGCCAGGTAGGCGCCGCTGCGGCCTTCGATCTCGCGGTACTGGATGCTCGCCACGGCTACAGGCCCTGGTAGCGCACGCCGGTATTGAGCGCAAGGTCGGCGCGGATCTGGCTCGACGGCTCGCTCTTCAACCGCCGATGGATTTCCGACGACGCGTCATTCAAGTCGCCGAACGCCATGGCCTTGCCGCCGTCCTTGTTGCAGGCCTCCACGCAGGCCGGGGTCCCGCCGCGGTCCACGCGGTGCACGCACAGGGTGCAGGACTCCACCGTGCCCTTGCCGCGCGGCACGTCCGCCTTCTGGCCGCTCACCGTCTCGTGGATGAAGGAGCGCGCGCCGTACGGGCAGGCCAGGACGCAGTAGCGGCAGCCGATGCAGGTATGCTTGTCGACCAGCACGATGCCGTCGTCGCGCTTGAACGAGGCGCCCGTCGGGCAGACGTCCACGCACGGCGGGTGCTCGCAGTGCTGGCACATCAGCGGCAGCGTCTGCGCGTAGCCGGTGCGCTTATCGCGCAGGTTCACCTTGCGGATCCACTGCGCATCGGTTTCGGGGCGGCCGTAGCCGGTCACGCCGTTTTCCTCGTGGCAGGCAGTGACGCAGGCGTCGCAATCCGCGCACTTCGTGATGTCGATCAGCAGCCCCCAGCGCTGCAGCTTGGATGCGGCCTCCTGCGGCGAGCGCGCCCGCGCGAGCTCGATCAGGCTGAAGCCCGGCGCGAGGGCCGCGGCGGCGGCGGCGCCCCAACCCAGGAACTGGCGGCGCTCCGGGCTCATCGGGAAGCGCCGGCGGCGCGGCTCTGGCGCAGCGGGGTATGGCACTCGAAGCAGTCCATGCTCACCGCGGCGTAGGCGTGGCAGCTCGAGCAGAAGCCGTCCTTGCCGAGCACGCTGCCGGTCTCGCGGCCGGCGTGGCAGTCGATGCAGTTCTTCAGGCTGAAGCGGGGCTCGCGCAATCCCTGCCGCACCGTCCCGTCGCGTTGGTGCAGCAGCATCTTCATGTGGTCGCGGCGCATCTGCCCGGTTGGCGCCACGCAAGCCTCTCCTTTCTCGATCTTCACCGTGGGCAGCGCGACGCGGGACGCGCGCTGCTCGCCCGTGTCGGCGAAGCCCGCGACGCTTAGCACTGCGACCAGCAAGGCGGCGGCGAAGCGCATCATCTGCTCATTCCGGGCGCTCAGTGGTCGCCCATGCCCATCTTGATATAACCGGTGGGGCAGACATCGGCACAGATGTGGCAGCCGATGCACAGGTCGTAGTCAGTGTAGACGTAGCGGCCCATCGTGGCTTCGGACTTCGGCGTGCGCTTGACCGCGACCTGCGGGCAGTAGATGACGCAGTTGTCGCACTCGAAGCACATGCCGCAGCTCATGCAGCGCTTCGCCTCATCGACCGCTTGCTTGTCGGTGAGGCCCATCATGCGCTCGGCGAAATGCCCCAGCACTTCCTCGGCCGAGGGCCCGATCTCGGTGCGCTTGATGCGCTCCTGGTGGGGAAAATGGCCGAGGAACAGCTCGTCGGCCTTGCATACCTCCGCGGCGCCGCGGTCCTCGTAATTGTGGACGGCGAATCCGCCCACCCCCTTGCCGGCGAGGTCGGTGCCGCGCACGCCGCGGTCGATTTCGCGCAGCTCGTGGTTCGCCACCGCCTTGAACGGCTTGGGCTCGAGGTTCACTTCGCGCAGCTTGTCGAGCAGGTTGAAATGGTGCACGTCGACCATCGGCCGCTTCGCCATGTCCTTCTTGCCGAGGTAGCGATCGATGCTGTCGGCCGCGATCGAGCCCTGGCCGATGACGGTGGTGAGCAGGTGCGGCCGGAGAATGTCGCCGCAAGCGAACACACCTTGGCGATTGGGCACCTGGTAGAACTTGTCGGCCGCGATCAAGCCCTTGCCGTTGTCCAGCTCCGCCATGCCGCTCAGGTCGCCGGCCTGACCGATTGCCACGACGATCAGATCGGCCTCGACGTCCATCTCGGTGCCGGGCTTCTCCGTGAACTTGCCCTTGTCCCACTGGACCTCGATGAGGCGCAGCGCCTTGGCGCGCCCGCTGCGCTCGTCGACGATGACCCTCTTGGGCAGGAGGTTCCCCTGGATTTTCACGCCCTCGCGCTGCGCGTCCTCGATCTCGTGCTTGGCGGCGTTCATCTCCTCGATCGGCTGCATCGAGGTGAGCATCACGTCGGCGCCCTGGCGCGCGGCGAGCGTCGAGACGTCGTGCGCGGTGTGTCCCAGGACCACGAACTCGGGCCGCTCGGCCTCCTTCGTATCCTCGACGTAGCCCAGGCGCCGCGCCACCGACACCACGTCGACCGAGGTGTCGCCGCCGCCGACCACCACCACGCGGCCGGCGACCGCCATCAGCCGCCCCTGGTTGAACGCCTCGAGGAACGCGACGCCGCTGATGCAGTTGGGCGCGTCGGCGCCCGGCACCGGCAACGGTCGTGCGGCCTTGCAACCGAGGGCGAGCAGCACCGCGTCGTAATCTTTTTCCAGATCCTTCAGCGCCACATCCTTGCCGATGCGCGTGTTGAGCCGCACTTCGACCCCCATGGCGATGATGCGGTTGATCTCGCCATCGAGGTGCTTGCGCGGCAGGCGGTAGCCCGGCACGCCGTACTTCGCCATGCCGCCCAGTTCGGCGTGATCCTCGAACAGGGTGACGGCGTGTCCCTTGCGGCGCAGCTGATAGGCCGCGGACAGGCCCGCCGGGCCTCCGCCCACGATCGCCACGCGCCTGCCGGTGTCGGGCCCGGCCTGGAAGGCGAATTTCTGTGTCAGCGCGGTGTCGCCGATGTACTGCTCGACCGCGTTGATGCCGACGGTGTCCTCCACGGCGTTGCGGTTGCAGCCGGCCTGGCACGGCGCCGGGCACACGCGCCCCATCATCGACGGGAACGGGTTGGCGTCGGTGAGGCGGCGGAACGCGTACTCCTGCATGCCCGTGCCCTTGGGGGCCTTCTCCACCCCGCGCACGATGTTGAGCCAGCCGCGGATGTCCTCGCCCGAGGGGCAGCTCGCCTGGCAAGGCGGGGTCTTGTGCACGTAAGTCGGGCACTTGTCGGTCTCGTCGCCGGAGAAGATCTGCTCCTGAAAGGAGGCCCATTCGTGGTCGCCGTCCTTGAACTTGCGGAACGTGTGTCCGCTCTTCGCCTCGGTCTTCTTCGCGGGTGCTGACATGTCTATCTCCGGTTGAACCGCTTCATGGCTTCGGCCCCAGCACGATCGCGTTGCTCACCAGGCCGTGCACGCTGCCGATCATGTCCATGGAATGCTTGTAGTAGGGCAGCACCTTGGTGAACTGACTCTTGCAGATGGCGCAGATGGCGGCCATGTAGTTGACCCCGTGCTCCTGCACCACCTGCTGCAGCGCCTGCATGCGCGGCAGCGCGCCCTTGACGCGCAGCTCGAGCAGGTCGTCGGTGAGCAGCCCCCCGCCGCCGCCGCAGCAGAAGGTGGACTCGCCGATGGTCTCGGGCGCCATGTCGACGAACTTGTTGACGCAGGCGCGGATGATCTCGCGCGGAATGAGGAACTGCCCACCGGGCTCGTCGCCCATGCGCGAGCCGCGCGAGACGTTGCACGAATCGTGGAAGGTCACCACCTTGTCGTCGTTGGCGCTCTTGTCGAGCGTGAGGGCGCCGCGGCGGATGAGGTCGCAGGTCACCTCGCAGATGTGCTGCGGGGCCGGATAGCGCGGATCGAGGAAATCGAACGGCCCGATGAGCGTGTTCCAGAAGCTGTAGGCGACGCGCCAGGCATGGCCGCACTCGCCCACCACCAGGCGTTTCACGCCCAGCTCGAGCGCCGCCTCGCGGATGCGCTCGGCCACCTTCTGCAGGTTGTCGTGGTTGCCGATGAACAGCGAGAAGTTCGCCGCCTCGGAGGCGTGCGAAGACAGGGTCCACGAGATGCCCGCGGCGTGGAACACCTTGGCGTAGCCGATCAGCCCGTCGATATGCGGCTCGGCGAAAAAGTCGGCGCTCGGCGTGACCAGCAGTACCTCGGCGCCCTTCTCGTCGAGCGGGAACCGGACCGCCACCCCGGTGGCTTCCTTCACGTCCTCCTCCAGGCCGTCGAGCGTGTTGCGCAGCGCCGGCCCGGGCAGGCCGAGGTTGTTGCCGAGCTTGTGCACCTTGCCGATGATCTCGTTGGAGTACTTCTGGCCCAGGCCGACGCTGTCCATGATGTCGCGCGCGGCCATCGAGATCTCGGCGGTGTCGATGCCGTAGGGACAGAACACCGCGCAGCGCCGGCACTGCGAGCACTGGTGGAAGTAGCTGTACCAGTCGTCCAGTACCTTCCTGGTCATGTCGCGGGCGCCGACCAGCCACGGAAAGAACTTGCCGACGAAGGTGTAGTAGCGGCGATAGACCGAGCGCAGC
>JANMSV010000234.1:0-7030 GCA_031389685.1 Betaproteobacteria bacterium
CATCGAAGAGCACCGCCGCGTCGACAAGCAACTCTCGGCGGCTCCCCGGGAGATCTTGAAGCGGTACGAGAAGTGGAAGGACATCGCCATGCTTTCCGGACCGCCGGGCCTTAGTCTGATCGGGGGGTTCAACGACGAGGCATTGTCCGGGAAGTGGAATGGCTATCGATCCTCACGACTCGGGTTGCAGTACCGAGTTTTTTACCGCACGGTGCCCGGCGAGCAGCTTTTCCAGGTGGTCTCGATCACCGCACACGACTATCGGAGGCGGTAAATGAAGCAGTTTCGTCCAGCGAAGAAACGCATCACCGTCTCGGCCGGCGAATCCGTGCGCATCATTCGCGAGTTGCAGGGCCTTAGCCAGAATCAACTCGCGCAGCGCACAGGCATTCCACAGGCCACTCTTTCGGCGATCGAGAACGACCGTGTTCGCCTGGGCGTGGCGCGCGCAAAGGTGCTCGCGCGAGCCCTCAAGTGCCATCCCGCCGTGCTGGTCTTCCCGGGATGGGAAGATCATCTTCAAACTACGGCATAACCCGCTGCTGCAGCCGACGCCAAAGCTTTCCCCGATTTAGTTGACACCTCGGGCTAACAGCTCGGAGGTGCGACGTGCCGGCACCTGCTAGTGATAGTGGTGTGCGCGCCGGTGGGCGTGAAAGTTGCCATCCAATCAATTGTGAGTCCTTCAGGCGCAACCAGCGCATTTCCGGCTCCGGTCTCGCTGCTCAATTCGGTCTGCCCGTCAAAGCAACTACAATCGATGGTGCGAGTCCTCCATCAAATGCGTAAAACGGTCGTAGCGGTGATCCTTGCGTCTTGGGCCTTGTCCGCCGCGGCCCTCGACAGAGCGGGGGCGATCGACGCCGCCAAGCGCCAGGTGACAAAAAGGTGCACCGCGATCACGCCGTGCATCTACACCGCGAAGCTCGAGGGCAGCAAATGGTATGTGCGCGTGCAGTTCACCAAGCGCAAGTCGCCGCGGGAAGAACCATTCACCTATCCCGGCGGCCAGGCGATGTTCATCATCAATCAGAGCGGCAAAGTGGTCGGCCGCATTGAAGGCAATTAGGAACCAGCCGCCGGTTTGAGGGCGACGCGGCGCGCGAACGCTAAATCAGCTGGCTCCGGGCAGCAGGATCTCGACGCGCCGGTTCTGCTGGCGCCCGGCGGGAGTGTCGTTGCCAACCAGGGGCCGGGCCGGGCCGAAGCCGCGCGCGGTGACGCGGTTGGCCGTGATGCCGCGCTCGAGCAGCGCATTCTTCACGGTCAGCGCCCGCCGCTCCGAGAGCGCCTGGTTGAATTCAACCGAGCCTACCGAATCGGTATGCCCTTCGATCACCACGTCGCGCTCCGGATTCTCCTTCAGGAACGCCGCGAGCTGCTCCAGCGTGCGCAGCGCGCCGCTCTTCATGTCGGCGCGCCCGGAATCGAACAGCACATCGCCCAGCGTCAGCACGATGCCGCGCTCGGTCTGCCTGGCCTTCATCTCCTCGAGCTGGGCCGCCAGCTTCCTGGCGCGCTCATCGACCGCCAGCGAAGCGGCGCGCGCCGCCTGGGCCTCGGCAAGCTGCTGCCCGGCCTGCTTGCGTTCGGCTTCCGCTTGCCCGCGGGCGGCTTCCGCCTGCCTGCGGGCCGCCTCCGCCTGGCTGCGCGCGGCCTCGGCCTCGACGAGCGACACCTGAGCCTGCCTGCGCTGGCTTTCAGCCTCGCGGGAGCGTATTTCCGCCAGGATGCGCTCGCGCTGCGCGCCGGCGGCGACCACCGCTTGGTCGGCTGCGGCGATCTTGCCGGCCTCGATAGCGGCGTCGGTCCTGCGCATCGCCAGGTAGGCATAGTGATCGACGGTGCCGGGCTCGTCCCCGGCAGTCAGCGCGGCCTCCGCCTGCTGCAGTGCCGCCCGCGCCTTTTGCAGGTCGACGGGCGCGCTGCGCACCACTTGCGCATCTGCGGCGGCGCGTTGGTAGACGGCCCTGGCGTCATCCAGCATCGGGTTGGTGGTCGGCGCCGACGCGCAAGCGGCCAGCATGGCCGCCACGCCGAGCGCCAGGGCGGTATTGAGATTGCGGTGCTTGTTCATGCTTGAATTCCTTCCGATCAGGTTTGGATATGACGCGTCGTTGCCAGCGCATCAGGGGCGGCTCTTCCGTTCTGCCTCCGTGCGCAGAACCTCGTTACTGCGCGCCATCTCTTCGGCGGCGTTGCGCGCCTTGGCCGCGCGCGTTTTGCGCTCGGCGAGCACGGCGTCCGCTTCGGACTGCTCGGACAGCAGGCGCGCCGCCGTAAAGCGCTCCTCGAGAACGGCGGCTTCAGCCTTGCCAAGTTTCTCGCGCGCGGCGAGCAACTCGACCGGCGCGGAATTCCGCGCGCCGGCGCTCTCCGCCTCCGAAATCGCGGCGCGCGCCGCCGCAAGCTGGGCTGCGGGCGCGACGTTATCGGTGGTGGCGCAAGCGCCGAGGAGCAGCATCGTGCCGAGCAATCCAGCCACGGCCAGGCCACGGCACACAGGGGATGGCTTGTTCATACGCGTTTCTCCACGGTTGTTGATTGAAAATGCTGGCGCGCTTGTGCCGACTTTGGCGGGACGGGAAGGGATGCGTTCAAATGGGAGAAGTACAATGCAGGTGCAGCAAAGTATATTCTCATAAATCAATCTTCAGGGCACCCTCGCCGCGCGGGTACCGGGCCAGGCGCCGCACTACCGGTAGAACACGTGCCGCCCGATGCGGGCGACGGGCTTCTTCTCCTTCGCCCACGCGGGCATGATGTAGGTGGCGTGAAAGTACATCGCGCCCTGCAGTTGCGGCGGTTGCCGCCCGTAATACACGTCCTCGGCCACCTTCCGCGCGCGCTCCCAATCCGCGCCGCGCGGCTCCGGCAGGACGTTGAACTCGGTCCAAGAAAATGCGCCGACGTAGCGCCCGCGGATCGCGTCCCAGTTCTTCTGGTACACCACCTCGCAGATCGTTTCGGGATAGCGCGCCGCGGCCCGGCGGTTCATCGTCACCTCCGCCACGGCATACTGGCCCGCCACCGGCTCGCCGCGCGCCTCGAAATACACGTTGCGCGCAAGGCAGGTCAGATCCTGGTCCTCGGCCTGGCGTGCCAGGTCGCGCACTGCGTCCTGGCGCGCGAACACCGCGTGCAGCGCGAACGCGAAGCCGGTCAGGATCGCGCCGAGGAGCAGCGCGAACGCCATCGCCTCCAGGTCCGCCCGGTACCAGAACAGGCGCAGGCTGCGACGTGCGTCCGCCAACGCCCAGTACAGGCGGGAGGGCAATTCAGCGAGGAAGGCTCGGCCGTTCATGTCGCCCCATGGTTCGCGCGGCGCCATCGCCCTGTCAAGGGCACATTTACCTGATGCGGTAGATCTCGGTGTCGAAGTTGCCGCGCCAGACGTTCAAGTCCACGCGCCGGCGCTTGAGCTGCGAGGTCAGCACCGCGCGCTCGCCGCCCTTGTCCCAGCGCAGCTTGCGCAGTTCGCGCTTTTCGCCGCGCCGCTCGATGACCTCGCGCGTCTCGGAACCCGGCGCGCCGTAGCGCTGCCTGAGGTACTGCAGGACGCGCTCGAGCTGCGCCGCGTCGAAGCGCACGTCGAAGGCCTGCACCGCGTCGCGTTTGAGATAGAAGCTGACGTGCGCCTCGGCGCCGCCGAACAGCACCTTGGCGTCGTCGCAACGCCGGTCCGCGGCGTCGGACTTCCACTCCAGCGGCTTGCAATGCGCCGCGGGAAACTGCTTGCGCAATGCGGCCTCGCTCGCGCCCAGCGCGACGCCGTTGGCGTCGAACCCCCAGGCGGGCAGCGCGGCCACCAGGAAAAAGAGGGACAGAGCCCATTTATTTTTCATCATGCCGCCCGCTTCACGCCGGCCTTGGGATCGTCCTTCACCTCGTGGCTCGCCGGCCGCGCGCGCAGCTTCACGTCGGCGAGCTCGTTGCGCTCGCGCGCGGCGTTGCGGTACGCCTGGTCGCGGCCCGGCAGGTACTGCGGCGGCCAGTACTGGCCCGCGTGCTGGTACCAGGCCGAGGCTTGCAGCGTGAAGTAGGGATCGGCGAGGTGCGGGCGCGCGAGCGCCACCAGGTCCGCCTTGCCCGCGGCCAGGAGCGTGTTCACCTGGTCGGGCGTGGTGATCGCCCCGACCGTCATGGTCGCGATGCCGACTTCGTTCCGCACCCAGTCGGCGTAGGAGGCCTGGTACATGCGCCCGTAAATTGGTTTTTGCTGGGGCACGGTCTGACCGGTCGAGCAGTCGATCAGGTCGCAGCCGGCGTCCTTCAGCATCCGGGTCAGCGCCACCAGGTCCTCGCCCGAGAGCCCGCCCGGCGCCCAGTCGGTGGCCGAGATGCGCACCGACATGGGTTTTTCCTCCGGCCAGGCGGCGCGGCAGGCGGCGAACACTTCCAGCGGCCAGCGCATGCGGTTCTCGATCGGGCCGCCGTATTCGTCCTTGCGCTGGTTGGTGAGCGGCGAGATGAAGCTCGCGAGCAGGTAGCCGTGCGCCATGTGCAGTTCCAGCATGTCGAATCCGGCCTCGTGCGCCAGCACCGTCGAACGCACGAACTGGCGCGTCACCCGATCCATGTCCGCGCGCGTCATCTCGCGCGGCACCTGCGATTCGCCCTCGAAGTAGGGCAGCGGCGAGGCCGACAGGAGCGTCCAGTTGCCCGCTTCGAGGGGGTGGTCCATGCGATCCCAGCCGAGTTGCGTCGAGCCCTTGCGCCCCGAGTGCCCGAGCTGCATGCACAGCTTCGCCTTCGAATGGGCGTGACAGAACTGCACGATACGCTTGAACGCATCGCGCTGCGCTTCGTTCCACAGCCCCGTGCATCCCGGCGAGATGCGCGCCTCCGGCGACGGGCAGGTCATCTCCACGTACACCAGGCCCGCGCCGCCGATGGCGCGGCTGGCGAGGTGCACGAAGTGCCAGTCGGCGGGCATGCCCTCCTGCGCCGAGTACTGGTCCATCGGCGACACCACCACGCGGTTCTCCAGCAGCATGCCGCGCAGGCGAAACGGCGTGAACATCGGCACTGGCGGATTGCGCTCGTCGATGTCGTAGCCCTGCGCGCGCGCCTCGCCCGCGAACCAGCGCTGCGTGCCCTGCACGAACGCCGGGTCCCTCAGTTCCAGGTTCTCCCAGGTGATCTGCTTGGAGCGCGACATCACGCCGAAGGCGAACTGCTCGGGCGCCATGCCCCAGTAGCGCTGCAGGTGCTCGAACCAGGCGAGTGACACGTTGGCCGCGTGCTGCGTCTTCTCCACTTCCTCGCGCCGCGCGGTGTCGTAGCGCGCAAGCGCCTTGCCCACCTCGCCTTCCGCCTTCAGCGCCTCGTACAGCGCGATGGCGTCCTCCATCGCCAGCTTGGTGCCCGAGCCGATGGAAAAATGCGCCGTCGCCTTGGCGTCGCCCACCAGCACTGCACTCATTTTCCCTATCTGCTTCACCCAGGTCTGGTTGACGATGGTGGGGAAATTGCGCCAGACGGAGCGGTTGGCGATCAGCGGGTGGCCGTCGAGCTCCTCGGCGAACACGCGCTCGAGCACCGGCAGCATCTCGGCCTCGCCCATCTTGTCGAAGCCGAAGTTCTTCCAGGTCTGCTCGTCGGTTTCGATCACCCAGGTCGAGCGGCCTGCCTCGTACTGGTAGCAGTGCGCGAGGATGATGCCCTCGGGCGTCTCGCGGAAGAAATATTTGAACGCGTCCAGCGGCCGGGTCGAGCCGAGCCAGGTGAACTTGTTCGGCCGCAGGTCGGTGCTAGGCTGGAAGTGCTCCTTGTGCTGCTCGCGGATTTTAGAGTTGATGCCGTCGGCCACCACCACCAGTTCCGAATCGGCGAATTGCTCCAGGCCCTCGACCTCGGTCTGGAAGCGGATCTGCACGCCAAGCTCGCGGCAGCGGTCCTGCAGGATGGCGAGCAGCGCGTTCCGGGAGCAGCCGCAAAATCCGTTGCCGTCCGAGCGCAGCGTGCGGCCCTTGACCACCACGTCCACGCCTCCCCAGTAGGCGAAGCGGCGCCGGATGCGCTCGTAGCTCGCGAGGTCGTAGGCCTTGAAAGTGTCCAGCGTCTGGTCGGAGAACACCACGCCGAAGCCGAAGGTGTCGTCCGGGCGGTTCCTTTCGTAGGCCGTGACCTCCCAGCGCGGCCAGGCCTTTTTCGCCAGCAGCGCGAAGTACAGCCCGCCCGGACCGCCGCCGACGATGGAAATCTTCATGCGGGCCCCGCCTCGGGAATCACGGCGGTGGCTTCGATCTCGAGCCGCGCCGCGTCCTCCACCAGGCCGCTCACCTGCAGCACTGCCATCACCGGGTAGTGCCGGCCGATCAGCTCGCGGTAGGCGGCGCCGACGTCCTTCAGCGCGCCGAGGTATTCCTGCTTGTCGAGCACGTACCAGGTGAGGCGCACGAGGTGCTCGGGCCGGCCGCCCGCCTCGGCCAGCACCGCGAGGATGTTGTGCAGCGCCTGGCGAAACTGGCCGGCAAAGCCCTTCTCCTTCCACTCGCCCTGCCCGGTGGCGCCAATCTGCCCCGCGATGTACACGGTCTTGCCGCCGCGCACCGCGATGCCGTTGGAAAATCCCCTGGGCTTCGCCCAGGCGGGGGGTTGCAGGATCCGCATCATGGGGCTCATTTTCCTAACCTCTCAGCTTGAAGCGCTGCAGCTTGCCGGTCTCGGTGCGCGGCAGCGCCTCCACGAACTCGATGGCGCGCGGGTATTTGTAGGGCGCGATGGACTTCTTCACGTGCTCCTGCAGCTCCGCCGCCAGCGCCGCGGAGCGCTCGAAACCGGGCTTCAACACCACGTGGGCCTTGACGATGGCGCCGCGCTCCTCGTCCGGCGCGCCGATCACCCCGCACTCGGCCACCGCCGCGTGCGCGAGCAGCGCGTCCTCCACCTCCGGGCCGGCGATGTTGTAGCCGGCCGAGATGATCATGTCGTCGGTGCGCGCCTGGAAATAGAAGTAGCCGTCCTCGTCCATCAGGTAGGCGTCGCCGGTGACGTTCCAGCCGTTTTGCACGTAAGTTTTTTGCCT
>JANMSV010000235.1:0-3292 GCA_031389685.1 Betaproteobacteria bacterium
CCGCCACCGGATCCGCGCGGCGGCTCCCAAATCGACAAGCCGAATGCGTTTTCAGAAAGTCTGCGCCTCCGCATTGCACAAATTCAAGGCAATTCGAAGGCTCGCTTGTCTCCTTCACTTGCGGTAAACCCATCCCGTGCATGGAATATTCCGCAGAACGCGATCGAAATACCCGGCGCCAGAAGATAAAATGCACGCTCCTCCCCGGACCGGGCGTTGCCGTTTTGCACGTGACGCACGTGCAACAATTTGAGCGACTGCCGGGACATGCTGTTCCATGTCCAGCGGCATCAGTTCACCCTGCCCAAGACCGACCTGCATCGCTGGGGGCCGTCGAAGCGCAGCATTCGGAAACCTTCCTCGGTAGGTACCAGTTGCGGTGCCGGCGGGAATGATTGATGAGCAACGGCGATCAGTTGACATGCATCATTCATGGATTGTCAGGGTTCCCTCTGCTCTAATGGCACAAGGATGACGACGACTGATCAGCAGCCTGCGTTGTGAACCAGAGCGGGGAGATGACACCATGACAAGTCACTTGTCCAAGCTATTGGGCAAGTCCTCCGCTGCCGCGATGGGATCCAAGTGCACCAGCACGTTCCCGGCGGGCTTCCCGGATGACTGGGCAGTCCTGGTTTACGTGCTCAACACAAAAATCTATCGCTGGAGCGAAAGGGACCCAATCCGGTTTAGCTGAAGGAGTCCATAAGCCATGGTCCGCGAAGATCCGCACGAGCGCCTGGAGTTCTTCCGGCCGGCGGCGCTGCCCGGCGTCGAACTGATGGCGGCGTATGAGTCGAGCCAGCCGTGGCACGTGTTCCACGAACGTTACGCGTTCTGCGTGTGCCATGCCGCGGCCGCCGGCGTGCGCTACCGCGGCCGCGACGACGTGGTCACCGACGGGAGCGTGCTGGTGCGCGAACCGGGGGAGACGCACTACAACACCTTTGTCGCGAAGCCCGCTGAGTTCAAGACGCTGTACGTGGACGGGCAGGTACTTGCCGGCGCGGCGCGCGAGCTGGGAAATGCGGGCACGCTGCATCTGCCGCAGATCCTGAGCCACGACCCGGCGCTCTACCCGGTGCTGGACGGACTGTGCAGCGCCATCGAGGCGCACGCCGAGTCCCTGGAGCTGCAAAGCCGGTTCGCGGCGACCCTCGGGGCCTTTCTACGGCATGCCGAAGGCAATGTCCCGGCTTCCGCCTATTCGAAGCACGGCGCGCTGGCGGTCGAGCGCGCCAAGGCGCACCTGAGGGAGCGCTACAGCGAAACAGTGAGCCTCCAGTCGCTGGCCGCCGCGTCGGGCCTGAGCCGCTTTCGCCTCGTGCATGCGTTCACCCGGGAAGTGGGAATCGCGCCTCACGCCTACCAGATCCACGTCCGGGTCGAGCGCGCCAGGGCTCTGCTGCGCCGCGGCATGCGGCCCGTCGAGGTGGCGGCGAGCGTGGGGTTCGCCGACCAGAGCCATTTCACCCGTCACTTCAAGCGCATCATGCGCGTCACGCCGAGCGAGTACGCCCGCGCGGCGCGATAGCAATAACGTTCTAGCCAAGCACGCTGGCGTGCTTGAAGCTGAAAGCCACGATTCGTTTTTTCATGGGAGGAGGAAGTCATGATCGCATTGCGCAATTCAGCAGTATCGGCCGCCGTTGGCCTGGCGGTGCTGGCGTTCAGCGCCGGCAGCGCGCTGGCCATCAGTCAGAGCGGCGAGCAGAAGAACATGAAGAGAGTGGGGCACACCGACCTGCAGGGGCGTGCGGCCTACCACCCGGACTTCATCAAGTACCCGGACGGAAGGGTGATCGCGTTCGTGGGCACGCATAGCAGTGCTCTTGTTGCTGGTGGTATTCCTGACAGCAACCACCCCAAACGCAATCCGCTCAAGGCGGGCAGCCCGGTGGAGGCGAACGGAACGATGATCATCGACATCACCGATCCGAAGAGACCGGTGGAGAAATTCCACATCCCCGGCCCAGTCGCAGCCGGCGGAGCCCAGACGCAATCCAACCGCATGTGCCTGGGTCGCGACCTGCCGGGTGGCGGCGCGTCCAACAGCGTCTACCTGCTGCGCAATGTCCAGGGCGGCGGCATCACCGTCTCCGGTTACGAAATCTGGGATGTAACAAACGTCTCCGCTCCCACGCTGGCGAGTTCGTTGCGGGGCATCCGCAACTCGCACAAGCCCTGGTGGGAGTGCACGACCGGCATCGCCTATCTGCCGGGTAGCCGGGACGTGGCGCAAGCGACGGGGCAAAGGTGGCGCGTCGGCCAGCAGATGATGATCGTCGACTGGAAGAATCCGGCCTCGGCTCCGCAATACCTGCGCACCTTCGGGCTGCCGGGCGCCCAACCGGATGCGGATGGAACCAAACTGCCGCCGACGCTTCACGGCGCGATCGGCGGCTTCGAGCATCCCAACGCGGCTGGCAGGCTAGCGCGCGGTGCGACAGCGGACGACATCATCGGCAACCGGCTCTACCTCGCCTACGGCGTGGGCGACAATGGCGTGCTTCAGGTCCTCGACCGCAAGAAGCTGCTGCCGCCCTCGCACGGCGGGACCTGGACTGGCGACCCGGACAGACCGACGGTGGCGGATCTGCTCGCGCCGCAGACCGCGCGGCTCGACATGTCGAACGATCAGGGCGGCCACACCAGCTTCCCGGTGTTCGGGCTAAAGCCGAAGAGCTATCACCAGGGGCCGACCACCCAGGGCTTCACCGAGTATCTAACGCGCGACATCGTGCTGCTCGCGTCGGAGTCGACGGCCGACAATTGCCAGGAAGCGCCGCACTGGAGCTTCATCGTCGACGTGACGATCGAAAACTCGAAAAATGCATCGGCCGGGCCGCCGGCCCTTGGCGCTCAGCAGAACCCGTGGCAGGGGCCGATGGTCCTGTCGACGATGTGGGTGGATCCGCGCGCGGGCGAAAAATACCCCCGCGGCAACTACTGCACGCGCGGCGCGCGCTACGGCGTGCATTCGAGCGAGGAGAACTTCAGGAATCCCTACTACGGGCGGCTGACGTTCATTGCCTACTTCACCGGGGGCGTGCGGGCGTGGGACATCCGCGAGCCGCAGGGCCCGGTCGAGGTGGGGTTCTATGTGCCGGAAAGCAACGCTTTGACCGATAAACCGGACGGCTACATGACCAACAACCTCGAAGTCGACAATCGCGGGTACGTCCTCGCGGTCGACCGCAACGGCGCGGGGTTCGATATCCTGCAGCTGAAGGGCGACGCGAAAAAGATCGGCCTCGGCACGGACCAGGGCCACGACGATGACGATGACGAC
>JANMSV010000257.1:0-5672 GCA_031389685.1 Betaproteobacteria bacterium
CAGCGCCCGCAGCCGCAAGTGGAAGCGCCGCGGCCGCAGCCCAGGGTCGAGGCGCAGCGCCCGCAGCCGCAAGTGGAAGCGCCGCGGCCGCAAGTGGAAGCGCCGCGGCCGCAGCCCAGTGCCGAGGCGCAGCGCCCGCAGCCGCACATCGAAGCGCCGCGCGCCACGCAACCGAGGAGGGGTGCGCAGCAGTCCGAGCCCCGCAAAGAATCGCGTCCCCAGGCGCGTGGAGAACAACGCGGCGGCGGCAACGGCGGGGGACGCAGCGGGGGCTGGGGCGAGCAGGGCGGCCGCGGCCAGGGCCGCAACTAGCGCCGCTGCATCAGCTGGTCGAACTCCTCGGCCACCTGGGCATCGTGGTCGAGCATCTCCTGCGCGTTTCTGTCGCCATAGTGCAGCACGCCCATGGCGGCGTAGGCTTTCTGCACGCGCTCGCTCCACAGACCGATATCCTTCACCGTCGGCACGATGCGGCTGAACAGTCGCTTGCGGAACCGCGTCTGGCCTTCGGAAGCTTGATGCGCCGCCATGGCGTCCTTCGGGTCGATGCCGATGCTCTCCCACATCTCCTCTGAATTCAGGCGGTCGCGCAGGAAGTAGGAGCCCTCGATCACGAACTCCTCGCGCTCGCGCCGTTCCGCTGCGGTCAGCTGCGGGTAGTACTCGCGTAGCGCGATGCGCCCGAAGGCCACGTGACGCGCCTCGTCCTGCATCACGTAGGCGTTCACCGCCTGGCAGAGCGGGTTCTTGGCGTAGTCGCGGATGCGCTGGAACGCGGCGAGCGCGAGGCCCTCGATCAGCACCTGCATGCCGAGGTAAGTGAAGTCCCAGCGCTTGTCGGTGAGCGCCTGCTCGAGCAGGCGCTTGAGCGGCGGCGAGATCGGGTACACGAAACGGAATTTCTCGGTGAGCAGGCGCCGGTAGGCTTCCACGTGCCGCGCCTCGTCCATCACCTGCGTCGCCGCGTAGAACTTGGATTCCAGCGTCGGCACGTCCTGCACGATGCGCGCAGCGCAGATCAGCGCGCCCTGCTCGCCGTGCAGGAACTGCGACAGGTTGTGCACCTGGCTGTGGTAGCGCAGGTCCGATTTCTGGCGCTCGGACAGCCGTTGGTAGAGCGGCGTGCCGTAGAGTGGCATCATCTGCTCGTCGATCTGCATCGGGTCGTCTGGATCGACGTCCTGCGACCAGTCGATGCGCTTGTCGGCGTCCCACTGCTGCTGCTTGCCTTTGGAATACAGGCGCAACAGCTCTTCGCTGTGCGTGTCGTAGTCCCAGGTGAAGGCGGTCTCCGCCGCGCCCTGGAATTTCCAGTGGGTTTCCTCCACCGGGAGGACGTACTTGAAGACAGCGGGCATGGGGCGCCAGCTTACTTCAGTCGTTGCGTCCGCGCACGCCGGCGTACAGGGCCTGCAGTTTTGCAAGGTCTGCCGCGTAGTTGCCGCCCGGCTCGAACAGCGGAAACAGGCGCAGGGACTTGCGCCCATAGTCGAACGCCGCGGGCAGCAGCGGCACCCGGGCGGCGAGCGCGATGTTGTAGAAGCCGCTGCGCCAGGGCCTGCCGCGCGTGCGCGTGCCCTCCGGCGCGATGCCCAGCAGCACCCGCTCCTCGCGCTGGATCATCTCCGCCGCGTCGGCGACCGCGCCCTGCGGCGTGTCGCGCATCACCGGCGTGCCGCCGAGCCAGCGCATCAGCCAGCCCAGGGGAGGATTGAACAAAGTGTGCTTGCCGAGGAAACGCACGCGCAGGCCGAGCGCGAACACCACCAGGATGCCGACGATGAAGTCCCAGTTGGTGGTGTGCGGCGCGACGATGGCGATCATCTTCGCCCGGTCGGGCAGCTCGCCGTCCACGCGCCAGCCGAACAGCATCAGCAGGGAGCGCGCGAGGGTCTTGGAAAACGCGTTGCCGCGCCGCGGCAGGCTGGGGGGCAGCTCGGGGAAGCGGCCCGCGCCCACGTCACTTCTTCAGCGGCTTGTAGCGGATGCGGTGCGGACGCGCAGCTTCCTCGCCCAGGCGCTTCCTCTTGTCGGCCTCGTACTCCTGGTAGTTGCCGTCGAAGAACACCCATTGCGATTCGTCCTCGGACGCGAGGATGTGCGTGGCGATGCGGTCGAGGAACCAGCGGTCGTGGGAAATCACCAGCACGCTGCCGGCGAACTCCAGGAGCGCCTCTTCCAGCGCGCGCAGGGTTTCCACGTCGAGGTCGTTGGAGGGCTCGTCCAGGAGCAGCACGTTGGCCCCCGACACCAGCATCTTGGCGAGATGCAGCCGCCCGCGCTCGCCGCCTGAGAGTTGTCCCACCTGCTTTTGCTGGTCCGCGCCGCGGAAATTGAAGCGCGCGAGGTAGGACCGCGAGGGCATCTGGAACTTGCCCACCACGATCGTGTCCTGGCCGCCGGAGATGTCCTCGAACACCGTCTTGTCGCCCTGCAGCGCGTCGCGCGACTGGTCCACGTGCGCGTACTTGACCGTCTTGCCAATGGCGATCTTGCCTGAATCGGGCTGGTCTTTGCCGATCAACATGCGGAACAGCGTGGACTTGCCTGCGCCGTTTGGGCCGATGATGCCGACGATCGCGCCCGGCGGAACCTTGAAGGAGACTTTGTCGATGAGCAGGCGGTCGCCGAAGCCCTTGGAGACGTTCTTGAACTCGATCACCTCGTTGCCCAGTCGCTCGGCGACCGGGATGAAGATCTCCTGCGTCTCGTTGCGTTCCTGGTGCTCCTGCGAGGACAGCTCTTCGAAGCGCTTCAGGCGCGCCTTGGACTTCGACTGCCGGCCCTTGGGGTTCTGCCGCACCCACTCCAGCTCCGACTTCATGCTCTTGATGCGCGCCACCTCCTGGCTCTGCTCCACCTCGAGGCGCTTTTGCTTCTGCTCCAGCCACGACGAGTAGTTGCCTTCCCAGGGAATGCCGCGCCCGCGGTCCATTTCCAGGATCCAGTTGGCGGCATTGTCGAGGAAGTAACGGTCGTGGGTCACCGCCACCACGGTGCCGGGAAAGCGCTGCAGGAACTGCTCCAGCCACTCCACGCTCTCGGCGTCGAGGTGGTTGGTAGGCTCATCCAGCAGCAGCAGGTCCGGCCTGGAGAGCAGCAGCCGGCAGAGCGCCACGCGCCGTTTCTCGCCGCCGGAGAGCACTTCCACCCTGGCATCCCAAGGCGGCAGGCGCAATGCGTCTCCGGCGATCTCCAGCTGCTGCCCGGTGTCCGAGGAATTGACCAGCGCTTCCAGTTGCGCCTGCTCCGCGGCGAGCTTGTCGAAGTCGGCGTCGGGCTCGGCGTAGGCCGCGTAGACCTCGTCGAGGCGCTGTTTCGCCGCGGCGAGGTCGCCCAGGCTCTCCTCCACCGTCTCGCGCACGCTCTTGGTCGGGTCGAGCACCGGCTCCTGCGGCAGGAAACCGACCTTGATGTTGGGCATGCGCACCACTTCGCCCTCGTAGTTCTGGTCCTCGCCCGCCATGATCTTCAGCAGGCTGGATTTTCCCGACCCGTTGAGGCCGAGCACGCCGATCTTGGCGCCGGGAAAGAAGTTGAGCGAGATGTTCTTCAGGATCTCGCGCTTCGGGGGCACGATCTTCTGCACCCGGCGCATGGTGTAGACGTATTGGGCCATGGTCAGCGCTGTGCAGGCACCTGCTGCAGGGCGCGCCACACGCGCTCCGGGGTGAGCGGCATGTCGAGTTCCTTCACGCCGAGTGCGTCGATCACGGCGTTGACGATCGCCGGCGTCGCGCCGTGGCAGCCCGCCTCGCCCGCGCCCTTGGCGCCGAGCGCGTTCTGCTGCGTGGGCACGGACTGGTCGAAGCGGGTCTGCAGGTCGGGAATCTGGTCGGCGCGCGGCATGGCGTAGTCCATGAACGAGCCGGTGAGCAGCTGGCCCGAATCATCATAGACGGACTGCTCGAACAGCGCCTGCCCCAGGCCCTGCGCCACGCCGCCGTGCACCTGCGATTCGGCGGTCAGCGGATTGATCACCCGGCCGATGTCGTCCACCGCGAACAGGCGTGCGACGCGCACCGTGCCAGTCTCGGGATCCACTTCGACTTCGACCACCTGGCAGCCATTCGGCCAGGTCTGGCCCTTCATCGTTTCGGTGTGTTCGCACACGATGCGCCGCTCCGGCTGCTGCGCTGCCAGCTCGGCGAGGCCGATGCCGCGGTCCGTACCGGCAATGCGATAGCGCCCGCTGCCGTATTCGAGGTCCGCTGCCGCCGCTTCCAGCGCCTGCGCCGCGAGCGGTCGGGCCGCCTCGATCAGCGCAAGGGCGCCGGCCAGCGCCGCGCTGCCGCCCACCTGCAGGCCGCGCGAGCCGCCCGCGCCGCCGCCGGACTTGAGCAGGTCGCTATCGCCCTGGAGGACGCGCACCGACTGCGGGTCGATGCCCAGTTTATCGGCGACCACCTGCGCATAGGAGGTCCATAGTCCCTGCCCGATCGCCTGCGTGCCGGAGTGCATCTCGATCTGCCCGTCTGGCGTGGCGATCAAGCGCACCATCTCGGTGAGCCGCGCGCTGCCGGTGATCTCCACGTAGCAGGCAAGCCCGTGGCCGTAGCGAAATCCGCGCGCCTCGGCCGCCGATTTGCGCGCGGCGAATCCCGTCCAATCTGCCGCCGCCAGCGCGCCGCGAAGCATGCGCTCGAAGTCGCCGCAGTCATAAGTCTGTCCCGCGGGATTGGCATAAGGCATGCGCGAGGCCGGCACCAGGTTCTTCAGGCGCAGCTCGACCGCGTCCACGCCGAGGTCCATCGCAGCACGCTGCACCAGCCGCTCGAGCATATAACCCATTTCCGGGCGGCCTGCGCCGCGATAAGCATCCACCGGCGAAGAGTTGGTGAACATCATCTTCACTTCATGATCGAGCACCGGGATGGCGTAGATGCCGGTCGGCGCCCGCGCCCCGGACATCGCCGGCACCGCGGCGCCGAAGCTGGAAATGTAGGCGCCGATGTTGGCCAGCGTGCGGATGCGCAGCGCCGTGAACCGGTGCCCGGCGTCGAGCGCCAGCTCGGCGACGGTGATGTTGTCGCGGCCATGCACTTCGGCGAGAAAATTCTCCGAGCGGTCGGCGAGCCAGCGCAAGGGGCGGCCGAGCTTCTTCGCTGCCCACAACAACGCGGCGTGCTCGGGATAGGCGTAGCCGCGCGCACCAAAACCGCCGCCGACATCGGTGCACAGGATGCGCAGCTGCTCCTCCTTCAGTTTCAGCGCCGTGGCGAGCTGCGCGCGCACAGTGTGCACGTTCTGCGTGGGGCACCAGAGCGTGTAGCGGTCGGTGTCCTGGTGGTACTGGGCGGCCAATGCGCGCGGCTCGATGGGATTGGCCATCACGCGCTGATTGACCAGCTTGATACGCACTACCCGATGCGCCGCTGCAAACGCCGTCTCGCGCGCCGCGGCGTCGCCCATATGGTAGTAGGCGGCGACCATGCCCTGCTTGGCCGAAGCTTCGAGTCCGGACACGGCCTCGAGCGGCTCCCACTCCACTTCAACCAGATCCGCTGCGTCGCGCGCCTGATGGCGCGTCTCGGCCACTACCATGGCGACGGCATCGCCGACGAAGCGCGCCTCGTCCGCGGTAATCGGCATGCGCGGCGGCGCAACGATCGGCGTGCCGTCCTGGCGCTTGTGCAGGTGGGTGAAGGGGATCGGGCCGACGCCGTCGGCGG
>JANMSV010000260.1:0-16155 GCA_031389685.1 Betaproteobacteria bacterium
CGTCCCGACGGGCCTGATCGAGACCCGCCACGTCCCCTGGTGGGATCGTATCGCGTACGCCGTGCGGCACACACAGCATGACGGGCTGCGGCTTTCCTATCCGGCTGGGCTTGTGATGATCGGCGTTCGGGCCTCGCCCGAGAACGCCACGCGGCATTTACTCCGCCGCTTCAAATCTGATGCGTCGCTCGAGCCCGAGCGGTTTCTCCGAGCCGTCGAAGAAGCGGCCGGCGTTCGGGCGGACGGTGCACTCGAGGTCGGAGAGCTTTTCGCCACGTGGGCCGAGCTGCGCGAGATGGCCGCTGCGGGTATGACGCTCGCATCCCATACGCACACGCACCCAATCCTCAGCCACCTGTCGTACCAGCAGCAGTGCCCTGCATGCGCTGGTTCAAGGACTACGCCGACAGCGTCAACCTGCCCGAATTTCTCGAGCCTGCACCGGGCACGCTCGACCCCGGCCTCGCGAGCATCGCCTTCCACCACAATCTGATCGTGCTGCGCAAGGATCTGGCGCAGCGTTTTTCCAACATCCCGGTGGATGATGCTGAAGCGCGGCGCAAGCTGATGCGCCCGGCCTAGCCCGCCGCGGACTTGCGCTCCCCAAGCGCCAGGCGCTCGAACGCGGCGGCCTCCAGCGCGGGGCTGTACAGATGGCCCTGCCATTCGTCGCAGCCGGCCGCCAGCAGCAGCTGCAGCTGCGCCTCGGTCTCCACCCCCTCGGCGGCGACCTGCAGCCCCAAGCCACGCGCCATCGCCGCGATGGTCCTGACGATCATGGCGTCGCCGCTGCTGGTCTCGAGCTCGCGCAGGAAGCCCCGGTCGATCTTCAGCTTGTCGATCGGCAGGCGCCGCAGGTAGGCGAGGCTCGAGTAGCCGGTGCCGAAGTCGTCGATCGCCAGGCGCACGCCCAGCGCGCCGATCTGGCGCAGCGTCTCGATGTTCTGCGGCAGGTGCGCCATCAGCACCCGCTCGGTGACCTCGAGTTCGATGCGCTCCGCCGGCACGCCGTGCGCGGCGAGCGCGTCGCGCAGGCGGGAGACGAAAACGGTGCCCTGCGCCAGCTCGAGCGCCGAAACATTCAATGCGAACCAGGGCTGGCCCGGCAGGCTGCGCCGCCATGCGCCGGCCTGCGACAGTGCGTGCTCGAGCGTCCATTCGCCGATGGCGCGGATCAGACCGCTCTCTTCGGCCGCCGGAATGAATGCGTCCGGCGCGAGCAGCCCGCGCTGCGGATGGTTCCATCGCACCAGGGCCTCGGCGCCCACGATCTGGCGTTGCCGCACCACCGGCTGCCAGTGCAGCAGAAGCTCGCCGCGCGCCAGCGCGCCGCGCAGGTCGCTTTCCAGCGTCAGGCGCGCCGCGGCGCGCGCGTGCAGCTGCGGCGAAAAAAAGCGCATGCCGCTGCGCCCGCCGTCCTTGGCGTCGTACATCGCGGTGTCGGCGTTCTTCAGCAGTTCGCTGAAATCGCGCCCGTCTGCCGGGTAAATGCTGATCCCGATGGAGGCGGTGACGTTGAGCGTGCGGCCGTCGATGACGAACGGGCGCTGCAGGACACCCTGAATGCGCTGCGCCACCAGCGCCGCCTCCTGCGCGCTCTTCAGTCCGTTCCACAGGAGCACAAACTCGTCGCCGCCCAGGCGCGCCAGCGTGTCTTCGCGGCGCAAGGTGTTTTGCAGTCGCTCGGCCACCGCGCGCAGCAGCGCGTCGCCCGCCTGGTGTCCGAGCGAGTCGTTCACCAGCTTGAAGCGGTCCAGGTCGAACAGCAGCACCGCCAGCATGCCGCGGCTGCGCGCCGCGGCGAGGATCGCCTGCCCGGCACGGTCGCCGAGGAGCGCGCGGTTCGGCAGCCCGGTGAGCGCGTCCCGCGTGGCGAGTTGCTGGATGCGCTCCTCGGCCAATTTGCGCGCGGTGACGTCGGCGCCGGTACCGCGGTAGCCGGCGAGGCGCCCCTGCGCGTCGCGTACCGGCATGCCGCTCACCTGCTGCCAGATCAGTTTGCCGGACTTGGTGATGGAGCGGTGCAGCAGGTCGCGGAACGGCTGGCCCTCGCGCGCGTTGCGCTCGAACCACTGGTCCAGCGCGCGCGCCTCGCCCAGGGGCATGAAGTCGCGCGCGGTGCGCCCCAGCAGATCGGCGCGCATATGGCCCAGCACCGACTCGACGCGCGCCGACAGGTAGGTATAGCGCCACTGCGCGTCGGTCTCCCAGACGTACTCGCCGGAAGCCTCGACCACGTCGCGGAAACGCTCTGCCGCGTCGCGCAGCGCCTGCTCGGCGCGCTTGCGCGCGGTGACGTCGAGGTTGATGCCGGTCATGCGCAGCGCACGCCCGGAGGCGTCGCGCTCCGTCACCTTGCCGCGCGACAGCAGCCATTTGCTTTCGCCGTCCGCGGTGCGGTAGCGATGCTCCTCGACATAGTCGGTGCGCTCGCCTTTGAGCACTTCCACCGACAGCTTCACCGTGCGCGCCAGGTCATCGGCGTGCACGCCCTGCATCAGCGCCTGCACGCTGGTCTCGGTCGGTGCGCGCGGCTGGCCGAGAAATTCCGCCCAGCCCTCGCTGAGATACACCTTGCCGCTTTGCAGGTCGGTGTCCCAGAGGCTCGCGCCGGAGCCCTCGAGCGCCAGCTGCAGCCGCTCCTTGGCGGTGGCCAGCTCGCGCTCGCCGCGCCGCCGCTCGGTGACGTCCTGGCCCACGCCGCGATAGCCGAGGAAATTACCCGCGGCGTCGTGCCGCGGTTCACCCGAAACCAGGTGCACATGCCGCAGCCCCTCCGCGTCGGCACGCGCCAGCTCAAGCTCGAAAAACGGCAGGCGCCGGCGCAACTGTTCCAGATGCGCCGTGAACGCGCGGCCATCGAGCTCCACCCCGGACAGCTCCCAGAGCCGCTTGCCGAACGCCAGGCCCGAGCCGAAGAAGCCCAGCACCCCCGGCCCGCCGGTCAGCCAGGTGATGCGATGCTCGGGGTCGCATTCCCAGAACCAGTCTGCCGACAGCGCGGTGAGCTTGCGGAACCGCTCCTCGCTGATGCGCAGGGCGCGCGAGGCGCGCCGATCGCGCAATCGCGCCTGCATCCACGCCGTGGACACGATGCCGGCCGCCGCGATCAGCAACAGAGCTTCGGTCAGCAGCGTCCAGTCCACGCCGTAATCCCTCAGCCGGTGCCGTCGCGCACCGGCGGCGCCACCTTGAGCACCTCGTCGATGGTGGTGAGGCCGGCGGCCACCTTCATCGCGCCGCTCACGCGCAGCGGCTTCATGCCTTCCTTCATCGCCTGCTCGCGCACCTTGGCGAGCTCGGCGCCGGCGGTGATCATCTGCTTGATCGCCGGGGTGTGCAGCAGCGTCTCGTAGATGCCGACGCGCCCCAGGAACCCGGTCATGCGGCATTCAAGGCAGCCGACCGGCTTGTAGACGCTCGCCGGACGCGTCGACTTGAACGGCGACACCAGCGCGTCCCAGGCCGCCTGGTCCTCGGCGCGGTTGAGTTCCGCGGACTGCTTGCAGTGCGGGCACAGCGTGCGCAGCAGCCGCTGGCCCATCACGCCGTTGAACGTGGCGTTGAGCAGGTAGGGCGCGATGCCCAGTTCGAGCAGCCGCGTGACCGCGCTGGGCGCATCGTTGGTGTGCAGGGTGGAGAGCACCAGGTGGCCGGTCAGGGCCGACTGCACCGCCATTTCGGCGGTTTCCAGATCGCGGATCTCGCCCACCATGATGATGTCGGGATCCTGGCGCATCAGCGCCCTCACCCCCTCGGCAAAGCCGAGATCGATCGCCTGGTGCACCTGCATCTGGTTGAACGCGGGCTCGACCATTTCAATCGGGTCCTCGATGGTGCACACGTTCACTTCGGGCGTGGCGAGGCTCTTGAGCGTCGAGTAAAGCGTGGTCGTCTTGCCCGAACCGGTGGGCCCGGTCACCAGCACGATGCCGTTGGGCCGCGCCGTCATCTCGTTCCAGCGCTTGTGGTCCTCGTCCGAGAAGCCCAGCTCGCGGAAGTCGCGCACCAGCACCTCGGGATCGAAGATGCGCATCACCAGCTTCTCGCCGAACGCGGTGGGCAGCGTCGAGAGGCGCAGCTCGACTTCGTCACCGTCGGCCGTGCGCGTCTTGATGCGCCCGTCCTGCGGGCGGCGCTTCTCCACCACGTCCATGCGGCCGAGGATCTTGATGCGGCTGGTCATCGCCGCCAGCACCGACGCGGGAATCTGGTACACCTGGTGCAGCACGCCGTCGATGCGAAAGCGCACCAGCCCGGCTTCGCGCCGCGGCTCGATGTGGATATCGCTCGCACGCTGCTCAAAAGCATATTGCCAGAGCCAGTCCACCACCTTGACGACGTGCGCGTCGTTGGCATCGAGGGACTTGTTGGCGCTGCCCAGCTCGACCAGCTGCTCCAGGTTGGACAGCCCCGAGGATCCGCCGGCGCCGCGGTTGGCGCCCTTGATCGACTTCGCCAGGCTGTAGAACTCGACCTGGCAGCGCTCGATCGCCACCGGGTTGGCGAGCACGCGCCGGATCTCGCGGTGCGCCAGGCGCGCGATTTCGGGTTCCCATTCGCGCACGTAGGGCTCGGCAGTGGCGATCACCGCCTCCTTCGCGTTCAGCTCCACCGGCAGGATGCGAAAACGCGTGGCGTAGGCGCTCGACATCACTTCCGTGACCACGGAAAAATTGATCTTAAGCGGGTCGATGTGCAGGTACTCCAGGCCGACGCGCTGCGCCAGCCACTCGGCCAGCGCCTCCAGCGTCAGCGGCTTGTGCGGCGCGCGCAGGTCCTTCCAGCCCGCTTCCGCGACCAGCGTCAGCGGATGCTGCGCGCCGCGCCAGTAGCGGCGCTCCTTCTTCAGCTCCTCGGCCGGCTCGCGCGCGGCCGCGCCGTCCGCGACCAGCCAGTCGAGGATTTCTGCGAGCGTCAGCCGGTGTTCGGCGACGGGCTTGGGGGCGGCCTGGGCCATGAGCGCGAACACTATAACGCTAGAATGCGGCATGCAGAGAGCCAGCGCCCTCGCCCCCGAGGTGAAACTGCGTGAAGTGTGGGCCTGGAGCATGTACGACTTCGCCAACTCGGGATACACCACGGTAGTGATCACCGCGGTATTCAGCGCCTACTTCGTCGGGGTGGTCGCGGGCAAGGCGCCCTGGGCCACCTTCGCGTGGACCGCCGCCCTGTCGGTGTCCTACCTCGCCGTGCTGCTGTCGGCGCCGCTCCTGGGCGCCTGGGCCGACGCGCACGCGGCGAAAAAGCGCCTGCTGCTCTACGCCACGGTCGGCTGCGTGGGCTTCACCGCGGCGCTCTACTTCACCGGCCCCGGCGTCATGGCACTCGCGGTCGTCCTGATCGTGCTCTCCAACTTCTTCTTCGCCACCGGCGAGAACCTGATCGCGGCGTTCCTGCCCGAGCTCGCCGACTCGAAGTCCATGGGGCGCGTCTCGGGCTGGGGCTGGGCCTTCGGCTACCTGGGCGGCCTCGTGTCCCTCGGCATATCGCTCCTCTACATCACCTGGGCGCAGGGCGAGGGTCAGACCGGCGCCCAGTTCGTGCCCGTGACGATGGTGATCACCGCGGTGGTGTTCGCGCTGTGCGCCGCGCCGACCTTCCTGTTCCTGAAGGAACGCGCCCAGGCGCAGACGCGCGATGGAAAAGCGTGGACGCGGGTCCTCGACACCCTGCACCGCGCGCAGCAGTACCGCGACCTGCGCCGGTTCCTCGTCTGCATCCTGTTCTACCAGGCGGGCATCATGGCGGTGATCGCGCTCGCCGCCATCTACGCGCAGGAGGCGATGAAGTTCACCCAGACGCAGACCATCGTCCTGATCCTCGTGGTCAACGTCACGGCCGCGATCGGCGCCTTCGGCTTCGGCTACCTGCAGGACGCGATCGGCCACGTGCGCGCCATGGCGCTGATCCTGGCGGGCTGGATCGTGATGATCGCCACCGCCTACGTCGCCGAGGACGCGCCCACCTTCTGGGTCGCCGCCAATCTCGCCGGACTGTGCATGGGCTCGTCGCAGGCCGCTGGGCGCGCCATCATCGGCTACCTTGCGCCGCGCACGCGCGAGGCGGAATTCTTCGGCCTGTGGGGCCTCGCGGTGAAGGCCGCGTCGATTTTTGGCCCGCTCACCTACGGCGCCGTCACCTGGATCTTCGAGGGCAACCACCGCCTCGGCATCCTCGCCGTGGGGGTGTATTTCGTCGTCGGCCTGGTGCTGCTCGCCGGGCTGGACGTGGAGCGCGGGCGGCGCGCGGCGCTGCAGCCTGGCTGAGAGCCTACTCGAGCACCGCCTCCATCGTGATCTTGGCGTTGAGCAGGCGCGAGATCGGGCAATCCGCCTTGGCGTTGTTGGCAGCTTTGTCGAACGCCGCCCGATCGGCGCCGGGCACCTTCGCCTTCACGGCCAGGTGGATCGCCGTCACCGTCATTCCGGCGTCGGTCTTCTCCAGCGTCAGCTTGGCGGTGGTGGCGATGCGTTCGGGCTTCAGGCTGGCCTGCCCGAGCTGCCCGGAGAACGCCATCGAGAAACAGGCGGCATGCGCCGCCGCGATCAGCTCTTCGGGGTCGGTCTTGCCGCCGGACTCGAAGCGGCTCGCGAATGTGTAGGCGGCGGATGAGAGGCCGCCGCTGCCCGTCGAGACCTGCCCGTTGCCGTCCTTGAGCCCGCCCTTCCAGACTGCCGAGCCTGTGCGCTGCATATGAACCTCCTTTGAAAAATTGAACTCAGGCACGCTATTATCGTCGCAGTACACACAATCCCACCAGAAGGAAGCCGTGATGAGCATCAAAGTCGGTGACCGCGTACCGGACGGCGTGCTGTTCGAGTCCGTCGGCTATAGCGACGAAAACCACTGCCCGGTGCGCCCCGGGCAGGTAAAAGTTGCGGAGCTGCTGCAGGGCAAGCGCGTCGCGATCTTCGGACTCCCCGGCGCCTTTACATGGACCTGCTCCGGCAAGCACCTGCCAGGCTATCTGGCCAGCTACGACAAGTTCAAGCAACTGAAAGTCGACGAACTCTGGTGCGTTGCGGTCAACGACGGCTATGTCATGGCCGCGTGGGGCCGCGACCAGAAGGCCGACGGCAAGATCCGCATGCTGGGCGACGGCAACGGCCAGTGGACCAGGGCGCTGGGGCTGGAGCTGGATTCCAGCGCGGGCGGCATGGGCCTGCGCATGCGGCGCTGCTCGATGCTGGTCGAGAATGGCATCGTCAGGCAGCTCAACGTCGAAGCCCCCGGCAAATTCGAAGTCAGCGACGCCGACACCCTGCTGAAGCAGCTGGGATGACGCGCGCCGGGTTCGTCGGCGCGCTGCTGCTTGCCGCCTCCACAACGCTTTACGCCCAGGCCGGCCGCGAGCAATTCCGCGAGGCCGCGCGCACCTGCCGCCTAGAGCCCCACGCCGAGCAACGAACCTGCATGGCCCGCGAGCTGTGCAGGAACAACCGCGACCCGGCGCGCTGCGAGGAGCGCTACTTCATGATCATGGAGCGGCGCGACATCGTGCTCGTGGCCTGCAAGGGCAAGCAAGGCACGGTGCTGCGCGATTGCATGCGCGAGGAATACAAGAAGCTCGGTCCCGAGCCAAAATCCTAGCCCGCGCCGATCCCGATGAAAAGACTCTTCACCTTCCTGCTGCTGTGCCTCGCGCTGCCCGCGCTCGGCGCCGGGCTGCCGCAAAAGGTGGCCGAAGTCGAAGGCGTCGCCGAGTACCGCCTGGACAACGGCCTGCGCGTCCTGCTGGTGCCCGATGCCAGCGCCGACACGGTCACCGTGCACATCACCTACCTCGTCGGGTCGCGCCACGAGGGCTACGGGGAGAAGGGCATGGCGCACCTGCTCGAGCACATGCTGTTCAAGGGTTCGAAGAACCACCCGGACCTCAAGCTGGAGTTCACCCGCCGCGGGGCGCGCTGGAACGGCACCACCTCCCAGGACCGCACCAATTACTTCGAGACGCTGCCGGCCTCCGCGGAGAATCTTGACTGGGCGCTGGGGATGGAGGCCGACCGCATGCTGCGCTCCTTCATCCGCAAGGCGGACCTCGACAGCGAAATGTCGGTGGTGCGCAACGAGTTCGAGATGGGCGAGAACAGCGCCAGCGGCGTGCTGTTCCAGCGCATGCAGCGCCTGGCCTACGCCTGGCACAACTATGGCAATGCCATCATCGGCGCGCGCTCGGACATCGAATCGGTGCCGATCGAGCGGCTGCAGGCCTTCTACCGCACCTGGTACCAGCCCGACAACGCGCTGCTGATCGTCGGCGGCCGCTTCGACGAGCGGCGCACGCTCGCGCTGGTGGAACAGCATTTCGGCCCGCTCCCGCGCCCCTCACGCGTGTTGCCCTCGCTGTATACGGTCGAGCCGACGCAGGACGGCGAGCGCTCGGTCACGCTGCGCCGTACCGGGGACACGCCGATCGTCGCCGCGCTGTACCGCGTGCCCGCCGCCGGGCACCCGGACTACGCCGCGGTCGACTTGCTGGTGGAGGCCCTGCGCCGTGCACCGCAGGGGCGCCTGCACCAGGCGCTGGTGCAGAAGGGTCTGGCGAGCTGGATCTGGGGCGGCGAGCGCGCCCTGCGCGACCCGGGCTACGTCTACTTCGGCGCCGGCGTGCCCAAGGACGGCTCGCTGGATGCCGCGCGCGAGGCGCTGCTCGCGACGCTCGACGGCGTACGGCGCGATCCGATCCGGCAAGACGAGCTCGCGGGCGCGCGCACCGCGCTGCTCAATGAGATGGACAAGGCGCGCCAGGACGGGCGCGAGCTGGTGAACGCGCTGGGCGAGTACCACGCGGTGGGCGACTGGCGCCTGTTCTACCTGTACCGCGACCGCCTGCGCGCCGTGAACCTGGCCGACGTGCAGCGCGTGGCCGAGGCTTACCTCAAACCGGCCAACCGCGTGCTGGGGCAGTTCGTGCCCACGGCGCAGCCCGAGCGAGCGCAGATCCCGGCCACGCCGGACCTGCAGGCGGCGCTGGAGGGCTACCAGAGCAGCGAAGCGCTGGAGGCCGGCGAAGCCTTCGACCCCTCGCCGCAGAACATCGAATCCCGCCTGCAGCGCCGTGTACTGGCCAACGGCCTGCGCACGGCCTTGCTCGCCAAGCGCACGCGCGGCGCCACGGTGGTGGCGAAGCTCAGCCTGCACTGGGGCGACGAAAAAAGCACCGCAGGGCGCAGCACCGCCTGCTCGCTCGCCGGCGACATGCTGATGCGCGGCACGAAACAGCACTCGCGTGCCGAACTGCGCGACGCCTTCGACCGGCTCCAGGCCACCGTCTCGGTGAGCGCGGCGGGCGCGACGCTGCAGACACGGCGCGAACACCTCGAGGAAACGCTGCGCCTGGTGGCCGAGGTGCTGCGCGAGCCGGCATTTCCGGCCGCCGAATTCGAGGAGTTGAAGAGGAGCGCGCTGACCAGCGCCGAAGCGCAGCGCAGCGACCCGGCGGCGCGTGCCGAGGAAGAGCTGCAGCGCTACCTGCAGCCCTACCCCAGAGGGCACTGGCTGTACACGCTGTCGCTGGAAGAGCGTATCGCCGAGTTGAATTCGGCGACGCTCGCGGACGCGCGGCGCTGCCACACGGAACTGGTCGGCGCGACCGGCGCGGACTTTGCGGCAGCCGGGGATTTCGATCCCGCGGCGCTGGCCAGGCTGGTCGAGGAACTGTTCGGGGGGTGGAAGAACCCCGCCCCCTACGCGCGCATCCCGAGCCGTTACTTCGATCGCCCGGCGCTCGAGCGCGAATTGCGCACCCCGGACAAGGCCAACGCCGTGCTGCGCGCGGGGCTCAACCTGCGCATGCGCGACGACCACCCGGACTTTCCGGCCATGGTGCTGGGCAATTACCTGCTGGGGGGCTCCTCCAGCGCGCGACTGCCGGATCGCGTGCGCGAGAAGGAAGGACTGTCCTACAGCACCTACAGCTGGTTCAGCGCCAGCCCGCAGGACGAGTCCGCCAATTTCTGGGTCTCGGCCATTTTCGCGCCGCAGAACAAGCAGCGCGTGGAACTAGCGGTGCGCGAAGAGCTCGCGCGCGCGCTACGCGAGGGTTTCGGCGCCGACGAGGTGGCGACTGCGAAGAGCGGCCTGCTCGAGGCGCGGCGCCTGGCGCGCACGCGCGACGAAACGCTCAGTGCGCGGCTGGCGAGCTACCTGTTCCTCGGTCGAACCTTCGCCTGGGACTCCGACCTGGAGCGGCGCATCGCCGCGCTCACGCCGGAGCAGGTGCGCGACGCGCTGCGCCGGCACCTGGACACCGGGCGGCTTGCGGTGACCACCGCCGGCGATTTTAAATAGGGCGCTAGGCCTTTTTCAGCAAGTCGCGGAGTTCCTCGAACAGCCGGTGATCAGTCGATCGGTAAGTACTGCACGTCCAGGATCTCCAGTTCGTCCGCCCCGCCCGGCGTGTCGAGGCGGACCACGTCGCCGACGCGCGCCTTGAGCAGCGCACTGGCGACCGGCGAGAACCAGGACACGCGCCCGCGCGCCGCATCGACCTCATCCGCGCCGACAATCGTCACCACTCTCTCTGCGCCGGACTTGCCGCGCACGCGCGCGCACGCGCCGAAGAACACCTGTTCGCCCTCGCGGCCCGCATTGTCCACCACTGCGGCGTTCTGCAGCCGCTTGATGAGGAAGCGCACGCGACGATCAATTTCGCGCAGCCGCTTCTTGCCGTAGAGGTAGTCGCCGTTCTCCGAGCGGTCGCCATTGGACGCGGCCCAGGCGACGGTGCGCACCACCTCGGGCCGCTCGAGTTCCACCAGCGCCTTCAACTCGGACTTCAGGCGCGCGTAGCCCGCAGGCGTGATGTAGTTCCTGCGCGGCGTCGGCGCGTCGGGCGCCGGCGTCTCCTCGGACTCGGACTCCTTGACGAACGCTTTCGACATCTGATCGGCATTCTACGCGCGCGCCTCTTGCAAGCGCGCAACGGAGCGCCGAGAATTCCGCCTGCGCAGAAGTTTCCCGGGAGACGCCGTGGCGGTATTCCAGAGTAGAGTCGAAAAAGACGACCTCCTGACCAGAATGCGGATCAAGGAAGTGGCGCTGTTCAGCCTGATCGCGCTCACCGCCGTGTTCGCCAATCTTCCCGCCGCAACCATCGCGGAACTGGGCATCAACCACGACTACCTGATCGCCGCGCTCGGCAGCGCGGTGCTCATCGGCCTGTTCCTGTACCTGAAGTTCTTCTTCTTCGTCGCCATGGTGCTGCTGATTCTCGGCGCCAACCTTCCCGACCAGGTCGCGGAGCGATTCAGCATCTCCAAAGTCCCGCTGCTGCTCGCCCTGGTGGCGCTGATCGGCATCTCGCTCATCAACACCGTGGTCAAGCTCCTGCCCACCGGGCTGGAGCCCAAGCCGAAGGAAAAGAGCCCGGAGGGCGTGCGCGCCATGTTCTACGCCGTCGAAAAGAACAACCTGGCGTACGGGCAGAAGGTGCTGTCGATGAACTTCGACCCGAACCTGCACCACGACAACGGCTATACGCCGCTCGCCTACGCCGCGATGAAAGGCAACCCCCAGATGGTGGAGATGTTCCTGAGCAACGGCGCCGACCCGGCGCAGGCCACGCGCGACGGCGACACCGCGGTGGAACTGGCGCTGCGCATGGGACACAGCGAAATTGCCGACGCCCTGAAGCGCGCGCGCCAGCAGCGCGAGGCGCTGCCGCCGGCCGGCCCGGCCGTGCAAGCGGGTGCCTGAACGGCGCTTGCGGCCCCGGCACTTTGGCGCCACAATACTGTATAAATAAGCAGCTTTCTGCAGGTCCACGACAGTCATGTCCACGTCCACAATCGCACCGCCCATTGCGCCGCAAGCCATCTGCCGCGACGCCCTGCTGGAGAAGTACGCCAAGGGCTCCGAGACTTCCGTCGCCGAGGTGCGCCGCCGGGTCGCACGCGCCCTCGCCCAGGCCGAGCCCGAAGCACGGCGCGCCCATTGGGAACGGCGCTTCCAGCAGGCGCTGGAAGACGGCTTCATCCCCGCCGGGCGCATCAATTCCGCCGCCGGCGTGCAGCTGCAGGCGACGCTGATCAACTGCTTCGTGCAGCCGGTCGGCGACTCGATCTCGGAGATCGTGGACGGCAAGCCCGGCATCTACACCGCATTGCAGGAGGCCGCCGAAACCATGCGGCGCGGCGGGGGCGTGGGCTACGACTTCTCCTCGATCCGCCCCAAGGGCGCGGAAGTCAAGGGCACGCGTTCGCGCGCCAGCGGCCCGGTGTCCTACATGCGTGTGTTCGACCGCTCCTGCGAGACCGTGGAGTCGGCCGGCGCGCGCCGCGGCGCGCAAATGGGCGTGCTGCGCTGCGACCACCCGGACGTGGAGGAATTCATCCACGCCAAGGACCGGGGCGATCTGGCGAATTTCAACGTTTCGGTGGGCGTCACCGACGCCTTCATGCAGGCAGTGGAGGGCGACCTCGAAGTCGAACTGGTGCACAAGGCGAAGCCCTGGCCAAGCGCGGGCGTCCACCAGCGCGCGGACGGGCTCTGGGTTTACCGCAGGATCGCAGCGCGCTCGTTGTGGGACCAGATCATGCGCTCGACCTACGACCATGCCGAGCCGGGGATCCTGTTCCTCGACCGCATGAACCGAGACAACAACCTGAATTACTGCGAGACCATCGAGGCCACCAATCCCTGCGCCGAGCAGCCGCTGCCGCCCTACGGTTGCTGCTGCCTCGGATCGATCGACCTGACGCGCTTCGTGCGCGAGGCTTTCGGCGTGAACGCGGCGTTCGATTTCGCAGGCTTCGGCAAGGTGGTCGAAGTGGCGGTGCGCATGCTGGACAACGTGCTCGAGGTAACCGCCTGGCCGCTTGAAGCGCAGCACCGCGAAGCGATGGCCAAGCGCCGCGTGGGCCTCGGGTTCACCGGGCTGGGCGACGCGCTCATCATGCTGCGCCTGCATTACGACAGCGACAGCGCGCGCGCCATGGCGGCCCGCATCTCGGCAGCGATGCGCGACCGCGCCTATTGCGCCTCGGCCGAACTGGCGCAGGAGCGCGGCGCGTTCCCCCTGTTCAATGCCGACCTGTACCTGTCGGGAACCAGCTTCGCCGCGCGCCTGCCCGAGGACATCAAGGCGCAGGTGCGCGCACACGGCATCCGCAACAGCCACCTGCTTTCGATCGCCCCGACCGGCACCATCAGCCTTGCTTTTGCCGACAACGCCTCGAACGGCATCGAGCCGCCGTTTTCCTGGACTTATACGCGCAAGAAGCGCATGGCCGACGGCAGCCTGCAGGAATTCCCGGTCGAGGACCACGCATGGCGGCGCTACAAGGCGGCCGGCGGGCAGATGGAGCAGCTGCCCGACTATTTTGTGACGGCGCTCGAGCTGAGTGCGCAGGCGCACGAGCGCATGGTCGCGGCGGTGGCGCCGTACGTCGACACCAGCATTTCGAAGACGGTGAATGTGCCTGAGGACTATCCCTACGGCGAATTCAAGGACTTGTACCTCGCGGCGTGGAAGTCCGGGCTGAAGGGCCTCGCCACCTACCGCCCCAACAAGGTGCTCGGCTCGGTGCTGTCCGTGGAGTCGCCGCAGGATTTCGTCGAAGACGACGTCAATCGCCGCATCCGCATCAAGACGCTGCCCGAACCCGTACTGTTAAGCCTGCGCTGGCCGGGCCGGCCGGAATTCGCCTCCGGCAACCTGTCCTGGACCTACATGATCGAACATCCGCGGCACCATTTCGCGGTATTCGTCGGCGAGTCCGGGAACGGCAGTCCGCACGCCTTCGAGGTGTGGGTCAACGGCAGCGAGCAGCCGCGCGGTCTGGGTGCCGTAGCCAAAACTCTGTCCATGGACATGCGCGCCGACGACCCAGGCTGGCTGCGCCTCAAGCTCGATACGCTTGCCCGCACCACCGGGGAGGATGCCTTCGACATGGCGTTTCCGCCGCACGGCGAGAGGCGCCGCATGCCTTCGGTGGTTTCTGCATTCGCGCAACTGGTGCGCTGGCGCGTGGAGCAGCTGGGTGGCCTGGCTGGGGAGAGCCAGGTCGATGCCTTCGCCAGCGTCACGCCGGTGATGGACGCGATGTTCAGCCTGAAGGAACCCAAGACCGGCACGGACGGCACAATGTCGTGGACGGTGGACGTTCTCAATCCGCGCACCGGCGATGATTTCGTCCTCGGGTTGAAGGAGATTGCGCTGCCCGACGGGACGACCCGCCCCTACTCCGTGTGGCTCTCCGGCGAGTACCCGCGCGAGTTGGACGGCCTGTGCAAGCTGCTTTCGCTCGACATGCGCGTCGTCGACCCGGCCTGGATCGGCATGAAGCTGAAGAAGTTGCTCGACTTCGCCGAGCCGCTGGGCGACTTCATGGCCTTTGTGCCCGGCGCGAAGAAACAGCGGACCTGGCCCTCCACCGTGTCCTACCTGGCGCGCCTGGTGCTGCACCGCTACGCGATGCTCGGCATCCTCGACGAGGACGGCGTGCCGCAGCAGCGCATGGGCGTTCTCGAAGCTCCGGGCGCGGGGCGCGCGCCGGTGATGCAGGGCGCGAAGTGCCCGGAGTGCGGCAGCCGCACGCTGATCCGCAAGGACGGCTGCGACTGGTGCAGCGCCTGCGGCTACACCGGTGCCTGCGGTTAGTCTCGCTCGGGTCCTTGCGCACTACTGGGAGTACTTGATGGCTTCGAGGCACATGTACATCAGGGTCTGCGGCAGGATGCCAATGACAAGGAGCGCGAGGCTGTTGGCCGAGAGCAGCCACCGGGCGCCGCCAGGCTGCCCCGCCGAACTCAAGCCCTGCGCAGGCTCATCGAAATACATCAGCTTGACGATGCGCAGGTAGTAGAAGGCGCCGATCAGCGAGAACACCACCGCCGTCACCGCCAGCCAGATCTGCCCCGCCTGCACCGCTGCCGAGAGCACCGCGAATTTGGCGTAGAAGCCCGCGGTCGGCGGCACGCCCGCCAGCGAGAACATGAGCACCAGCATGAGGAAGGCGAGCCAGGGATCGCGGCGGTTCAGCCCCTTCATATCCTCCAGCCGCTCGCACTCGAAACCGGCACGCGACAGAAGCAGCAGCACGCCGAAAGCGCCCAGCGACATCAGCACATAGACCACCGTATAGAACATCGCCGCGCCGTAGGCGTCGACCGCGTTCAGACGGTTGCCGCCGACCACGCCCGACAGCAGGCCGAGCAGCATGAAGCCCATGTGCGCGATGGTCGAGTAGGCCAGCATGCGCTTCAGATTGGTCTGCGCGATGGCGGTAAGGTTGCCGATGGCCATCGACAACACCGCGAGGACCACCAACATCTGCTGCCACTCCACCGCCAGCGCGGGCAGCCCGTTCACCAGCAGCCGGATGGCCATGGCAAAGGCGGCGAGCTTGGGCGCGGTGCTGATGACCAGGGTGACCGCGGTGCTGGCGCCCTGGTAGACGTCCGGGATCCACATGTGGAAGGGCACCACGCCCAGCTTGAAGGCGAGTCCGGACACCACGAACACCAGGCCGAACACCAGCAGCACGCGCGCACTGCCCGATTCGGCGGTCAGGCTGGCCGCACGCGCCGCGGCCTCGGAGATCACCAGCGTGCCAGTGGCCCCGTAGATCATCGACATGCCGTACAGCAGCAGTCCGGATGCCAGGGCCCCCAGCACGAAGTATTTCATCGCCGCCTCCGTGGACGCCGCGGAGTCGCGGTTCAGCGCCACCAGGGCATACAGGCACAGCGACAGCAGCTCCAGGCCCAGGTACACGGTAAGGAAACTGTTGGCGCTGATCATCACCATCATGCCGAGCAGCGCGAACAGCAACAGCGTAAGGAACTCGCCGCGCAGCAGGCCCCGGTCGAGCAGGTAGCGGCGCGAGTAGACCAACGCCGCGGACACCGCGCCGTAGGCCACCAGCTTCAGCACCCCCGACATGGGGTCGGACAGGAACGATCGGTCAAACAGCAGCAGGCTCCTGCCGCCATCGACCCACAGGATGAACAGCGTGGCCGCCGCGCAGGCCAGCAGGATGAGCTGCGCCAGGACGAAGCTCGTGCGGCGCTCCTGGTCCTTCACGGTCAGGTCCACGATCATCAGCACGCAGGCGCCGGCCAGCAGCAGCGCCTCGGGAAGCACCGGGATGTGATTGAGCAGGACAAGCATGGTCATAGCTTTGGCTGCGCCACGTGGCGCCGCAGCTC
>JANMSV010000262.1:0-4448 GCA_031389685.1 Betaproteobacteria bacterium
CAGCGCCCGCAGGCGCACCTGCTGCGCCGCCTCCTCCGCTGCGGGCGCCACCCATTCGCCGATGCAAAACGTCGCGACGGCGAACAGCAGCCCGACCTTGCACAGCATCCAACCGGCCTGCCCCGGCGACATGCCGGCGGCGCGCATCACGGTGAATTCCGAGTTGTTCGCCAGCTGCGCGAGGACGTACAGCGTGCCGATCAGCACCGCCACGGGGAACAGCTCATAGGCGTGCGTCGGCGTCGACAGCAGCACGAAGGCGAAAACCTGCCGCAGCTGGTACTCGCCTCTGCCCAGGTCGCGAAATTCGGCGAGCAGGTCGAAAAAAGCGAACAACCCCAGGAAGCCGAGCAGGATGAAGCCCACCGCGCCGATGACCTCGCGCGCGAGGTAACGGTTCAGGGTGGGGCTGGTTGCGGACATGATTTCAGTTCGAGAATTTCAGCCACCGCAGCGAGGTGCGACGGATGAACAGCACGATCACGGCGGCGAGCATCACTGCATGCACCAGCCACCAACCGACGGAGAAATCGAGCCTGCCCTGCGCCACCCGCGCCTGGCTCACCGTGAGCAGGTTCGAGTACACGAGGTAGGTGAACAGCGCGAACAGCAGGTTGATCGATCGGCCGGCGCGCGGATTGACGAAACTCATCGGGATCGCGAGCAGCGCCAGGATCAACGCCGACAACGGCACGCCGATGCGCCACAGCAGCTCGGCGCGGTTGATGTCGCTGGGATGCTGCAGCAGCGCCAGCGTCGACAGGCTCTTGTGCGTGGGCGCAGGCTCTTCCCCGGTCGCGGATTCGACGCGCGCCGCGTAGCGCTGGAAGTCCATCACGCGGTATTCGGCCTCGCCGGGCACGCCCTCGTAGCGCCGGCCGTCGAGCAGCACGATATAGCGGTCTCCGTTGGGCGCCGTCTCCACGGTGCCTGTCTTGCTGAACATCACGCCGTTGCGCCCGTGCTGCACGGAATTGATGAACACGTTCTGCACGGTGGCGCGATCGCCGGTCACCGATTCGACGAAAAACACACGATCCCGGGAGCGCGATTCACCGAACACGCCCGGATCCACGCGCGACACGTCGTCGCGCGCGTCCACCTGGCTCCGGTACTTCTCGGCCATCTGCACCGTCCAGGGCGCGATCACCAGGGTCAGCGCGGCGATTACGGTCACCAGCGGCAGGGCGAACAACAGCACTGGCCGAATCCAGGCCGCGAGCGACAGGCCGGAACTGAACCAGATCACCATCTCTGAATCGCGGTAGCTGCGCGCGACGGTAAGCAGCACTGCGATGAACAGCGTCAGCGACAACAGCACCGGCAGCGCATTGAGCGCGAAGAAGCCCAGAAACGCGACCACCGCGTCCGACGGAATTTTGCCGCCCGCCGCCTTTCCGAGCAGCCTGACCAGCTGCGTGGTAAGCGCGATCAGGAACAGCGTCAGGAACACCGCCGTTGCAAGTTGCCCGAACTCGCGCAGCAGCGCGCGGAGAAAGATCATGCGATACTTGAAGTGCTCTTTTCAGGGGAGAATCCGGTGGAATTTAGCATACGGGCGCTGGCGCCCGCGAGCGCGAAGACCGGGTGCCTGGTGCTCGGGGCCTACAAGGCGCGCGGCACTGCGGCGCCGGTACTGACACAGGCCGCGCTGGCCGCGGATCGCGCCGCAGGCGGACGCTTGCGCGAAGTGCTGGCCCACGGCGACCTGAGCGCCAAGGCGGGTTCGACGCTGCTCCTGCACAAGGTGGCCGGCCTGGCCGCCGAGCGCGTCCTGCTGGTTGGCCTGGGCGAGCACAAGGAGTTCGCGGAAACCGCGTTCAGGGACGCCGTGCGCGGCGCGGCGACCGCATTGAAGGCGCTTGGGGCCCGGGATTCGGTCATGTACTTCCTCGAGTTGAAGGCGGGACGCCGTGCCGTGCCCTGGAACGTGCGACAGAGCGTGCTGGGCCTGCGCGACGTGTTCTATCGTTTCGACCAGCTCAAGACGCAAAAGAAGGCTCCACCGCCCGCGCTCGGCGCGGTCACGCTGGCATTGCATGGCGGGCCGGTAACCCTGCAGGCGCAGGCGGCGCTGCGGGAGGCTGCGGCCACGGCCGAAGGCGTCGATCTGGCGCGAACGCTGGGCAACCTGCCGCCCAATATCTGCACGCCCTCCTACATGGCCGAGGAAGCGGGCAAGCTGGCGCGCCAGTACAAGCTTGGCCTCGAAGTACTCGAGCGCCGCGACATGGAACGCCTCGGCATGGGCGCCCTGCTTGCGGTCACCCGGGGCTCGCACCAGCCGCCCAAGCTGATCGTGCTGCGTTATGCGGGCGGCGCGAAGAAGAACAAGCCCCTGGTGCTCGTCGGCAAGGGCATCACGTTCGACACGGGCGGCATCTCGCTCAAGCCGGCCGGCGAAATGGACGAGATGAAATTCGACATGTCCGGTGCGGGCAGCGTCCTTGGGACCTTGCGCGCGCTTGCCGGGATGAAGGCGCCGGTCAACGTGATTGGCGTGATCGCAGCCTGCGAGAACATGCCTGGGGGCGCCGCGTCGCGGCCCGGGGACGTAGTGAAATCGATGTCCGGCCAGACCGTCGAGATCCTCAATACCGACGCCGAGGGCCGGCTGGTTCTTTGCGATGCGCTCGCCTACGTCGAGCGCTTCCAGCCGGACGCGGTGGTGGACATCGCTACGCTGACGGGCGCCTGCGTGATTGCGCTGGGCCATATCGCGACCGGGCTGTTCGCCAACGACGAGAAGCTCGCCGAGCAGCTAAGCGCGGCCGGCGACGACGCTTGGGACCGGGTGTGGCGCATGCCGCTCTGGGAGGACTACCAGGAGCAGTTGCGCTCCAACTTCGCGGACATGGCCAACATCGGCGGGCGGCCGGCCGGCAGCGTGACCGCGGCATGTTTCCTGTCGCGCTTCGCACGCAAGCTGCGCTGGGCGCACCTGGACATTGCCGGCACGGCGTGGAAAAGCGGCCGGGAGAAGGGCTCCACGGGACGGCCGGTGCCCTTGCTCGTGAGGTTCGTCATGCATCGCGCAGGGCGATGACCGGTATCGATTTCTATTTCAACGCCGAGGATCGTCTGCAGGTGGCCTGCCGGCTCGCCGGCAAGGCGCTGGCGCAGGGCAAGCGGGTGCTGATTTACGCGCCCGACGCCGATACCGCGCAGCGCATCGACCGCATGCTCTGGACCTGGCCGGCGACCGGCTTCGTGCCTCATTGCTCGATGCATGACCCGATCGCCGGGCAAACCCCGGTGCTGATCGGCGACGAACCCGCGGCTGCCGCGCGCTGCGACGTGCTTCTCAACCTCGCCGCCGGGACTCCGCCCGCCTTCGAGCGCTTCGAGCGCCTGCTGGAGGTGGTGGCGCTCGAGGGCCCCGAGCGCGAGGAGGCGCGCAGCCGCTACCGCTATTACCGCGATCGCGGATACCGCATCGCCGACCATGACCTCGCCGGGAGCGCGCGCCGTGAGTAAAGACCTCGACCCTCTGGTGCAGCGCGTGGACGCCCTGTTCAAGCGCCATGCGGAGGCCGCGCCCGGCGCGGCAGAGGACGTGCCGGTGCTCACCGAGATCGTCGATCCCGGAGCGCCTGCGGTCGAAGCGCTGGCGCTCGAGCTGGAGCGCGCGGTGCTGGCGCGCCTCGAGAAGGACCTTGACGGCACTCTGGCCGCGCTGCGCGGCGTGCTGCGCCAGGCGGTGAGCGCCGCGGTGGCGCGCGAACTCGAGGCACGCGGGCTCGCCGCAAAACGTCCCGCGTCCCCCGGCGGCTGAGCATGCCGCTGGACAAGAGTTTCGATCCGCGCGCGGTCGAGCGCCACTGGTATGAGCGCTGGGAGTCGGCCGGCTGGTTCGCGCACCAGGGCGGCGCCAGGCCACCCTACTGCGTCCAGTTGCCGCCGCCCAACGTCACCGGCACGCTGCACATGGGCCACGCCTTCCAGCAGACGCTGATGGACGCACTCATCCGCTACCACCGCATGCGCGGTTTCAACACCAACTGGGTGGTGGGCACGGACCACGCCGGCATCGCGACGCAGATCGTCGTCGAACGGCAACTGCAGGAGGCGGGCAAGTCGCGCCATGACCTCGGCCGCGAAGAATTCGTCAGGCGCGTATGGGAGTGGAAGCAGCAATCCGGCGCCACCATCATGGGCCAGATGCGGCGCCTGGGCGCCTCGGGCAACTGGAAGTTCGCCGACACGGAGGGGCAGAACGCCGGTTATTTCACCATGGACGCGAAGATGTCGCGCGCCGTGGTCGAGGTGTTCGTGCGCCTCTACGAACAGGGCCTGATCTACCGCGGCAAGCGGCTGGTCAACTGGGACCCGGTACTGGGCACTGCGGTGTCCGACCTGGAAGTAGACAGCGAAGAAGAAGACGGGAAGATCTGGGAAATCCGCTACCCGGGCGAGGGCTTCAGCCTCACCGTGGCCACCACGCGGCC
>JANMSV010000005.1:0-15333 GCA_031389685.1 Betaproteobacteria bacterium
CTCATGCAGTGCCGCCGACAGTCAAGGCGTCGATGCGCAGCGTCGGCTGCCCTACCCCCACCGGCACGCTCTGACCCTCCTTGCCGCAGGTGCCCACGCCCGGATCGAGCTTCAGGTCGTTGCCGACCATGCTCACGCGCGTCAGCGCGTCCGGGCCGTTGCCGATCAGCGTGGCGCCTTTCACCGGGTGCGTGACGCGGCCGTCCTCGATCAGGTAGGACTCGGAGGCCGAGAAGACGAATTTGCCGTTGGTGATGTCCACCTGGCCGCCGCCGAAGTTGGCCGCGTACAGGCCCTGCTTCACGCTGCGGATGATCTCCTGCGGGTCGTGCGGGCCGGCCAGCATGATGGTGTTGGTCATGCGCGGCAGCGTGAGGTGCGCGAAGGATTCGCGCCGGCCGTTGCCGGTGAGCGGCATCTTCATCAGGCGCGCGTTCAGGCTGTCCTGCAGGTAGCCGCGCAGCACGCCGTCCTCGATCAGCACGGTGCGCTGCGTCGGGTTGCCCTCGTCGTCCACGGTGAGCGAGCCGCGCCGGTGCGGCAGCGTGCCGTCGTCGATCACAGTGACTCCTGGCGCCGCGACGCGCTCGCCCATGCGGCCCGCGAAAGCCGAACTCCCCTTGCGGTTGAAATCCCCTTCCAGCCCGTGGCCTATCGCCTCATGCAGCAGGATCCCCGGCCAACCCGGTCCCAGGACCACGGTCATGGTGCCCGCCGGCGCCGGGCCGGCCTCCAGGTTGACCAGCGCCTGGTGCACCGCCTGCTGCGCATACTCCTCGAGCACTGCGTCGGTGAAATGCGCGTAGTCCGTGCGTCCGCCGCCGCCCGAGCTGCCGCTCTCGCGCCGGCCGTCCTGCTCGGCGATCACCTGCACCGACAGCCGCACCAACGGGCGTACGTCGGCGGCCAGCGCGCCGTCGGAGCGCGCGATCAGCACCACCTCGTATTCGCCGCCGAGACTCGCCATCACCTGCGCCACGCGCGGGTCCTTCGCCCGGCACAGGCGCTCGAGCTTCTCCAGCATCGCCACCTTCGCCTCTGAGGGGAGCGATGCAAGCGGATCGAGCGGCTCGTAGCGCCGCGGCGCAGCGGGCCTGCGCGCCACCCGGGTCTGCTTGCCGCCGCCTGCGGCGGCGATGGCGCGCGTCGCGCGGGCCGCATCCTCCAGCGCGCGCATGCTGATCTCATCCGAGTACGCGAAGGCGGTCTTTTCGCCCGAGATGGCGCGCACGCCCACGCCCTGCTCGATGGAGAAGCTGCCCGACTTGACGATGCCTTCTTCCAGGCTCCAGCCCTCGGCGCGCGTGTACTGGAAGTACAGGTCAGCGTGCTCCACGCGACGGCGCGCAAGCGCGCCGAATACCGCGTCCAGGCGCCGCGCCTCCAGGTCGTAGGGCGCGAGCAGGCAGGCATCGGCAGTGGCGAGAAGGTGGTCGGTGTCCATGCAAGTTCCTTTTCAGTCTCCGGTGCCCGGCTTGGGCGATTGAATCGCGCTCGCAATCGCAACTTTTGCCACCTTCGGGTCTTCCCAGCCGCCGGTGACGGCATATTCAAAAGCGAAAATCTGCCCGAGCGGGTTCTTCAGCAGGCGATCCGCCAGCAGCGTCGGCAGGCAGACCACGGGGTTGGCGAGGCACAGCAGAGTTGCGGCGCCGGCGCCAAGGCTGGGCACCACCTGCACGCGCAGGTCCTGCGTTTCACGTACCAGGTCGGCCGTGCCCTTCATCTCTACATCCGCGGCGCCACCGCTCATCTTGAAGTCCCGGGTCTGCAGCACGCCTTGCGAAATCTGCGCCGTCGCGTCGATGCGGTCCCACTGGAAACCCTTGGAGAACACGTCGCGGAAATCGAGCGTGATGCGCCGCGGCAGCATCTGCAGGCTCATCAGCGAGATGAGCTTGCCGATGCCCGGCTCGATTTCCAGGAACTGGCCGTCCTCGGCATTCAGGCGGATTTCGCCCGACAGGCTGGCAAAATTGATTGCGGTCGGATCGCCGTTCCAGGCGAGCGCGGACTGCATCTTCGCGTTGCCGCCGCGCACCAGCCCTGGATAGCCGACGCGATCGAGGAAGCTGCCGACGTCGCGCGACTCGATGTTGAAGCTGAGCGAAGTGCTGGGCGTCGGCCCGGTGCGCCAAAGGCCTTTGCCGATGAGCGATCCTTCCGGATTGAGCATCGCCAGCCGGTCGATGCGCCAGTCGGGACCGTCCTGCTCCGCCACGATTTCCACCCGACCAAAGCGCTTGCCCCGATAGCTGAACTCGTCCGCCGCGAGATCCAGCGCCGGCAATTCAAGCGCGCCGCGCGATGCCTGGACGCCGGGCGATTCGGCGGGCACGGCAAAGCGCGCCATGCGCGCCACCATCCTGCCGCGGCCCGCGGTCTCGTACACCACGTCGCCGGCGATATCCGGCGAATTCACGCTGGCCCTCCAGCCGCCGCCCTGCACGCGCGCCTTGATGTCGATGTCCCGCATGCGCCGGCCGAACGCGTCCAGCGTGCCGACGCTCAGTTCAAAGGCCGCGGCCCCACTCGCGCCGCCGTCGTCGCTGCCGCCCAGCAGCGCCAGCCACTGGCCCAGATCCAGGCGCTCCAGCGAACCGTAGACCAGCGTGGTGTCCGGGCGCGCCGGCAATCGCAACTGCCCGCCCGCCCCTGGATTGAGCGCCACCGAGGCGCGTTCCAGAACCATGGCGTCCGCTTCCCGGCGCCGCAGCAGCTCCGCGCGCAGCAATTGGCCGTAGGAAAAACTGAGGCGGTCGCGTTCGACACCATCGGCCTGCAGGAGCGAGACGCGCAGCAATTTTGGTTCTTCGGCAGCCTTGCCGAGCGGCGGCGGCAGGTCGATGCTCACGCCGGCCAGGCTGGACTCCACTGCGACCTGGGGTCCGGCACCGGCACTGAAGCGCACCGACCCCGAGTACGGCGCGCCGCCTTGCAGATGGCGGCGTGCCCGCTCTTCGAGCAGCGGCCCCAGGCCATCCACCGTGAAGGACCCGCTTGCGCTGAGCAGTACGTCGCCGCCGCGCTGCGTCCCGCCGATCACGCGCAAAGGCCCGCCGAGGAATCGCCCGCCCGCATCTCGCAGCTGAAGCGAGGATTCATCGAACTCCAGCGTACCGGAGGCCAGCTCTACCGGCGGCAGGCGCGAGCCCAGGCGCAGCGTATTGCCGGCAAAGCGGAAATTGCCCGCGATCCTGGTCTTCGACAGGTCGGCAAACGGCAATTCCAGCTTGAGCTGCAGCCGTCCGCTGCCGGTGGCGTTCACGCCTTCGGGAATTGCACCGATCTTGCGCTGCAGCGGACTCTCCCGAAGGTAGTCCAGGAATCTGTCGCTGGGCCCTGCCGCGTCGCCAGTGACTTCCAGCGTGACCGGCGCGCGCAGGCTGGCGATGACCGCGCGCGTCCCCGATACGGAAACGCCCAGGATGCGTGCGCTGCGCGCTACCACGTCCATGCGCCGGCCCTCGAAGCGCAGTTCGCCCTCGATCTCCTCGACCGGCGGCCAGCCCTCGGCGAACGCGAGGGTGACGCTGCGCAACTGCGCGATGACCTGGAACTGCCCCTGGCCCGGCTCGGCGAACGGGAAGTTGCGCAGGTCGCCCCGCAGCTTGAGCCGGGCGTCGGTGATTTGCCCGCCGCGGATCGCCGCGGCCAGCCACTCGCGCGTCTGCGCTCCCATGGTGGCGGCCAGCGGCAGATACTTCGGCAGGCTGGCGCCGTCGGCGCGCAGCAATCGGACGTTGAGGTCGATGGCGCCGGGACCCTCGACGGTGGTCGAATAGTTGCCCGACGCGGTGCCGGCGAAATCCTCGTTGGCGTAGGCCAGGTTGGCGATGCGAACCGTCGCGGTGCCCTCGCTGCGCTCCCAGCCCACTTCGCCAGACAGCGCGGTAAAGCGCATGCGCGGCTCGGGAAACACGCGCGGCAGATCGATCTCGGCGTTCTGCGCGGTCAGCGCGAGGACGCCCTTGACCTCTGTTGCCTCGAGGCGGCCCGACAAGTTGGCGAAGCCGGGGACCGCGCGCCAGGCGCTCATGCCCAGACCCTCGAACCGCGCCCGCGACCGGAACCGCGCCTGGTCAGGCAGCTGCCCGCTCCACTCGAGGCTCGCGTCGAACAGCCTGCCCTGGGGTGCCAGTTCAACGAGCAGCTTTCGCAGGTCGGCGGGAAACGGCAGGTACTCCACCAGGTGAGCGAGCGGCGCCAGTTCGACGAGGTCCGCGCTCACCGTGCCGCGCCCCGGCTGCGCGCCGGTCCAGCTCGCGCTGAACGAGGTGCCCCGCATTGCCGGTCCCTGCGTCGGCACCAGCGCCAAACGGCGCACGCCGAATTCGTAGCCCTGCGCGATCTCGCGACCCTGCACGCGGCCGGCGACGCTCGTGACCTGCAGCTCAGGCAGGTCCTTGCCAAGGCGCGCCGCGACGCCCGAAAGCGCGAGGTCCGCCGTCGCGTCGACGAGTTTGCCGCCGCCGAAAGTCGCCCACAGCCGCAGCGCGCCCTGCCCGCTGCGCACATCGACCGGGTAGTCGAACCAGGCGCGCCAGCCCGCGAGATCGGTGGCGCCGAGCTCCGCGTACACGCGCCCGTTCCAGGCTTGCGGCTGCGTCGCGCTGCGACCGATGAGCGACGCGCGCAACTCGACGCGCGCGCCGAGGGCGTGCGGCGGCTGCGCCGACAGGCCCATCTGGTGCACGTCGCCGCGGTTGCGCAGGCGAAATTGCAGCGCGCGCAGCGCGAGCGGCGGCGCACCGCGCTGCTCGTCCACCCAATCGATTTCGGCATCGCGGATCACGATCTCGCGCTGCCCGAGGATCCAATCGGCCAGCCTGCCCTCGCCGGCGCCCGCGCCCGAATGCGCGCCCAATTCGATGCCGGCGACGTGCAGCGTGCCCTGGGCGTCGCGCCGCACCGTCAGCCGCGGTCCTTCGATCGCAAGCGTATGCAAGCGCAGTTCGCGCACCAGCAGGCTGCTCCATGCGACGACGTGCTCGACCCTGGCCAGTACCAGCGCTTCGCGTCCGTGGCGGTCGTATACGCGCAGGTCGGACACGGTAAACCGCGGGCGCAGGCCGTCCCAGTTCGCTTGCAGGGCGCCGATCTTCACCGGCAGGCCCACGGCGCGCGTCAAGGCGGCGACGACGTCCTCCTGGTAGCGCTCGACCTGCGGCAAAAGCCAGAAGCGCAATGCGAGAAACAGCGCGGCGAACGAAAAGAACGCCGTCCAGGCGAGTATCTCGAGCACACGCAGCAGCGCGTGGGCCGCGCCGCGCCGTTCCGGGGTTTGCATCGCGCTTCGCGTTGCCTCTATAGTCGTATCTGCCTGCAGCAGAAGAAATAACGCGTGAGTTGCGGATTTGGGGCACCGCGACGCGAAAAGTTCTCGCGGAGTTTCATTCCTGGGCGGTATTTTAACCGTAAATGCCCGATCTTATTGGGAAAATCACTCTTTCGCGCTACGCCGAGCGTGCCGTCGCCGCACGCCCGGAACTGGCCGCGGAACTGCGCGCGCCAGGGCCCTTTACGCGGGAGGAGATCGCGGCGGCCTTGGCCGGCGCGGCACAAGACGACGAGCGCGCGCTCAAGCGCCGGCTGCGCCGCCTGCGCCAGCGCGTGCTGCTGCGCGCGATGGCACGCGACCTGGAAGGCGGCGCGGACCTGGCGGAAGTCTGCGCGACGATGAGCGACCTCGCGGAATTGCAGATCGCCGCGGCACAGGCGTGGACCGGCGCGCAGGACCTGGTCGTGGTGGCGATGGGCAAGCTTGGCGGGCGCGAGCTCAATGTGTCCTCCGACGTCGACCTGATCTTTGTCTACCCCGAAGCCGAAGACCCGCGGCCGCTCGAGCACGCCGGGCGCGCGTTGATCGCGCTGCTCTCCGAGGTCACCGAGGACGGCTTCGCCTTTCGCGTCGACATGCGCCTGCGGCCCTACGGCGACTCCGGCCCAATTGCTTGCAGCTTTGACGCTCTGGAGTCGTACTTTGTCGCGCAGGGCCGGGAATGGGAGCGCTACGCGTGGATCAAGGCGCGCCCGATCACCGGGCCGCGCCATGCGGAACTGACATCGATCGTGCGCCCGTTCGTGTACCGCAAGTACCTGGATTACGCGACACTCGCGGCGATGCGCCAGCTGCATGGCGACGTGCGGCGCGACGTGGCGCGGCGCGAGCTGGCGGAACACGTCAAGCTCGGCCCCGGCGGCATCCGCGAGATCGAGTTCGTCGCGCAGGCGCTGCAGCTGGTGCGCGCCGGGCGCGACCCGGAGCTGGCGGTGCGGCCCACGCTCGAAGCCCTGCAGCGCCTGGGCGAACGACAGATGCTGCCGGAGGATGCGGTGCGCGAACTCTCGGCTGCCTACGTGTTCCTGCGCAACACCGAGCATCGCCTGCAGTACCTCGACGACCAGCAGACCCACGCGCTGCCGCTGGAGGCGGAGGACCGCCGGCGCATCGCGCTCATGTCCGGCTGCGATGCCTGGGACCCGTTCTACCGGCAGCTGCAGGCGCATCGCGCAGCGGTGCAGCGCCAGTTCCAGGCCGTATTCGCGGAATCCGCCGCGCCCGAGGGTCCCGACGTGTGGCGTGACGACCGCGAATCGGTGGCGCAGGCGCTCGCCGCGCGGGGCTTTCGCAACGCCGGGATGAGCGCGGACCGGCTTGCCGCCGCGCGGCGCAGCCAGCGTTACGCGCTGCTGCCCACGGATTCGCGGCGGCGCGTCGACGCGCTGGTGCCGGCGCTCGCCGCCGCGGCGGCGCGCTGCGCGGACCCCGACGCCACGCTGGCGCGCGGCCTCGACCTGATCGAGGCCATCGCGCGGCGCGCCGCCTATCTCGCGCTGCTCGCCGAGCACCCGGAGGCGCTCGAGCGGGTGACCAAGATGATCGCCGCCTCGAGCTGGGCCGCGGAGTACGTGACGCGCCATCCGCTGCTGCTCGACGAACTGCTCGACGATCGCGTGTTGTACGCGGCCGCGGACTGGGGGGAGTTCGAGCGCGCGCTGCGCGCCGCGCTGGCCGCCGCCGAGGACGATACAGAGCGGCAGATGAACGCGCTGCGCGAGCAGCACCAGGCACAGGTGTTCCGCCTGCTGGCGCAGGACCTCGCCGGCCTGCTCAGCGTGGAGCACCTGGCCGACCAGCTTTCGCAGCTCGCCGACATCGTCCTGCAGGTGGCCGTGGAGCTGGTCTGGTCGCAGTTGCGCACCAGGCACTGTGACGCGCCGCGCTTCGCCGTGGCCGCCTACGGCAAGCTGGGCGGCAAGGAGCTGGGCTACGCCTCGGATCTCGACCTGATCTTCCTGTACGACGACGCCGACGAGCGCGCGCCCGAGAATTACGCGCGGCTGGCACAGCGCCTGAACCATTGGCTGAGCACGCGCACCTCGAGCGGGGTGCTGTTCGACACCGACCTGCGCCTGCGGCCCTCGGGCGAGGCCGGGCTGCTGGTGAGCTCTCTGGAGGCCTTTGCCAAATACCAGCAGGAATCGGCGTGGGTCTGGGAGCACCAGGCGCTGACGCGGGCGCGGTTCTGCGCCGGCGATGCGGCGGTCGGTGCCGGCTTCGAGGCCATCCGCACGCGCGTGCTGGTGGCGCCGCGCGACCCGGCGGCGTTGGCGCAGGAAGTGCGCGCCATGCGCCAGCGCCTGCATGACGCGCACCCCAATCCGTCGCGGCAGTTCGACGTCAAGCACGACCGTGGCGGCATGATCGACCTGGAGTTCATCGTCCAGTTCCTGGTGCTGGCAAACGCGCACCGGCACGCGGCCCTGACCGCGAACCTGGGCAACATCGCGCTGCTCAAGACGGCGGGCGAACTGGGGCTGGTCGCGGTCGCGCGCGCCGAACAGGGGCGCACGGCTTACCGGGAGTTCCGGCGCGTGCAGCACGCATTGCGCCTCAGCGGCGCGCAGTACGCGCGCGTGCCGCTTGAGAGCGTGGCGCCGCACGCCGCGGCAGTGCGTGCGCTGTGGAGCGAGGTCCTGGGCTAGGGCGCGCGCCGTCGCGCAACCGCCGATCACCGCCACCGCCAGCGTCGCGGCAGCGCAGGAAAGTTTCGCTAGAATAGGCAGTCAAATCGCATCTGGAGACCAGCGCATGCCGAAGTCCAAGCAGCCGGCCCGACCCGTGTCGATGGGCGACCGCGACGGCTGGATCTGGTACGACGGGAAGCTCGTTCCCTGGCGTTCCGCCACCACGCACGTCCTGACCCATTCCCTGCACTACGGGCTGGCGGTGTTCGAAGGCGTACGCGCGTACAAGACGATCCAGGGCACGGCGATCTACCGGCTGCAGGAGCATACGCAGCGCCTGATCAACTCCGCGCACATCTACATGATGAAAATCCCGTACACGCGGGAGCAGCTGATGCGCGCGCAGGTCGAGGTGGTGCGCGCCAACGGGCACGAGGCCTGCTACGTGCGGCCGATCGCGTTCTACGGCTCGGAAAAGATGGGCGTGTCGCCGGTCGGCGCGAAGGTGCACGTCGCGATCGCGGCCTGGCCCTGGGGCGCCTATCTCGGGCCGGAAGCGCTGGAAAAAGGCATCCGCGTCAAGACTTCCTCCTACGCGCGCCACCACGTCAATGTCACCATGGCACGCTCCAAGATGTCGGGCACCTACCCGAACTCGGTGCTGGCGACGCTGGAAGCGACCATGCACGGCTACGACGAGGGGCTGCTGCTCGACGTCGACGGCTTCGTCGCCGAGGGCGCGGGCGAGAACATCTTCATCGTCAAGGACGGCGTGATTGTCGAGCCGGAGCTCACCTCGGCGCTCACCGGCATCACGCGCGCTTCCGTCATCGAACTCGCCGCGGGGCTGGGCTACAAGGTCGAAGCGCGGCGTCTGACGCGCGACGACATCTACATCGCCGACGAGTGCTTTTTCACCGGCACCGCCGCCGAGGTGACGCCGATCCGGGAGCTGGACAGCCGTGTCATCGGCGCCGGCAAGGCGGGCCCGATCACCAAGAAACTGCAGAAGGCGTTTTTCGACGTGGTGACCGGCAAGGATCGCAAGCATCGGCACTGGCTTACGCCGGTGCCGATGAAGAAAAAGGCGAACGCGTGAACACCGATACGGCGCGGCAGGTGGAGGTCAACGAGAAGGACCTGCCGCTGCACTGCCCGGTGCCCGGCGCGCCGCTGTGGTCGCGCCACCCGCGCGTGTTCCTCGATGTGGTGAAACAGGGCGAGGCGCTGTGCCCTTACTGCGGCACGAAGTTCGTCTACAAGGGCGCGGCGTCCAAGGGACACTGAGGTGCAGGGGGATCTGCGGCGCCGCTTGATCCCCCCGCACCCCCCCGGGTTCATGGCGCGCGTCCTAGTCGTCGCCCCGAACTGGATCGGCGACGCGCTGATGGCGCAGCCAATGCTTGCGCGACTGCGCGCGCAACTGCCGCAGGCACGCATCGACGTTCTGGCCCCCGCCTGGGTAGCGCCGCTGATGCGGCACATGCCGCAAGTGGCCGGAGTGATCGAGACCTCGTTCGAGCACGGCAGTTTCAGGCTGCGCGAGCGCTGGCGCCTTGGGCGCACGCTGAAGGCGCTCGGCTATGACCGGGCCATCGTGCTGCCCAATACCTGGAAGTCGGCGCTGGTGCCGTTGTTCGCCGAGATCCCGATTCGCGGCGGCTACGTCGGCGAGTCGCGTTACGGCCTGCTGAATCTCCTCTACAAAAAGAAGCCGGGGCGGGAACTGATGACGATGCACTATGCGCGCCTGGCGGAACAGCCCGGAGCGCCGATCGCCGAACCCTTGCCCGAGCCCAGGCTGGTGGTGGACGCGCAGGCGGCGCAGGCTACGCGCCGGCGCTTCGGCATCGAGGGACGCTACGCGGTGCTGTGCCCCGGCGCGGAGTACGGGCCGGCCAAGCGCTGGCCGTACTTCAAGGACCTCGCCGAGCGGCTGGATGTTCCGCTGGTTGCGCTGGGCTCGGCGAAAGAGCGCGATCAGTGCGCCTCCCTCAAGGGCCGGAACCTCGCCGGCCAAACCACGCTGGACCAGGCCATCGACCTGCTCGCAGGCGCCGCGCTGGTGGTGAGCAACGATTCGGGCCTGATGCACATCGCCGCGGCGCTCGGCCGGCCGCTGGTGGCACTGTTCGGGTCCTCCAGCCCCAAGCACACCCCGCCGCTCTCGGCGCACGCGCGGATCCTGTGGCTCGGCATCGAGTGCAGTCCCTGCTACGCGCGCGAATGCCCGCTGGGCCATTTCCGCTGCATGCGGGAACTGAGCGTCGAGCGGGTGCTGGAGACCATCGGATCGGACTCGGATTTCCATGGCCCTTAGGATCTTCCCCACCGCGCAGGACGCCGAAACCGCGTTCTACGAGGCGCTGGAACGGGCCGATCTCGAACTCATGATGTCAGTGTGGTCCGAAGACGAGGAAATCGTCTGCGTTCATCCCGGGGGCCAGCGCCTCGTCGGCCAGGACCAGGTGCGCGACAGCTGGCGCCAGATCTTCGCAGCCGGCACACGCGCGCGGCTGCACGTGACCCAGCAGCTGGCGATCGCGGGGTCCATGGTGGCGGTGCACAGCCTGCACGAAAATTTCTCGGTCCCCGGCGAGAAACGAGCTCTGCAGCCGGTCGTCGCCACCAATGTCTACCTGCGCACCGCGGCCGGCTGGTGCATGATCGCGCACCACGGCTCGCCGGCGCCGGGGGCCGCGGAACCGCCGCCCCCGCAGCCGAAAATCCTGCATTGAAGCCCTACCTGGCGCCATGGTGGCTGCCCGGCGGCCATCTGCAAACCGTGGCTGCCGCGCTTGCGCCCGCGCCGCGCATCGCCTGGCGCCGCGAGCGCTGGGACACACCCGACGGCGATTTCATCGATCTCGATTGGGCCGGCGCGGGCGGACCGCTGCTCGCGCTGTTCCATGGGCTGGAAGGCGGGTCTTCGAGTCGCTATGCGCGCTCGGTTGCCGCCGAGGCGCTGCGCATTGGCTGGCGTTGCGTGGTGCCGCATTTCCGCGGCTGTTCGGGCGTGATCAACCGCCTGCCGCGCGCCTACCACTCCGGCGACAGCGAGGAGCTCGACTGGATCCTGCGCCGGCTGCGGCCGCACTGCGCCGCCGGCGTTTCGCTGGGCGGCAACGTCCTGCTCAAGTGGCTGGGGGAACGCGGCGCGCAGGCGGCGGACCTGGTGCGGCGCGCGGCGGCGGCCTCGGCGCCGCTCGACCTTGCGGCCTCCGGCGGCGCGCTCGACCGCGGCCTCAACCGCAGGCTGTACACGCGCTTGTTCCTCAGCACGATGAAGGCCAAGGCCTACGCGCGCATCACCCTGCACGGCTCGCCGATCGACGAGCGCCGTCTGGCGCGCGCGCGCACCCTGCACGAGTTCGACGACCTCGTCACCGCGCCTTTGCATGGCTTTCGCAGCGCCGACGACTACTGGGCACGCGCTTCGAGCGCGCCGTGGCTCGAGCACATCCGCGTGCCGACCCTGGTGCTGAACGCGCAGAACGATCCCTTCCTGCCGCGCGCCGCGCTCCAGGCGGCTACGCGCAAGTCCTCGCCGGACGTGGTGCTAGAATTTCCGCAGGCTGGGGGCCATGCTGGATTTCCCGGCCGCGGCCGCTGGCTCGCGCGCCGGATGGTCGAATTCCTCTCCGCACCATGAACCTTCCCGCAGAAATCTTCCGCGCCTACGACATCCGCGGCATCGCCGGCAAGACGCTGACCCCGGAGATCGTGCGGGCCGTAGGACGCGCCCTGGGCGCGATGGCGCCGCGTTACGCCGTCGGGCGCGACGGCCGGCATTCGGGTCCCGCGCTGGCGGATGCCCTGGCGCAAGGCATGAACGACGCCGGCGCCGACGTCATCGACATCGGCATGGCGCCGACGCCGGTGACCTACTTCGCCGCGCACCATCTGGGCTGCGGGAGCTGCGTCTCCGTGACCGGCAGCCACAATCCGCCCGATTACAACGGCCTGAAGATGGTGGTGCAAGGACACACGCTGTCGGGCGACGAAATCCAGGACCTGCGCCGGCGCATCGAGAAGGGCGCCCCGCCTGCCGGCAAGGGCAAGCGCAGCAGCGAGAGCGTCCTGGACGCCTACCTCGAGCGCATCGTGGGCGACGTGAAGCTCACGCGCCCCATGCACATCGCGGTGGACTGCGGCAACGGCGTCGCGGGAATGATCGCGCCGCGCCTGTTCCGCGCGCTGGGTTGCGAGGTCGAGGAACTCTACTGCGACGTCGACGGATCCTTCCCGAACCATCACCCGGATCCCTCGCAGCCGGAGAACCTCGCCGACCTGATGTCGCGGCTGAAGAATTCTTCCTGCGAGCTGGGCCTCGCCTTCGACGGCGACGGCGATCGCCTCGGCGTGGTGACCAAGGACGGCGAAATCATCTTTCCCGACCGCCAGCTGATGCTGTTCGCCGCCGACGTCCTCTCGCGCAATCCCGGCGCGCAGATCATCTACGACGTGAAGTCCACGCGGCTGCTCGCACCCTGGATCGAGCGCCACGGCGGGCGGCCTCTGATCTGGAAGACCGGCCATTCGCTGATCAAGGCGAAGCTGCAGGAAACCGGCGCGCCGCTCGCCGGCGAGATGTCCGGCCACACGTTCTTCAAGGAACGCTGGTACGGCTTCGACGACGCGCTCTACGCCGGGGCGCGGCTGCTCGAGATCCTGTCGCGCGACCCCGACGGCAACGCGGTGCTCAAAGCGCTGCCCAACGCGCCCTCCACGCCGGAGCTCAACTGGAAGCTCGCCGAGGGCGAGCCACACGAGCTGGTGGCAAAGCTGCAGGCCTCCCGACCCTTCCCGGGCGCGGCGAGCGTGCTGACCATCGACGGCGTGCGCGCCGAGTACGCGGACGGGTTCGGCCTGGCGCGCGCCTCCAATACCACCCCGGTGATCGTGCTACGCTTCGAAGCGGATACGGCTGTCGGCCTGCAGCGCATCAAGCAGGAGTTCCGCGCTGCCCTGCAGCCCCTGAAACCCGATGCGCCGTTGCCTTTTTAGCCTGCTGCTCCTCGCGATCTGCGCCATGCCCGCTGCCGCCGCCTGCCCCGCCTTGTTCGATCGCAGCATGAACGACATCCAGGACCAGCCGCGCTCGCTGTGCGAATTCGCCGGCAAGGTGGTGCTGGTGGTGAACACCGCCAGCCAGTGCGGCTACACGCCGCAGTACGAGGGGCGGGAGGCGTTGTACCGCAAGTACCGCGGCCGCGGCCTGGGGGTGCTCGGCTTCCCGTCCAACGATTTCGGCGCTCAGGAGCCCGGCAGCAACAAGGAGATCGCCAGCTTCTGCGTCAACCAGTACGCCATCGAGTTCCCGATGTTTGGCAAGTCGAGCGTGCGCGGCGCGCAGGCCAACCCGCTGTTCGCCGAACTGGCGCGCGCCAGCGGCGCCGAGCCGCGCTGGAACTTCCACAAGTACCTGGTAGATCGCGGCGGCAAGCAGGTCGTGAGCTTCGATACGAAGGTCGAGCCCGGCGACCCGAAATTCGTCGCCGCGATCGAGCGGCTGCTCGGTACGCCTTAGGCGAAATCCGGGCCGATCCGGTCGAGCCGGTCCGTCACCAGGCAGTCCACACCCCAGCCGAGCAGCTTGCGCGCCGCGCGCCGGTCATTCACGGTCCAGGCGAGCACGGCGCAGCCGGCGTGGTGCGCTGCGTGCGTGATGCGTGCGTTGAGCGCGCGGTAGTTGGCGTGCAGCGCGACGCATTCGAGGTCCTGCAGCATCTCGAGCCAGCGCGGCGGGATGCGCCCCACCAGCAATCCGCGCGGCAGCTGCGGCGCGGCTTGCCGCGCCGCCGCCAGCGCCAGCGGGGAGAAGGACGACAGCACCGGCTGCAGCGGCGCGCCGCGCCAATGTTCCGCCGCCATGCGCGCGACCGCATCGCCGGTGCGCCGCTCGTAGCCCTGCGCCGGCTTGATCTCGACGTTGGCCCACAGGTCCAGCTCGCGGCACAGGCGCGCCGCATCCTCGAAGCGCGGGATGCGCTCGCCTTTGCCCGCGTCCAAACCCGCCATGTGCGCGTGGCTCAACTCCGCCACGCGGCCGCGACCGTTGGTGGTGCGTTCCAGCGTCTCGTCGTGCATCAGCACGGGAGTGCCTTCGCCCGCCAGCATCACGTCGAACTCAACGCCCATGAAACCCATCTTTGCGCCGAGGCGGATCGCGCCGAGCGTGTTCTCCGGCGCGAGCTTGCCGCCGCCGCGGTGGGCAAGGATCCTCGGGTAGGGCCAGCGGCTCACGCGGGACGGGGGTTTGGCATATAGAGGATGCCGGCGCCGAGGAACGGCGGCCACCAGCCCATGCCCCGGCGCAGTAGCCGGGCGTTCATGACTCGAGGCGTTTGCCGCTCTCCGGGTCGTACCAGTGCACGTTGGCCGGGTCGTAGCGCAGCGCCAGCTTGCCCGCGCGCACATCCGCCGTGGCCGGCAGGCGCGCCGCCACGCGCGCGCCGTCGCTGCCGGCGACGTGCCCGTAGACCAGCGTATCCGCGCCCAGCGGTTCGATCAGGTCCACGTCGGCAACGATCGTCGCTTCGGACTCGGCGCAGGGCTCCAGGTGCTCCGGGCGGATGCCGAGCAGCCTGCCCTCCCTCGGGATCAGGTTCATCGGCGGCGAGCCGATGAAGCCGGCGACGAAGGTGGTGGCGGGCTTGGCGTAGACCTCGAGCGGCGCACCGATTTGCTCGGCGCGACCGGCGTTCATCACGATCATGCGCTGCGCCAGCGTCATCGCCTCGACCTGGTCGTGGGTGACGAACAGGCTGGTGGTCCCCAGGCGCCGGTGCAGCGCCTGCAATTCGGCGCGCATCTGCACGCGCAGCTTCGCGTCCAGGTTCGACAGCGGCTCGTCGAACAGGAACACGGCCGGCTCACGCACGATCGCGCGGCCCATGGCGACGCGCTGGCGCTGGCCGCCCGAGAGCGCGCGCGGCTGGCGCGCGAGGAATTTCCCCAGCTCGAGGATCGCGGCCGCGTTCTGCACCCGGGCGTCGATGGCGGACTTCGACAGGCCCCGGATGCGCAGGCCGTAGGCCATGTTGTCGTACACGCTCATGTGCGGGTAGAGCGCGTAGTTCTGGAACACCATCGCGATGTCGCGGTCCTTGGGCTCGAGATTGTTGACCACGCGGCCGCCGATGACAATTTCGCCGGCGCTGATGGTTTCCAGCCCGGCGACCATGCGCAGCAGCGTCGACTTGCCGCAGCCCGAGGGGCCGAGGATGACGATGAACTCGCCGTCCTTGATCTCCATGCTGACGCCGTGGATCACCTGCAGTTCCGGCGTGTAGCTCTTGCGCACGTCCCTGAGCGATAGCCCGGCCATTATTTTTCAGTCTCCACGAGGCCCTTGACGAA
>JANMSV010000024.1:0-2799 GCA_031389685.1 Betaproteobacteria bacterium
CGCCAGGCAGCAGCATCTCGAGCGCCGTGGTAACCACGGGTCAAGGCTCTGCCTTTGGGGGCGGCGTCACCTCCGGCAACAAGGGCATGTATGTTGGCGCAATCGCAGGCAACCGAGGTACAACGATGCGCATTGAGCTAATCTGCAACACCTTTACCGGGCGTTGCGTCGGCGCGGGCCAAACGAGCACCGGTGCCATCTACGACATACAACGATGAGGCCTAACACCGCGTTGTTGACCGACGCCTTTCACTCCGCGCTACGCGCTGCGCGCGGCGCGGCAAAACGCGAACGTTAAGCGAATACTGATCCATCGGTGACTCTCGGGGCAGGCGGGTTTTCTATTCGACAGGCGGCGCCGGACGACGCTCAAGCGGTCGCGGCGTGCGTAGCTGCCGCGTACCGTCATTACATTGAACGCATCGGCAAGCCGCCGGGGCCGATGCTGGAGGACTATGCACAGGTCATTCGGCAGCGCCAAGTTGCCCTCGCCGAAATCAATGGCGCGATCGTCGGGGCACTCGTCTTGGCGCTGAAGGATGTCTGAAAACCAGGCGCCGTACTCGTAGATCGGTTACGCCGAGTACGATCGCCGGGTGGAGAAGGGCTATGCGCGCGTGACCATGCGCAAGCGGCTCGCGTGAAGGAGAGAAGCGGGACAGGATGACCGTGCCGGCAGGGCGGCGGGGGTGCAACCCGACAGTGGACGATAATCAGCCAGACAATGGTTGATTATTGACCGACGATCCGCTAGGCTGAGCGCATGATTCTTCGCCACGCAGCCGCCCGCCTGCGCAAAGCGCTGGCCGACCGCCCGGTCGTGCTCATGCACGGCGCGCGGCAGACGGGGAAGACGACGCTGGTCCGCGCGCTCGCCGCAGCGGACCACCCGGCGCGCTATGTGACGTTCGACACCCTCACGGCGCTCTCGGCCGCGCGCGGCGACCCGGCGGGCTTCCTCGCCGGGATCGAGGGGCCGGTCGTGCTCGACGAAGTGCAGCGGGTTCCCGATCTGTTCGTCGCCATCAAGGCGGAGGTGGACCGCCAGCGCGATCCGGGCCGCTTTCTGCTCACGGGCTCGGCGAACGTGCTGCTCGTGCCGCGGCTGTCGGAGTCGCTTGCCGGGCGGATGGAGATCGTGACGCTTTGGCCCCTCTCACAGGGCGAGATCGAGGGCGCCGTGGAGGGCTTTGTCGATGCGGCGTTCGGCGAGGCGCCGCCCGCGCCCGGTGCAGCGGCAAGGGGCGTCGCGCTCGCCGAGCGCGTCCTGCGCGGTGGCTTCCCCGAGGCGGTCGCGATCGGATCGGCCGAGCGTCGCAGCGCCTGGTTCGATGCGTATCTGGCGACCATCCTGGGGCGCGACGTTCGCGATCTGGCCAACATCGAGGGGCTCACGGAGTTGCCGCGCCTGCTCGCGCTCGTCGCGGCGCGGCCGATGGCGCTGCTCAACTACGCCGAGCTGGTCCGCAGCGCCGGGCTCGCGCAGTCCACCCTCAAGCGCTACTTCGCGCTCCTTGAGGCCGTCTTCCTCGTGCGCACGCTGCGGCCGTGGCACGCCAACATCGGCAAGCGGCTGGTGAAGACGCCGAAGGTCCTGCTGTGCGACAGCGGACTCGCCGCGCACCTGATGGGAATCGATGACGCCCGCCTCGCGCAGGACCGCATGCTCCTCGGCGGGCTGCTGGAGAGCTTTGTCGCGATGGAGATCACCAAGCAGATCGGCTGGAGCACGGCGGCGCCGGCGCTCTATCACTTCCGCACCCATGAGGGCGACGAGGTCGATCTCGTGCTTGAGCGTCGTTCGGGCGCGCTCGTCGGCATCGAGGTGAAGAGCGCGGCGACGGTGACCGGCACGGACTTCAAGGGTTTGCGCGCGCTCGCCCAGGCGGCCGGTCGCCGCTTTCACCGGGGCGTCGTGCTTTATACGGGCACCGAAGTGGTGCCGTTCGGCCCGCGGCTGCACGCGGTGCCGATCGAGGCCCTGTGGCGCTGGGGCGCGCGGTCCGTCGCCGCGCCGTCAGGCGTTCGCCGCCGCGGTGTCACGCGGCGTTCCCGGAGGCGGTCATGACGACTGCAGGGACCCCGCGGTTCCTTGATGAATCATGCCGCTCTCTTCGCGGAGACTCTCCGATATGCCGATCAGCGTCGTCAAGATCTGCCGCTACCCGGTGAAGGGACTGAGTCCGGAGCTCCTGGAGCGGGTCGCGCTTTCCCCGGGCAAGTGTCTGCCGCACGACCGCCGCTTTGCCCTCGCCCATGCGGCGACGCACTTCGATCCCGAGCGCCCCGAGTGGCTGCCGAAGACCAACTTCCTGATGCTGATGCGAGACGAGAAGCTGGCGCAGCTGCGGACGCGTTTCGAAGAGCACAGCGGCCATCTCACGATCGAACGTGAGGGTCAGATGCTCCTTCGCGCGCAACTGACCGATGCCGGAGGTCGTGACCGGATCAATGAGTTCTTCGCCGGTTTTCTGCAGGACACCATGCGTGGCAAGCCGAGGGTGGTGGAGGCGCCGGGCCATACCTTCTCGGACGCAAGGCAGAAGCCCAACTCAACGACGTACCAATACGTCTCGATCGTCAATCTGGCAAGCATCGCGGCACTCGAGCGGGAAGTGCACGTCCCGGTCGATCCGATTCGCTTTCGCGCGAATCTCTATATAGAGGGAATTCCCGCCTGGAGCGAATTTGACTGGGTGGATTCAGGAATCACGCTGGGTCGCGCGCGGATGCGCGTCGTGTCACGCATCGTCCGATGCGCCGCCACCGCCGTTAACCCGTCAACCGCCGAGCGCGACT
>JANMSV010000264.1:0-10795 GCA_031389685.1 Betaproteobacteria bacterium
GCGCGGCTCCAATGGCGCGGGGCAGGCGATCCTCGACGCCCACGCGCTCGCCAACTGCCTGGAGCGGGAACGGGACCCGGTGGCGGCGCTGGCGGCCTACGAGGCCGAGCGTCTCGGGCCCACCTCGAACGTGGTGCTGGAAAACCGGCGCAACCCGCCCGATGCCATCCTGCGCGAAGTTTACGAGCGCACGGGGGACCGGCCCTTCGCGCGCATCGAGGACGTAATCGGCACTGCGGAACTGCGCGCCATTTCGGAGCGCTACAAACGCATTGCCGGGTATGATCGCGCTTCGCTCGATCCAAAGGAGAACACACGCTGAACAGGCTCCAACCGTGGGGACTGCTGGTGGGGCGCCTCATGCTGGCGTACATCTTCGTGCTGTCCGGCTTCGACAAGATCGCCGGATTCACGGGTACCGTCAATTACATGGCGGCCCAGGGCATGCCGATGGTCGAGGTCCTGCTGGTGGGCGCGATCCTCATCGAGCTGGTGGGCGGCCTGATGCTGGCGGTAGGCTGGAAGGCGCGCTGGGCGGCCTGGGCGATTTTCCTGTTCCTGATTCCGACCACGCTGATCTTCCACGCCTTTTGGGCCTCCCCGGAGGCGCAGGTGATGATGCAGACCATCCAGTTCAACAAGAACCTGGCCATCATGGGCGGTATGCTGTACGTGGCGTTCTGCGGCCCCGGGCGGTTGAGCCTGGACAAAACCTAGGAGGAAGCAACGATGAGCATCACGCGACACGACCCCGGCCCGCTCCTGTCTCTGGCCGTCGAATACGGCGCTACCGTCTACCTCGCCGGTATCGTCGCCAAGAACCTGAAGAACGACGTCAAGGGCCAGACCGAGGAAGTACTGGCGGAGATCGACCGGCTGCTGGCCAAGGCCGGGACGAACAAGTCGAAGATCCTGCAGGCCACCATCTGGGTCAACGACATCCGCCACCGGGCGGCGATGAACGAGGTATGGACGAAGTGGGTGGACCCCAGGAACCTGCCGGGGCGCGCCTGCATCGAGGCAAAGCTGGCCGATCCCAACGCGCTGGTCGAGATCATGGTGACCGCGGCAAAGTAATTTGCCGCGGTCCGGGCAAGGGGGCTTCAGCCCCCGCGCTTGTAGACGATCTTCTTCGTGCCGCCGTCGCAGGTGCCGACGACTTTGCCGTCTTCGGCGGCGTCCCTGTCGACGATGGTGAGCGTGAACATGGTCACGCCGTTGCTCTTGATCTTGGCGTCGATCTCGCCTTTCAGTTCCTCGCAGTCTTTTCTCTGGGCGAGGGCGGGGGTTACGGCGAGGGCGAGCAGCAAGGCGAGTGCGGTCTTGTACATCTGTGGTCTCCCGGGGTTGGCAGTGGTGCGGCGCTATTGTGCCCTTGCGGGCCTGGGCGTGGAAGGGGGTTAGATCATCTCCAGGGACTGCTCGCCCATGTTCCAGGTGCCTTGGCCGAGCCTTGGAAGATCCATTTAGCGCACCGTTCCGACGGCCTTGCCCGTCGCCTCGTCGATCAACGCCACCGTGCAGGGGCGCGGCTCCATGCCGGCCTCCACGCGGTAGCGTCCGCCCGGCGCCAGCACCACCTCGACCTCGCGCTGGAAGCTTTGCGCGTCGCCGATCATGATGCCCAGGTTGAGTTTGCAGAATATTCCGAGCGTGTGCCGGCCCGCGGAGACCTCGACCTGTGAGGCCAGGTAAACCACCGGCCGGCCTTCGACGTGATTGACGCGCGCCTCGCAGATCGGGCTGTCCGGGCCGCAGAGCGCGGGATTGGCGCGCAAGGACTCGATCGTCGCGGGCTGTGGGTCGCCGGGGGCGGGCAAATTCGAGCATCCCGCCGCAACCAGCAGGAGAAATGCGAGAGTTCGATGCATGCCCATGTGCCTACTCGAACAGATGGATCACCCCATCCAGCCCCGAAAAATCGAGCGCGCAATCGGCCCTGGCTTTCACTACGGGCTTGGCCCGATAGGCCACCGAAGTTCCTGCTTGCGCCATCATCAACAGGTCGTTCGCTCCGTCGCCGATCGCCACCGTTTGCTCCCGCGCCGCGCCCAGCGTGCGCGCAAGCTCCCGGAAGCGCGCCGCCTTGGCTTCGGCATCCACGATACGCCCGACCAGGGCGCCCGTCAGCTTGCCGGAGTCGATCGCCAGTTCGTTCGACAGGGTGTGGTCCAGTCCCAGCCGCTGCTTGAGCCGGCCGGTGAAAAAAGTGAAGCCGCCCGACACCAGCAGAATTTTTACCCCGTGCCGATGGCACGCCCCCACGAGTTGCTCCGCCCCGGGCGAGAGCCGCAGGCGCTCGTCGTACACGCGCCGCAAGGCGTCCAGCGGCAGATCCTTGAGCAATCCGACCCGGCGCGTCAGGCTCTCCGGATAGTCGATCTCTCCACGCATCGCCCGCGTCGTGAGGGCGGAAATTTCCGCCTTCCTCCCGATCAGGTCCCCGATCTCGTCGATGCATTCAATGGTAATGAGCGTCGAGTCCATGTCCAGCGCCAGCAGCTTGAGGTCCGCGAAGCGCCGGCCCTCGGGCATCAGGGCGCGATCGAGCCTGTGTTCCTGGCAGTAGGCGAGGACCGCGGGATTGTTCGAGGCGCCGCGCAGGCGGAACGCGCCCGCACTGAGCGCATCAATGGCCTGCGCATCACACAATTTCGCGAGCTCGGCCGCATGTCCCGCATGCGCCGCCGGACCCTGGACGACGAGGTTCACGCTGCCAGCTGCGCCAGCAGGTCCTGCACCGCCCGCGCGCGCTCCTGCCACGCCGGCAGCTTCGCCGTCATGCGCAGCTTCTCCGGGCCGGAGAGACGCAAGTCCTTGCGCCGCTGGACCAGGGCGATGACCTTCGCGCCGTCGATCGGCGGGTTTTTCACAAACTGCAGCTGCACCGCTTCGTGCGTGGCATCCAGGCGCGCCACGCCCACCGGCTTGGCCGCGATGCGCAGCGCATGGCATTCCAGCAGCGCCTGCGCCGGCTCGGGCAGCAGGCCGAAGCGGTCCACCAGCTCCTCGCGCAGTTCATCGAGCTCCCCGCGCGCCTCGCAGTTCGCCAAGCGCTTGTAGAGCGTCAGGCGCTCGTGCACGTCGCTGCAGTAGACCTCTGGCAGGAGGGCCGGGGTGTGCAGGTTGATCTCGGTGGATACGTCCAGAGGCTGATCCAGGTCCACCACCCGCCCGGACTTGAGCGCGCGTACCGCACGCTCCAGCATCTGCGCGTACAGGTTGAAACCCACTTCCTGGATCTCGCCGGACTGGGATTCGCCCAGCACTTCGCCCGCGCCACGGATCTCCAGGTCGTGCATCGCGAGGTAAAAGCCCGCACCGAGCTCCTCCATCATCTGGATCGCTTCGAGCCGCTTCTTGGCGTTGGCGCTCAGGGCTTCCTCCTCCGGCGTCAGCAGGTAGGCGTAGGCCTGATGGTGCGAGCGGCCAACCCTCCCGCGCAATTGATGCAATTGCGCCAGCCCGAATTTATCGGCGCGGTGGATGACGATGGTGTTGGCGGTGGGGACGTCGATGCCCGACTCGATGATGGTGGTGCAAAGCAGCAGGTTGTGGCGCTGCGCGTAGAAATCGCGCATCACGCGCTCGAGATCCCGCTCGCGCATCTGCCCATGCGCTACGGCGATGCGCGCTTCCGGCAGCAGTTTGGCCAGGCGTTCGTGCATCAGCCCGATGCTGTCGACCTCGTTGTACAGGAAGTACACCTGGCCGCCGCGCTTGAGTTCCCTCAGCGCCGCCTCGCGGATCAGGCCGTCGGAGTAGGTGGCGGCAAAGGTCTTGATCGCCAGGCGTTTCTGCGGCGCGGTGGCGATCACGGAGAAGTCGCGCAGGCCCTCGAGCGACAGGGCGAGCGTGCGCGGAATCGGCGTGGCCGTGAGCGTGAGCACGTCCACTTCGGCGCGCAGCGCCTTCAGCGCCTCCTTCTGCCGCACGCCGAAGCGATGCTCTTCGTCTACGATCGCCAGCCCCAGGCGCGCGAACTTCACGTCCCGCGACAGCAGCTTGTGCGTGCCGATGACGATGTCCACGTCGCCCGAGGCCAGGGCCTTGAGGGTGGCCGCAGCTTCCTTGCCGGTGCGAAAGCGCGACAGCTCGGCGATCTTCACCGGCCAGTCGGCGAAGCGGTCGGAGAAGGTCTGAAAATGCTGCTCGACCAGCAGCGTGGTCGGGCACAGGAGCGCGACCTGTTTTTTGTCGGCCACCGCGACGAACGCCGCGCGCAGCGCCACCTCGGTCTTGCCGAAGCCGACATCCCCGCAGATCAGGCGGTCCATCGGCTTGCCCGTGGCCATGTCCTGCACGGTCGCCTGGATGGCGGCAGCCTGGTCGGGCGTCTCCTCGAAGCCAAAGCCGTCGGCAAAGGCATCCAGGTCGTGCGCCAGGACGCTGAAGGCATGGCCTTCGCGCGCGGCGCGCCTGGCGTACAGAGCGAGCAGTTCGGCGGCGGTGTCGCGCACCTGTTTCGCCGCGCGCGCCTTCGCCTTGTCCCACTGGCCGCTGCCCAGCTTGTGCAGCGGCGCGCCTTCGGCTTCGGCGCCCGAGTAGCGTGAGATCATGGCGAGTTGCGACACCGGCACGTACAACTTGTCCCCGCCTTCGTATTGCAGGTGCAGGAATTCGGTGGGGCCTTCGCCGAGGTCCATGCCGACCAGGCCCTGGTAGCGGCCGATGCCGTGCTGCGCGTGCACCACCGGGTCGCCGATGCGCAGTTCCGACAAGTCGCGCAGCATGCCCTCGACCGAGCTCTTTTTCTGCGTGTCGCGCGCGCGGCGGCGCACCGTGCCCGCGTACAGTTCCGCCTCGGTGACCACGCACCAGAGCTCCGCAGGAACCGCGAAGCCCGCGGCGAGCGGCGCGACGGTGATTGCGAAGCGTTCCTGCGAGCCCGACCACGCGCCGAAGTCAGCGATGCCCGCGGGCTTGAGGCCGTACTCGGCGAAGTAGGCGAGCATGGTCTCGCGCCGCCCCGGCGATTCCGCCGCCACCAGCACCCTGAGGCCGCTCCCCGCGAGGAACGCCTTGAACGCGGCGAGCGGATCCTGGGCGCGCCGGTCCACCGCCAGCGCGGGCAGCGCCCCGCTCGCCGGGCCGGCCTCGAGATCGACGCGCCGCAGTGCGCGTGCCGCGACATGGAACTCCTCCGCCGGGACGAAGATCTGCGTCGGCGGCAGCAGCGGCCGCTCGCGCTCGCCGCCCAGGAGCCGGTAGCGCGAGTTCGCGTCCCGCCAGAACGCATCCACCGCGCCGGGCACATCGCCGAGGCGCGCGAGCGCGGCGTCCTTCGGCAGGAAGTCGAACAGGGTCGCCACGGAATCGAAGAACAGCGGCAGGTAGTATTCGATGCCCGCGGTGGCGATGCCGTTGGAGACGTCGCGGTACAGGCCTTTGTTCGAGGGATCGCCTTCGAAGATCTCCCGGAAGCGGCTCCTGAATTTCGCGCGGCCGGCGTCGTCGAGCGGAAATTCGCGCGCCGGCAGCAGGCGCACTTCCTTGACGGGGTAAAGCGTCCTCTGCGTGTCGACGTCGAAGGTGCGGATGCTGTCGATCAGCTCGTCATCGAGATCCAGGCGGTAGGGAAGCTGGCTGCCGGCCGGAAAAAGGTCGATCAGGCCGCCGCGGATGCAGAACTCTCCCGGCGCCATGACCTGCGTGACGTGGTGGTAGCCCGCCGTCGCGAGCTGCTGCTTGAGCGCGTCGGCGTCGAGCCGCGTGCCCTGCTCGAGGAAAAAAGTCCTGGCGGCGAGATAGGCTGGCGGGCACAGGCGCACCAATGCGGTCTGCGCCGGCACCACGGCGACGTCGAAATCTCCCCGCTGGATGCGGTACAAGGTTGCCAGGCGCTCGGAGACCAAATCCTGGTGCGGGGAGAACGAGTCGTAAGGCAGCGTCTCCCAGTCCGGCAGCAGGCACACGCGCAGCTGGGGCGCGAACCAGGCGATCTCCTCCACCAGGCGCTGCGCATCGAGCGCCGTGGCGCTGATCACGACCAGCGGCGCCCCGGCGGCCGCGCTGCGGCACACGGCGAGCGCATCCGCCGCGCCAGCAAGCCGGGCATCGTGCGGCTTCACGGGGAGCGGTTCGCGGAGCATGCCAGAACGAATTATACTTGCTTGAATTCATGGAGTTTTTGCGTTGACCTGCTTCGCGTTGATTCCGGCGGCGGGCCGCGGCAGCCGCATTGCCGGCGACCAGCCCAAGCAGTACCTCGCCCTCGGCGGCAAGCCCATGCTGTGGCACGCCGTCGCCGCGGTCTGCCGCGCGCCGGTCGAGATGGTGTTCGTGGTGCTGGCGCCGGGCGATGAGGCGTTCCGGAGCTACGACTGGAGCGCGTTCGCCGGCAGGATGGAGCCGCTTTTTTGCGGCGGCGAGACGCGCCGCGACTCGGTGTTCAACGGGCTGGTGGCGGCGATGGCGGCGGTGGACGCGGACGACTGGGTGCTGGTGCACGATGCGGCGCGGCCCTGCCTGCCGGCGGCGGACCTCGCGCGGCTCTACGAGGAATGCCGCAACGACCAGATCGGCGGCGTGCTCGCGCTGCCGGTGGCCGACACCGTGAAGCGCGCGGCCAAGGACGAAGGCGGTGCGCTGCGCGTGGCCGGCACCGAAAATCGCGACCTGCTCTGGCTGGCGCAGACGCCGCAGATGTTTCGCGCCGCGCTGCTCGCCGAAGCGCTGCGCAAGGCGCGGGGCCCGGTCACCGACGAGGCGAGCGCGATCGAGCAGATGGGATTGAAGCCGCGCCTGGTCCCGGGCAGCCGCGAAAACCTCAAGGTGACGTACCTTGAGGACTTGGCGATGGCACAGGCGATCCTCGCGGGGCGATGAGATGAGAATCGGGCAGGGCTTCGACGTGCACGCGCTGGTCGCCGGGCGCAAACTGATGATCGGCGGCGTGCACATTCCCTACCACCTCGGGCTGGAAGGGCATTCCGACGCCGACGTGCTGCTGCACGCGATCAGCGACGCGCTGCTCGGCGCCGCCGGGCTGGGCGATATCGGGCGGCGCTTCCCCGACACCGACGCGAAGTACTCGGAGATCGACAGCCGCATGCTGCTGCGCGACGTGGCGGCGAAGCTCGCCGCCGGCAAGTGGCGCGTGGTGAACGTGGACGCGACCAACGTCGCGCAGGCACCGCGTATGGAGCCGCACTTCGCGCGCATGACCGGCAACATCGCCGCAGACCTTGGCGTCGCGCCGGCCGTGGTGAACCTGAAAGCCACCACCACCGAGGGCCTGGGCTTCACCGGGCGCGGCGAGGGCATTGCCGCGACGGCGGTGGCCCTGATCGAAAAGAGCTGACATGTATTCGCCGCCCTACAACCGCGTGGAAGACCGCCGCGAACTGTTGGAGTTCATGCGCGCCAACAGCTTCGCGATCCTGGTCACCGCTACAGACGGCACGCCGGTCGCCTCGCACCTGCCGGTGACGGTCGCCGACGGCGAGGGCGGCATGGTCATCCACTCGCACATGGCGAAGAACAACCCGCAGTGGCAGGAATTCTTCGAGGACCAGGTGATGGTGGTGTTCGCCGGCCCCCATGCCTACGTCTCGCCACGCTGGTATGAGGAGCAGGAGCGTGTGCCGACCTGGAACTACGCGGCGCTGCACGCCTACGGCAAGGTCAAAGTCACTGCGGACCGCAAGGTGAAACTCGCTGCACAGCGCGCACTGGTGGCCGAACTGGACGCGCAGTGGCTGCCGGCATTCGACGCGCTGCGTCCGGACTACGTGGAGGGCATGCTGGCGGGCATCGTCACCTTCGACATTTCAGTGACACGCCTGGAAACGCGCTGGAAACTGTCGCAGAACCGCGGGCGGCGCGAGCAGGAATTGATCGCCGCCGAACTCGAGCGTTCGGACGATTCTTCGGTGCGCGGGCTCGCCGCGCTCACGCGCAGACACCTGGTCGAAGAGTGAACCTGCGGCGCTGATGCGCCTGTTCTTCGCCTCCTGGCCGCCGCCGGCCGCGGCGCAGCAGCTTGTGTGCTGGGCGCGCGAGGCGCAACGCGACTGCGGCGGCCGCGCCGCGCGCGAAGACACGATCCACCTGACGCTGGCTTTCCTGGGTGACGCCGAGCCGGAGGCGGCGCTGGCGGCCGCGCGCCGGGTGCGCGGCGCGGCAAGCTCGTTCGTCCTGACTGAAGCTCGCTACTGGGCGCACAACCGCATCGTCTGGGTAGGACCGGAGGAATGCCCGGCAGCCCTCGCGGTGCTGGCGAGAGATCTGGGGGAAGAGCGCGAGTTCGCGGCCCACGTTACGCTGATCCGCAAGGTACGCGCGCCGAAGCGGCTGCCCGCGCTGCCGGCGCTCGAATGGCCGGTGCGGGAATTCGTGCTGGTGAACTCGGAATTGCAGCCCGAGGGGCCGCGCTATGAGGTGCTGGAGCGCTTCGCGCTGCTGTAGTCCTGGGCCGTAGGCCCAAGCTACTCTTTGGTGCGTTGCACTATTCGAGTGCAGTAAGAACTAACTTATTTATCACGTTGTTGCATAGGTATTACTTCGGAAGCCTTCCTTCTCTTAGGTTGCATTGCAGCAAGAACTCGGCCGATTCTAAGCCGGCCGCGTCACCCAGAGGAATTGCTGCTTCAGCATGCAATCCACCAGCGCGAACTGGTCCGCCATCGCCTCCTTGAAGGCGCCGCCGTGCGCGTGCCGGTCCAGCTTCAGGCGCGCGTCCGCTTCGCCGGCCTCGATCACGACCGTGAGACGCGCCTTGGCGGCCAGATGCATCATGATTCCGTTCTCGGCCAGGCAAACCATGAAGAACACGCGGTAGCCGAGATTGGCGGCGTGCAGCACCACGCGTTGCAGAAGCGCGAAGCCATATCCCTTGACCCGCGAGGAGGGGTCCACGCTCAAGCCGAGCTCGGCAACCTGTTCCGCCGGATCAAGCGCGAGATGCGCCACACCGATCAGATTCAGGTCCGCTGCATGGACGCCGAAGACGCGATCGCGCGCGAAGTCGATGCCGTCCACGTACACGCGGACCGCCTGGTCGTGGATCTGGTGGCCGAAGCGCAGGCGCCGGTCTTCCGCCGGGAGTTGGAGCAGGTGGCGCGTGATGTCGTCGCGATGCCTGGGGTTGAGCCTCTGCACCGCGACGCCGGGCACCGCAGCCATGGGGCTTACCCGACCAAGGTCGCCAGGTACCGGTACGGACGCACCACCAGGGCCTTTAGCAAGCGCTTGACCAAGTTGACGATTTCCACCACCGCTTCGGCGACCGCTTCGGACCGCGCGAGGCTCGCTTTGGCCCGCAGCCGCTCATGGCTGCTCATCCGGACCTCGTCCAGCCTGGCATTCAGAAAATCCATGTTATGGTTAGTTTTTCTAATCTTTACATTCATTGATATTGTCCTTTTCTGTTGCCCTCCAGCCGGTTATGTGTGCGCTGCACTATTACAGCTTAATGACATATCAAAGGTGAAAAAGTCTGTTTTAACGCGTACCATATTGGCACCTTATCGATTACTTAGTTGCGGCGCAGCAATTTATCTTTTCTTTCTAGTGACAATAGAAATTGTATGGTTAAGCTCAAGACCCTCCAGCGGCTTCCGCCCCTGAATGCGCTGCGAGCCTTCGAGGCGGCGGCGCGCCACCTGAGCTTCGCCATGGCGGCGAAGGAACTGCATGTCACCCCGGCGGCAGTAAGCCACCAGGTGAAAGGACTGGAGGAGCACCTTCGCCAGCGCCTGTTCCGGCGGCTGGCGAGGGGCCTGGAGCTGACGCGGGCGGGGCGTGCGTTTCTGCCCAAGCTGCGCGAGGGTTTCGAACGCTTCGGCGAAGCGCTTGACGAGCTGCGCGCGATACAGGATTCGGGGACCCTGGCGGTGAGCGCGGCGCCCTCGCTCGCGACCCGTTGGCTGGCGCCGAGGCTGCACCGCTTCGTCGGCGCACATCCCGAACTCGACGTGCGGATCAACGCGAGCACGCGCCTGATCGATCCGAACAGCAACCCGGTGACCCCCGTCGATGCGTTGGCCGGCTCGCCGGTGGAGGACGCCGATATCGTGGTGCGCTTCGGCACCGGCGACTACCCCGGATTCCGCGTCGACAGGTTGCTGCTGGTCGCGGTGACGCCGATGTGCAGCCCGCGCCTGCTGGACGGCGGGCATCCGCTGCGCGCCGCCGCGGACCTGAAGCAGCAGGTGCTGATCCACGACAACGTCCGCTATGACGACGGCAGGCCGCTCTGGGATGCGTGGTTCGAGTCCGCGGGCATGCCGGGCACGGATACGTCGCACGGGCTGCGCTTCAGCCACGCCATGCTCGCGCTGGAAGCCGCCGCCGATGGCATGGGGGTCGCGCTCGGCATGCCGGTCCTGGCCGGCTCGGATCTCGCCTCGGGCCGGCTGGTGGCCCCGCTGGCGCTTTCGCTGCCGCTCAAGTATGCGTATTACATCGTCAGCGGCGCCGATACGGCGGAGCGCAGCGACGTGGCCGCGTTCCGCAATTGGCTGCTCGCCGAAGCGGCGCGTGATCCGACGAAAAGCTGACCGGGTTACGCCGCCGCGAGGCCGAGGCGCGCCACCAGCCCGCCGCCGTCGCGCGCGGCAAGCTCGAACCGTCCGCCGTGGGCGCGCGCGATCCGGTCCACGATGGCGAGCCCGAGTCCGGCGCCGCCGCGTCCGCTGCGCGCTTCGTTCAGGCGCGTGAACGGCCGCTTCAGGCGCTCGAGCTCGCTCTGCGGCACGCCGGGGCCGCGGTCCATGACCTCGATCAGCACCAGTGCGCCGTCGCGCCGCGTCCCGACCTCGATCGCACCGCCGGCGTAATGCAATGCGTTGTC
>JANMSV010000073.1:0-7576 GCA_031389685.1 Betaproteobacteria bacterium
TCCAGGTTGACGAACGCCGATGTCTTGTAGCGCGTGAACATCGAGCCCATCACGCTCTGGTTGAGGAACTCGAGGAAGGCGTGGCGCGGCACGCCCGCCTTCTGCGCCAGCACCGTGATTTCGGCGAGCGACTGCGTCACCACGCCGAGGAACACGTTGTGGCAGATCTTGACGATGCGCGCGAGCTCGCCCGCGCCGACGTAGCTCGCCGCCGGCGCGACCATTTTTCAGCAGCGGCAGCGCTGCGTCGAAGGATTTCTTCGGCCCCGAGCACACGAAGGAGAGCTTGCCCGCCTTGATCACCTTGGCGTTGCCCGACACCGGCGCCGCCAGGTACTCGATGCCCCGCGCCTCGAGCATCCGGCGCAGCTCGGCCGAGCCTTCGAGCGAAATCGACGAGCACTCGATCACCATACGCGGCTGCGCCTTGCCCGCGAGCAGCTCGCCCATCACCTGCTGCACGTCCTTCCAGGCGGACACCATGCAGAACACGATCTCGCAGGCCGCAAGTTCGGCCACCCGGTCGACGATCTTCGCGCCGTACTGGGCGAGCGGCTCGGCCTTCGCGCGCGTGCGGTTCCAGACGCGCAGGTCCGCGCCGCCTTTCGCCAGCCGCGCCGCCATCTCGTAGCCCATGCGGCCGGCGCCGATCCAGCCCACGCTGGGCTTAGTAGGGGTTGGCAATCGGCAGCTCCTCGGCGGGGTACAGCGAAATCACCTGCGCGCCCTTCGGCGTGAGGATCACTTCCTCCTCGATCCGCGCGGCGGACACACCGTCGCTCGCCGGGCAGTAGGTCTCGACCGCGAACACCATGCCGGCCTTCAATTCGATCGGCTCGCGGAAAGAGTTCAGGCGCGAAATCAGCGGCCGCTCGTGCAAACCGAGCCCCAGGCCATGGCAGAAGTTGAGGCCGAATGCGTCCATCTCGTTAGCGAAACCAGCCGCCTGCGCCTTGGGCAGCGCCGCGGCGATCTTGTCGGTGCTCATGCCGGGCTTGAGCAGCTCGATCACCTTGTCCATCCACTCGCGCGCCTTGCGGTACGCCGTTCGTTGCGGGCCGGTGGCGCGCCCGACGCTGAAGGTGCGGTAGTAACAGGTGCGATAGCCCATGAACGACTGGATGACGTCGAAGAACGCCTGGTCGCCGGGGCGGATGAGGCGATCGGTGAAATTGTGCGGGTGCGGCGAGCAGCGCTCGCCGGAGATCGAATTGATCGCCTCCACGCAGTCCGAGCCCATCTCGTAGAGCCGCTTGGTGGCGAGCGCCACGATCTGCGATTCCATCACGCCGGGCTTCAAGGCCTCGGCGATGTCATGGTAGACGCCGTCCACCATGGCGGCGGCCATGTTGAGCAGCGTCAGTTCGTCCACGTTCTTCACTTCGCGCGCCTGCAGCATCACCTGCTGCCCGTCGCGCACCTCGATGCCTTCCTTTTGCAGCGCGAACATCATCGGCGGCTCGATCACGTCCACCCCGAGCGGCATCTTCGCCACGCCTTCGGCGATGAGGATGGACTTGATCTCCTTCGCGGCATCCCGGAACAACGTCAGGTCGGCGCCGACCGCGCCGCGCATGCCGAGCAGGCCGGCGCGGCAGTGATCCTGGCTCAGCCAGGGCGCGTGCAGCTTGTGGTGCCGCGCGGCCGAGCCGAAGTCCCAGATGTACGGATCGCCGTTGCCGGTGAGCAGCGAATAGCGCGTCAGCTTGTCGCGCGCCCACTCGCCGATCACCGTGCTGGTGGTGTAGCGGATATTGTGCTGGTCGAACGACAGCAGCGCGCCCAGCCCTGAGCCGGAAAGCGCGGCGCGCGTGCGTGCGAGGCGGTAGTCGTGCAGCCGCCGGAAATTGACCCGTTCCTCGAAATCGACCTGCGTGTGGCCGGGCGCCTGCAGCGGCCGGCTCCAGTTGTGCTGCGGGTCGATGTCGTCCGGGCGGGCGATTCTCGGCTCGCGGCGCTTTTTTGCCATCATTGCTCCCGCGTGAAGTTTAATACAATCACGGCATGAACAAGCGCCCGGAACAACTTCGTTCGCATCGCTGGTTCGGCGTCAAGGACCTGCGCTCCTTCGGACACCGCTCGCGCACCGCGCAGATGGGTTATGACCGCAGCGACTACGCCGGCAAGCCGGTGATCGCCATCATCAACACCTGGTCGGATATCAACCACTGCCACACGCACTTCCGCCAGCGCGCCGAGGAGGTGAAGCGCGGCGTGTGGCAGGCGGGCGGCTTCCCGCTGGAAATGCCGGCGATGGCGCTCGCCGAGACCATGCAGAAGCCCACGACGATGATGTACCGCAACTTCCTCGCCATGGAGACCGAAGAGCTGCTGCGCTCCTACCCCGTGGACGGCTGCGTGCTGATGGGCGGCTGCGACAAGACCACGCCCGCGCTGATCATGGGCGCCACCAGCATGAATCTGCCGGCGATCTACCTGCCGGCGGGACCGATGCTGAACAGCCACTGGCGCGACCAGACGCTGGGCTCGGGCTCCGACACCTGGAAGTACTGGGACGAGCTGCGCGCCGGCCGCATCAGCGAGCGCGACTGGAACGAGATCGAGGACAGCATCGCGCGCTCGCCCGGCACCTGCATGACCATGGGCACCGCCGCAACCATGATGTCGCTCGCCGAGGCGCTCGGCTTCACCCTGCCCGGCTACTCCTCGATTCCGGCGCCCGACTCGAACCACGCGCGCATGGCGACGCTGACCGGCAAGCGAATCGTCGAGATGGTGTGGGAAGACCTCAAGCCGCGAGACTTCTTGACCACGGGCTCCTTCGACAACGCCATCACCACACTGATGGCGATGGGCGGCTCGACCAACGCCATCGTGCACCTGGTGGCAATGGCGGGACGCGCGGGTCTCGCCTTCCCGCTCGAGCGCTACAACGAGATCGGCGCGAAGACGCCGGTGATCGCCAACGTGCGGCCTTCGGGCAACAAGTACCTGATGGAAGATTTCTACTACGCCGGCGGCCTGCGCGCCATGCTGCACGAACTGCGCGACCTGCTCGACCTCTCGGCGAAAACGGTGAACGGCAGGACCCTGGGCGAGAACCTCGAGGGCGCCAAGGTTTGGAACGCGGACGTGATCCTGCCGCGCGACAAGCCGCTGAAAGCCTCTGGCGGCATCGTCATGCTGCGCGGCAGCCTGGCGCCCGACGGCGCGGTGATAAAAACCAGCGCGGCGACGCCGGAGCTGATGCAGCACACCGGCCGCGCGGTGGTGTTCGAGGATTGCAACGACATGGCGGCGAGGATCGACCGCGACGACCTCGACGTGGACGCCTCCTGCGTGCTGGTGCTGAAGAACGCGGGGCCGCTCGGCGGACCGGGCTTCCCCGAATGGGGCATGCTGCCGATACCGAAGAAGCTCATCAAACAGGGCGTGAAGGACATGGTGCGGCTCTCTGACGGGCGCATGAGCGGCACCAGCTACGGCACCTGCATCCTGCACGTCGCGCCGGAGGCCTACGTCGGCGGCCCGCTCGCCTTCGTGCGCGATGGCGACCTGATCGAGCTCGACGTCGAGAAGCGCGTGCTCAGCCTGAAGATCTCCGCCGAAGAGATGGCGCAGCGCAAGGCCGCCTGGAAGCGCCCGCCCCTCAAGTACGAGCGCAGCTACGGCGCCATCTTCTCGCGCCACGTGAAACAGGCCAACGAAGGCTGCGACTTCGATTTCCTCGAAGGCACCGCGCCGACGGCGGAGCCCGAGATCCACTAGCGCGCATGGCCACCACGCCGAGGGACGCGCGCTTCCTCCTGGCGCTCAGCACGCCGCTCGCGCCGCTGGCCGGCTACTGGCTCGGCGGCAACTGGCACAGCTTCCTGGTGTTCTTCCTGGCGATCCCCCTGCTCGACTGGGCGATTGGCCGTTCCGAGGCCGCGTCCGCGCCCGAAGAGCGCGCTCGCCTCGCAGGCAGCCCTTTGTTCCGCGCGATCCTGCTCGCCTACGTCCCCCTGCAGCTGGCTCTGATCGTGTGGGGCGCGCGGATCGTCGGCAGCGCAGAGCTCGCGCCGCTGCAGGCGCTCGGCCTCACGCTCTCGATCGGCCTGGTCACCGGGTCGCAGGGCATCACCATCGCGCACGAACTCGGCCACAAGTCCTCGCGCCTGGACCGCTGGCTGGCGCGCGTGCTGCTGGTCAGCGTGGGCTACGGCCACTTCACCGTGGAGCACAACCGCGGCCACCACCAGCGCGTCGCCACCCCGCAGGATCCGGCGAGCGCGCGCTATGGCGAGGGCTTCTGGCGCTTCCTGCCGCGCACCCTGATCGGCAGCTTCCTGCACGCATGGCAGCTCGACCGCCGCGAAGTGATGCTGGCGAGCGCGTCGTCGCTGCTCGCCGCCGCCGCGCTCGGCGCCGCCTTCGGGCCGCTCGCGGCGGCGTTCTTCTTCGGCCAGAGCGCGATGGCCATCACCCTGCTCGAGGCGGTGAACTACATCGAGCACTATGGCCTGCAGCGCCAGCAGCTCGCGGACGGGCGCTACGAGAAAGTGAGCGAGCGCCACTCCTGGGACGCCAACCAGTGGCTTACCAACTGCTACCTGATCCACCTGCAGCGCCACGCCGACCACCACCTCAACCCGATGCGCCCTTATGCCGCGCTGCAGCCGCAAGCCGACAGCCCCAAGCTGCCGACGGGCTATGCCGGGATGATCCCGATGGCGCTCGTGCCGCCGCTGTGGTTCGCGGTGATGAACCGGCGGGTGCCGAAGCCTGCGGGCTGAGCGCTCGGTCGTCGCCGGCGAAGCTCACCGCAGCTGCAGGATAAAGCGCTTTTCCAGCAGGTCGGCGTCGTCGAAATGCCGGCGGCCCACGAAGGCCGTGGCGTGCCGGCCCCACTGCCGCATGGCGCCCGCCGACGCGATGCCCATCGGCCAGAACAAAAAGCGCTCGGGCCGCTCGGTGCCGGCGATGAATCCGTCCGGGCCGAACACGCTCGCGTTGCCGCCGCCCGGCCGCGGCAGCGAGCGCAGCTGGTCATAGGGCCGGAACGCGTAGCGCGCAGGCTCGTCGGCGTCGCGCGCCACGGTCACGCGCTCCACGTAGTGCGTGCGCGTCGCGATGCGCACCACCGGGCGCTCGCCTGCGGCGATGCGGGGCAGCGACTGCGGCGAGAACATCCACTCGATGGCCTCGTCGGGCGCCTCGACCGGCGCCGCGCGCGGCGTGGGATAGAACATGTGGAAGCAGCCGCACGGGTGGACCGTGTCGTAGACCAGCGGCTCGCCGTCCGGGGCAAGTGTCACGCGCCAGGTCACACCATCGAGCTTGCCCGCGAGGATGTCCGCGTCGGACTCGGGCGGGCGCTCCGGAAACCAGAGCGTGTAGACCAGCTGCAGAAGCACCCGGTGGCGATAGCGTGTCCACGCCACTTGGCGGTAGACGGCGGGCTCGGCCGCCTCGATGACGGGCATCGATGCGCCGTCCTTCCAACGCAGCGCGCCGAAGCGGTCATGGTCGCCGGTAACCTCGATCTCGAACACCGGTGCGTAGGCGGCGAACAGCCGCTCGAGCTCGTCCCCGCGCGGCTCCGGAACGCCCAGCGCGTTCGCCGACGCGCGCTCGATCATCGCCACCGCCGCGGCGCGAGCTAGCGGTGGCGCGGCGGGCGGCCCGTAGCGCAGTACCGTCCCGCCCTGCGGCGGCGCGAGTTCCCTGCGGTAGGCGGCGCGGACCTCTTCCTCCTGGCGACGCACGCCCGCGCTGAACGGCATCTTCGCAACCGCATAAAGACCGAACACGCGCAGCGCCGTGGAATAGGAGTCCGGCACGGCCGCGCGCTCGAGCATCTGCGCCCTCGCGCGCGGGTCGGCGAGGTCCGCCTCGCGCATCAGGGCGGCGCAAGCGTCGGCGCGCGGTGTCACCGTTTCCGGTGCCAGATGCTCCGCCTCAAGGCGGCGCGCCTCCAGATCGAGCGCCTGCATGCGGTCCACCAGTGCGTGCAGCACGCGCTCGTCGGCCAGCGCCTGGCTGCGGTACGAGGCGAGCAGGCGGTTCACGCGCAGGTAAGGAAAGCCCGGGACGCGCGCCTCCTGCGCGTCGCCTACGCCCGCCGCATTGACGCGGGCATCGAAGTCGCGATACCACTGCGCGCACTCGCGCAACGCAGGCACGGTGGCCTCGAGGTGCGCGCTCGGCGCCGTGTCGAGCGAGGCGCAGCCCGCGGCGAGGAGCGCTGCGAGGTAGACGGCAAAGGCCGCCGCCCTCGCCCGCATTTCGCAAGCGCCCGTCACTTTCCGGTCTCCTTGTCTGTTGCGCGGCGCAGGGCTTCGCGGCGTTCGATTTCGCGCACCATGCCGGTGAACTGGCTTTCGACAGTGGCGCGCATCATCAGCTCGCCGAGCAGCGGCGGCAGCGACTCAGGTTCGATCAGGCCGCTCCAGCGCAGCACGATCTTCCCTGGCGCGGTCTGCTCCAGCCGGTAGCCGCCGTCCAGCCGCCTGAGGTTTCCCTTCAGCAGGCGCACGTCGAGCGCGTCCGGCGGCCGGGCCCTCGAGAGCAGCGTGACCTTGATGGGAAAAGTGAAGAACAGGAACCGCACCTCGCCCTCTTGCTCCACGACCACCGAGCCGTCCCTTTGCTCCACCACCCGGCTGCTCTTCATGCCGGGAATGAATTCCGCCAGGCGGTTGTAGTCCGTGAGCGTGCTCCAGACCGTCCCGTAGGTGGCTTCGAGCAGTGCGTGCGCGCGCACCTCAACGGCGGAATCGCGGCGCGTCGTTTCGACCGAGACCGCCTCCGCCGCGCCAACGCTCGCAGCCGCCGTGCACAACCACAGCAGAAGCTCCGTACGCAAGAACATGCGGAGCAGTCTAGCAGCCGTCCCCGGGCCCGCCACGCGATCGGCGTTTTACAATCCACGATCGAGATGACCACTACCCCACCCATGCGTCATGACCTCGCCGTGCCCAAGGTCGCCTTCGTCACCGGTGCCACCGGCTTCGTCGGCCTGAACCTGGTCGAGGAACTCGCGCGCCAGGGATGGCAGGTGATCGCGCTGCACCGTGCCGGTTCGGACCTGAAATACCTGCAGCGCATGCCGGCGCATCGGGTCGTCGGCGACGTTACGGATCCCGCCTCGCTCCTGCGCGCGCTGCCCGAGACGGCGGACGCCGTGTTCCACGTCGCCGGCGACACCAGCTTGTGGTCGCGCCACAACGCGCAGCAGGACCGGGTCAATATCGAAGGCACGCGCAACATGGTGGCAGCGGCGCTCGACAAACACGCGCGGCGTTTCGTGCATACCTCCAGCGTCTCGGCCTACGGCCTGCAGCGCGGGCGCATCGACGAGAGTTCAGAACAACTCGGCAGGATCTCGCCCGTCAACTACCAGCGCTCAAAGTATCTCGCCGAGGAGGAGGTGCGCGCCGGCATCGCGCGCGGCCTCGACGCAGTGATCCTGAATCCCGGCGGCATCCTCGGACCCTACGACACGCGAAATTACGCGCGCCTCGTCACCCTCGTAGCGGCGGGAAAGCTGCCCGGGGTCCCGCCCGGGTCGCTGTCCTTCTGCCACGTGCGCGAGGTGGCGAAAGCGCACATCGCCGCCGCGGAGCGCGGCCGC
>JANMSV010000126.1:0-6741 GCA_031389685.1 Betaproteobacteria bacterium
CGCCAACAGGTCGCCAGGGTCTACCTGCTCGATACACTCGCGCTTGCCCAGGACCTGTACGCGACCCTGTCGGCAAGCTACAACGTGACGCAGGTGCAGATCGCCGATCGCACCGGCACCCAGCCCGCGCTCGACGGCCGGCACCATTTCTCGCGCCTGCTGCCCGCCGCGGGCCTGGCCTACGCGCCGCGCGCCGGGGAAAGCTATTACGCGAACGCCAGCTGGGGCATGCGCGCGCCGACTGCGATCGAGCTCACCTGCTCCGATGCAACCGCGCCCTGCCGGCTGCCCAGCGTGTTTCTCGCCGATCCGCCCCTCGCCCCGGTGCTGTCGCGCACACTGGAAGCAGGTGTACGCCGGCCACTGGGCGCCACCGTCACGCTCGCCGCGGCGGCCTACCGGACCGACCTCGAGAACGACATCCAGTTCGTGAGCGCCGGCAGCGGCGCCCTGAACGCGGGATTTTTCCAGAACGTGGGGCGCACCCGCCGGCAGGGCGTCGAAGTCGACCTCGAAGCAAAGCTCGCGCATTGGTGGCTCGCCGCGCGCTACGCGCACGTGGATGCGGCCTTCCGTTCCCCTTACACGGCGCATTCCCCGTACAACTCCTCCGCCGATGCGAACGGTGAGATCCTCGTGCTGCCGGGCCACCGCATGCCGGGAATTGCGCGCGACGCGCTGAAGCTGCGCGCGCGATACGACTTTGGCGGGGCCTCCGTCGGTGCCAGCCTGTCCCTGTACTCCGGCCAGTACGCGCGTGGCGACGAAAACAACACGGACCTGAACGGCCGCATTCCCGGATATGCGCTCGCGGGTCTCGAGGCGCAGTGGGACCTTGCGCGCGGCTGGCGGCTGTTCGCCACTGTCGAGAACCTGTTCAACAGCCCCTACGCGGCCTCCGGAACGCTCGGCGGCAACTTTTTCACCGGCCCGCAGAATTCATTTGATGCCGGCAACGTCCGCGCCGAGCAATTCCGCACTCCCGGCGCGCCGCGCGGCCTGTGGATGGGGATCGCCTGGCGGCCCGACGAGTCCGCCGGTTCGCGCTCGCGACCGTAGCGCCCGTCAGGGCCACATTCTGCGCAGCATGCCGTCGCGCTCGAACAGCGCGTGCTTGAGCGCCGCGGGCAGGGGCGGCGGCTGGTGCGTGATGCGCTAGAATTCAGCCGTCGCCCGCAGCGCAAGCGGCACACCCAGACGAACAGCCGAACATGCCCCCGCGCGGAAGCCGCCTGATCTGCACCCTTAAAACCGTCGACGGCTGCCAGGGCAGCTACGACGTCACGCCGGGCGAGCAGCCCAATTCCGTCGCTTCCGTCAGCCCGATCGCCTGGGACAAGCCGCCGGCGAAGCCGGTGCTGGAAGGTGCTTTCACCGTGATCGGCGACCTCGGCATGACGGGTCAGGTGATCCTCGTCAACCAGTACCAGTGGCGTTCGCTCATCGAAGCAAAAGTCGAGCAGTTCTTTTACGCCGCGATCCTCTGGGGCCGGAGCCCGTTCAGGGTGATCGAAGACGCGCAGATGATGCTCAAGCGCGGGAAGTAGCGCGTCCCGCGGCGATCAGGACGGCGCCCAGCACCACTGCGCCGGCAGCAAGTAGCAGCGAGCCGTTGAATCCACCCTGGCGCTCGGCGAGCCAGCCGGCGATTACCGGGCCGATCATCTGGCCCAGGCCGAAGGCGGCGGTAAGCAGGCCGATCATGCGCGCGGGCTGCACGGAGACGCGCCCGCCGAATGGCACGATCACCGCAGTGATGCCCATGAAGGTGCCGCCGAAGAACACCGCGGCGAGCAGCGCCACCCACAGGGCGTCGAAGAACACCGGCAGCGCGATGCCCACGGCCTGCACCAGGTGCGCCGCGATGAGCGCGTTCGGCGCGCCCCAGCGCGCGGCGGCCCGGACCCACAGGAGCGTGGAGGGCACGCCGGCCAGGCCGACGGCGATCCAAAGGGATTCGGCTGCGCCGCCGATGCCGGGCATCTGCCTGGCGATCGCCACCAGGAAGGTGCCGGTCACCACGTAGCCGAGGCCCTCGAGGAAGTAGCTGGAGATCAGCAGCGCCGCGCAAAAGCGCTCCTTCGGCGCAGCCGCCTCCGTCGCGCCAGCAAGCGTTGCGCCACGGGGTCGCGCCAGCGGCAGCGTGAGCAGCGCGAGCGCAACACTCGCCCCGGCCAGCGCGAACCACAGACCGCGCCAGTCGAGGAACGCGACGCCCAGCGCGACCACCAGGCCCGAGAGCGCGATGCCCACGCCCACGCCGGAGAAATGTGCACCCATCAGCTGCGGCCGCGAGGCCCCGGCCAGCGTCTCCAGCACGAGGGAGGACGAAATCACCAGCACGCCGGCGCTCGCCAGCCCCGAAACGAAGCGCAGGGCGCACCAGGCTTCGACGCTGGTCGCCAAGCCCATCGCGCCCGTGGTGAGGATGCTGGCGGCAATGCTGGACAGCAGCACCTGGTGGCGCGACGCGCGCGCCGCGAGCAGCGCTGCCGCGAGTGCGCCCAACAGGTATCCGAGGTAGTTCCATCCGGCGATCCAGCCGGCGGTGGCCGCGCCAAAGCCAGCCGCCTCCTGCATCGCCGGCAGCACCGGCGTGTACGCGAAGCGGCCGATGCCGACGGCCAGCGCCAACGCGGCGGCGCCGGCGAGGAGGATGCGCATTGGTGAGGGCGACGGCACCTGCACGAAGTATCGCTTAAGATGCGGCCGCATGAGCGACATCACCAGAGAAGTGGCGCGCCGCCGCAGCTTCGCCATCATCTCCCACCCGGACGCCGGCAAGACCACGCTGACGGAAAAGCTGCTGCTGTTCGCCGGCGCGATCCACATCGCCGGCAGCATCAAGGCGCGCAAGGCCTCGCGCCATGCCACCTCGGACTGGATGGAAATCGAAAAACAGCGCGGCATTTCGGTGGCCTCCTCCGTGATGCAAATGGAGTACCGTGCCTGCGTCCTCAACCTGCTCGATACGCCCGGCCACCAGGATTTCTCCGAAGACACCTATCGCGTGCTGACTGCGGTCGATGCCGCCTTGATGGTGATCGATGCGGCGAAGGGCATCGAGCCGCGCACGCTGAAACTCCTGGAGGTGTGCCGCTCGCGTAATACGCCGGTGCTCACGTTCGTCAACAAGCTCGATCGCGACGTGCGCCCGCCACTCGAACTGCTCGGCGAGATCGAATCCGTGCTGCACATGGCCGCGGCGCCGTTCACCTGGCCGATCGGCGCCGGGCGGGAATTTCGCGGCGTGTTCGACTTCCGGCGCGAGCGCATCCGCCTGTTCGAGGCCGGCGCCGACCGCCTGACGCAGGAGGTCAGGGAAATCGGCATGCGCGATCCCGCTTGCGCCGGGTTGCTCGGTGAGCCGTACGAGGCGGCCCTGCCCGAGGCCGAGCTGGTGCGCGATGCGGGAACCGCATTCGACCGCGGCGCGTTCCTCGCGGGGCGGCAGACCCCGGTGTTCTTCGGCTCCGCGCTCAACAATTTCGGTGTGCAGGAAGTGCTCGACGCGCTGGTGGATTTCGCGCCGCCGCCAGGCCCGCGCCAGGCGGCGCAGCGCAGCGTGGCGCCGGAGGAGCCGGGATTCTCGGGCGTGGTATTCAAGATCCAGGCCAACATGGATCCCGCGCACCGTGACCGCGTCGCCTTCGTGCGCGTGTGCTCCGGGCGATTCGTGCGCGGCATGCGGCTGGTGAATTGTCGCACCGGGCGCGAACTGCGCACCAGCAACGCGGTGTCCTTCCTGTCGCAGCGCCGCGACATCGTCGATGAGGCCTACGCGGGCGACATCATCGGCATTCCCAACCACGGCACCATCGCCCTGGGAGACACGCTGACCGAAGGCGAAGCGCTGCAGTTCGGCGGCCTGCCGTTCTTCGCCCCGGAGCTGTTCACGCGCGCCGAACTCGCCACGCCGATGAAGGCAAAGCAGCTGCGCACCGGCCTGCGCCAACTGAGCGAGGAAGGCGCGATCCAGATCTATTACCCGCTCGCGGGCGGTGCGCCGATCCTAGGCGCGGTCGGCGCGCTGCAGTTCGACGTGGTGGCGCATCGCCTGGTGCACGAATACGGGGTCGATGTGCGCCTGCGGCCGGAGCCGCTGGCGCTCGCGCGCTGGCTCAGCGCGGCGGAGGACGCCGAGATGGAGCGTTTCATGGCGGCCTACCCGGGCAGGATCGCCCGCGACGAGTCGGGCGCGCTCGCCTACCTCGCCGCCAACCGCGCTGAACTGGAAGTGGCCGAGGAACGCTGGCCGAAGATCGTGTTCCACACGCTGCGCGAAATTACCGCCGGCGCGGAACGCGAACTTGCCGATTCACGCCTTCGCTAGCACGCCCGCCGGGCAGGAAACCCCGGTACCGCGCAGCCCGCAATAGCCGTCCGGTTCCTTGCCCAGATACTGCTGGTGGTAATCCTCGGCGTAGTAGAACTCCGGCGCCGGCTTGATCTCGGTGGTGATCTTGCCAAATCCCTTCGCCTTCAAGGCGTCCTGGAACGCGTCGCGCGAGGCAAGCGCCGCCTGCATCTGCGCTTCGCCGCAGGCGTAGATCGCCGAGCGGTACTGAGTGCCGCGGTCGTTGCCCTGGCGCATGCCCTGGGTCGGGTCGTGGCCTTCCCAGAATACTTTCAGCAGCGCCTCGTAACTGATTTTGTGCGGCTCGAACGCCACCAGCACGGCTTCGGTGTGGTTGGTGAAGCCGCTGCAGACTTCCTCATAGGTGGGATTGGCCGTCGCGCCGCCGGCATAGCCCACCGCGGTGCTGACCACGCCCGGCGTCTGCCAGAACAGGCGCTCGGCACCCCAGAAGCAGCCCAGGCCGAACTGCGCGAGCTGCACGCCCTCGGGAAACGGCGGCACGATGCGATTGCCGTTGATGAAATGCTTTTCCGCGACCGGCATCTTTTCCTTGCGGCCCGGCAGCGTGCTTTCGCCGGGCAGGAGCTGGGTCATCTTCTTCATGAAGGCGAACATGGGCGCTTACCTCTCGGACGATAGAATAGCACCATGAAAATATGCATTTACGGCGCCGGCGCGGTGGGCGGGTTGATGGCGGGGTGGCTCGCACGCGCCGGACACGAGGTTTCAGTCATCGCCCGGGGTGCGCAACTGACGGCGATCCGGGAAAAAGGGCTGCGCATTCGTTCCGAAGGCAAGGAAACCGCCGTACCGGTGCACGCCGAGAGCGACGCTGCGCAGCTGGGGGCGCAAGACTATGTCCTCGTGTCGGTGAAAGGCCAGAGCCTGCCCGAGGTCGCGCGCGGCATCGCCCCCCTGCTCGCTGCGGACACGCCCGTCGTCACGGCGATGAACGGCGTGCCCTGGTGGTTCTTTGACCGGCTGAAGTTCGGCGACGGCAAGCTCAGGTTGGAGAGCCTGGACCCCGGCGGCACGCTCGCGCGCGCCATGCCCACCGGGCGCATCGTCGGCTGCGTGGTCCACCTCGCCGCCTCCACGCCCGAACCCGGCGTCGTCAGCCACAGCATGGGCCGGCGCCTGATTCTCGGCGAGCCCGGCGGCACGATCACGGCGCGCACGCAGGGGATCGCGCAGGCACTGGCGCAGGCGGGCTTCGAATGCGTGCAGAGCCCGTTCATCGAGAAGGATTTCTGGTTGAAGCTCCTGGGCAACGTCAGCTTCAACCCGGTCTCCGCCCTGACGCTCGCCACGGCGGAGCGCCTGATCGCGGATCCGGAGGTGAAGTCCTACATGGTGGCGATCATGCGCGAGGTGCTGGAGATCGGCCGCGCGGTGGGCGTGGACGCCGACATCGACCCTGAAGCGAGGATCGACATGGCGCGCCACCTTGGGAAATTCAAGACTTCGATGCTGCAGGACATGGAAGCGGGCAAGCGGCTCGAGATCGACGGGCTGCTCACCGGCACGCTGGAAGTGGCGCGCAAGGCCGGCGTGGCGGCGCCTTACATGCAGAGCCTGTCGGGCTTGATCCGGCTGCGCGCGCAAACCACGGGACAATACGCATGAAACATTGGCTGCTGCTACTCGCCGCGCTGCCGCTCGGCGCCCTCGCCCAGGTCGACGGCCCGGCGCTGGAGGCCTGCCGCGCGCTCGGCGAACGCGAACTGAAAAAGGGCGGGACCGATGTGCAGGCGCTGCTCATCGACCGGGACCGGCACCTGTTCGTCGAGCAAGTGACGCGCAAGCTCGGCAGCCAGACCGTGAGCTCGGCGCTGTCGGGCAACGGCGGCATCGTGCGCAAGGTCGGGCCGGCGGTGGAACTGACGTTCGTCTGCCTGCTGGCGGACCGCCGGCGGGCGCTGTTGTTCCATTGGGCGCCGCGACGCGACGCGCCGGCGCTGGCGCAGTGCCGGCGCGGGGCGGCGCCGCCGGGCAAATGCCTGCAACTGCTGCACGATCTGGCGGAGCGCGACCTCGTGGAAGTGGCGGCGTTCCGTTTCCAGGAGTCGCTCGACGCCGACGCCAAGGCGGGCGACGACAGCGCCTCCAGTGCCTACCGCAATGCCGCCGGCGCCTGGCGAAAGTATCGCGACGTCGAGTGTGCGCGCCGAGGTCCCGGGGGGAGCGAACCCTGGCGCGCGTGCATGGCCGACCTCTCGCGCCTGCGTTACCTCGACCTTCAGTGATCCGGCAGCCGCGGCCATCGGCGACGGACGCGGAAACGGGTCTGCGCGCATTGGCCGAGCCACAATGCTGGAGCTCTATGCAATGACCGCCCGAAATAGCAGATTGGCATCGTGCCGTTTTTGCACCTCGCGACC
>JANMSV010000129.1:0-8256 GCA_031389685.1 Betaproteobacteria bacterium
GTTGTCCGCGATCACCGCCGGATTGCGCGGGTCGTCTTCCGGGATGCCGGCCTCCACCTTGCCCACCAGGTCCGCGCCGACATCCGCCCCTTTGGTGAAGATGCCGCCGCCGAGCCGCGCGAAGATCGAGATAAGCGAACCGCCGAAGCCGAAGCCCACCAGCGGCTGCACGATGTGCACCAGGTCGTTCTTGTTCAGCTCGTTGGCGTAAAGCAGCGCGAAGAACCCGGCGACGCCCGGCAGCCCCAGACCCACCACCAGCAGGCCGGTGATGGCGCCGCCCTTGAATGCCACCAGCAGCGCGTCGTTCAGGCCGACGCGCGCAGCTTCCGCGGTGCGCACATTGGCGCGCACCGAGATGTTCATGCCGATGATGCCGCAGGCGCCGGACAGCAGCGCGCCCAGCATGAACCCCCAGGCGGTCGTCCAGCCGAGCTGCGGGATGAACCCGAGCAGCAGGAACAGCACCACGCCGACCATGGCGATGGTCTTGTACTGGCGCCACAGGTAGGCGACCGCACCCTCGCGGATCGCGGCCGCGATCTCGCGCATGCGCTCGTTGCCCTCGGGCAGCTGCAGGATGAGCTTGCTCTGCCAGATGCCGTAGACGATCGCCAGGACCGCGCAAGCGAGCGCGAAAGTGAGTCCGCCAACCATGTTTGATCTCCCCGGAAAGGGCGCGATTTTATCAGGCTAGCCGAGGGCGGCGGAAGCCCTGGCCTTGATTTCCTCCACGCTGCCCAGGCCCGAGATGCGGTGGGTGCGCGGCGCGCGCGCGTCCCCCGAGGCCGCCCAGCGCGTGTAGTAGTCCACCAGCGGCCGCGTCTGCTGCCGGTACACCGCGAGGCGCTCGCGCACGGTGTCCTCGCGGTCGTCGTCGCGCTGGATCAAAGGCTCGCCGGTGAGGTCGTCTTTGCCGTCGGCCTTCGGCGGATTGAAGGTCACGTGGTAAATGCGTCCCGAGCCGGGGTGCACCCGCCGCCCGCTCATGCGCAGCACGATCTCGGGCTCGGGCACCTCGATCTCGAGCACATGATCGATTCCCACCTGCGCCGCCTTCATGGCCTCGGCCTGCGGGATGGTGCGCGGGAAGCCGTCGAACAGATAACCCCGGGTGCAGTCGGGCGCCTTCAGGCGCTCCTTCACGAGCCCGACGATGATCTCGTCGGACACGAGCTGCCCCGCATCCATCACCTTTTTCGCGGCCAGGCCCAGTGGCGTGCCCGCCTTGACCGCCGCGCGCAGCATGTCGCCGGTGGAGATCTGCGGAATGCCGTGGGTCTTCGCGATGAAGGCGGACTGCGTGCCTTTGCCCGCGCCCGGCGGGCCCAGGAGGATGACTTTCATCGCAACACTTTCAGCACAGCTTCCAGATCCCGTGGCGTATCCACGCCGGGCGGGACCTCCCCCGCCTCGACCACTGCGGCGATGCGGTAACCGTGCCACAGCACGCGCAACTGCTCGAGCTGCTCGATGCCTTCGAGCGGCGAGGGCGCGAGGCCGGCGTAGCGGCGCAGGAAGGCCATGCGATAGCCATAGATGCCCACGTGCCGGTAGCAGGCCGGCGTGCCCCCTGCGCGCGGAAACGGAATCCCGGCCCGGCTGAAATACAGCGCGTGTCCCTTCGCGTCCAGCACCACCTTCACCACGTTCGGATTGGAGAACGAGGCCGCGTCAAGGATCGCGTGGCAGGCGGTGGATACGCTCGCCTCCCGGTCTTTTTCCAGCGCCTGCGCGACCCGGGCGATCAACTGCGGCGCGATGAGCGGCTCATCGCCCTGCACGTTGACCACGATGGCGTCGTCGGCGAGACCGAGCTGCGCGGCGGCCTCCGCGATCCGGTCGGTGCCCGAAGGGTGATCGGCGCGCGTCATGCGCGCGTCGAAGCCGTGCCGGCGCACGGCCTGCGCGATGCGCTCGTCGTCGGTGGCCACGCACACCGGGTGCGCGCCGCTTTGCTGCGCGCGTTCGCAAACGCGCACCACCATCGGCTTGCCGGCGAGGTCGGCGAGCGGTTTGCCGGGAAAGCGGGTGGAACCGTAGCGCGCGGGGATCAGAACCGCGAAGCCGCTCACGCGATCTCTTCGGCCGGATCCAGCTTGCGCGCGTCGTCTTCCAGCATCACCGGAATGCCGTCCTTCACCGGGTAGGCCAGGCGGTCGGCCTTGCACACCAGTTCGGCGGCCTCCTTTCGATACACCAGCGGCCCCTTGCACAACGGGCACACCAGGATTTCAAGCAGCCTTGGGTCTATGGCCGAGCTCACCGAGCCTCCTCAACAGCCAGTCGTCGAACGCGGAATCCGGAACCGCGCGCACCGGGAGGACCCAGTGGTGCGGCTTGGCGAAGCGTTTGCATTTTACCGCGTCCTTCTCGGTCATCAGCACCGGCGCGGCGTCGCCGAATTCCAGGTCCGCGGCGCGAAACGGGTGGTGGTCCGGGAACGGATGCGGCACCGCCTTCACCCCGAGCTTCGCCAGGTGCAGGAAAAAGCGGTTCGGGTCGCCGATGCCGGCCACCGCGTGCACGCGCTCGCCGGCGAAGCTGCGCACCGCCCGCCGCTCGCGCGCGTCGGTGGCGCGGTGCAATTCCTCGCCCTCCAGGCGCATGGCATAACCCTTGACCCGGTGCGTGCCGTGCGCAATGACGGCGTCCACGGTCCACAGGCGCGACCGCGGCTCGCGCAAAGGTCCCGCGGGCAGCATCATGCCGTTGCCGAAACCGCGCGCATCCACCACCGCGATTTCGAGATCGCGGCGCAGCCGGTAGTGCTGCAGCCCGTCGTCGAGGATCACGACGTCGCAGTCCGGATGCTGGTGGCGCAGCGCGGCGATCACCGCAACGCGGTCCGGGCCGACCCATACCGGGCAGCCGCTGCGCCGCGCCATCAGCACCGGCTCGTCGCCGACCTCGGCCGGGTCGGAGGCGAGCGACACCCCGCGCGGCGCGCGCACCGTGCCGCCGTAGCCCCTGGAGACGATGGCGGGGGACCAGCGTTTGGCGGCGAGCAATTCCGCCACATGGATGGCCAGCGGCGTTTTTCCGCTGCCGCCCACCGAAAGGTTGCCGATGGCGATCACCGGGATGCCGGCGCGCGTGCTGGGCAACAGGTGCAGCCAGTAGAGCAGGCGCCGCAGGAACACGGCGAGGCGGAACACGAGGCTCACCGGCCACAGCAGCCAGGCGATCGGGTGCTGGTGCGCCCAGAGCCTGGCGAGGAGGCGCGTGGCTATCGGCTCGCCTGGGTGGTGAAAGTGATTCGTTCCAGCCCGGCGGTGCGCGCGGCCTCCATCACGCGCACCACCGACTGGTGCGTGGACTTGGCATCGGCGCTGATCACCACCACCGGCTCCTTGAGCACGCTGCCGGCGCGCTTCAATTCGCCGGCGAGCTGCTCCACGCTGACGAAGGCCACCGGCCGGCGGTCCACCATGTACTGGCCTTGCGCGTTCACCAGGACCGAGACTTCGTTCGGCCGCTCGAGCTGGCGCTCGGCGTCGGCCGAGGGCAGGTTGATCTGCAGTTCGGTGTACTTCGAGTAGGTGGTGGTGATCATGAGGAAGATCAGGATCACCAGCATCACGTCGATCATCGGCACCAGGTTGATCTCCAGGTGCTCCTTTTCCCGGCCGCGCTGGAAATTCATCGCTGCTTCAGGCGCGTTCCGCGCGTTCCCCGTGTACCAGATCGATCAGCTTCGCCGCCTGCTGCTCCATGTCGACGACAAAGCCGTCCACCTTGTTCTTGAAGTGGCGGTAGAAGATCAGCGCCGGGATGGCGATGCCGATGCCGAAGGCCGTGTTGTACAGCGCGATCGAAATTCCATTCGCCAACTGGTGCGGGTTGGTGCCGGTGGGCGACTGCGAGCCGAAGATCTCGATCATGCCGACCACCGTGCCGAACAGGCCCAGCAGGGGCGCGGCGGTGGCAATCGTCCCGAGCGTGGTGAGGAAGCGCTCCAGTTCGTGCGCCACCGTGCGCCCCGCCTCTTCCACGGCTTCCTTCATCACGTAGCGCGAGCTTGTGTAGTTGCGCAGGCCCGCCGCCAGCACCTCGCCCAGCGGCGAATCCTTCGCCAGCTTGTCCAGGATCTCCGCGTTCACGCCCTGGCGCTGGTAAACGGTCAGGACCTGGTCCAGCAGCGCGGGCGGGACGATTTTGTTGCCCCGCAGCGTCACTGCACGTTCGATGATCAGCGCGACCGCGATGACCGAGGCCAGCAGCAATGGCCAGATGGGCCAGCCCGCAGCTTGAATGATGGCGAACAATGAGGCTCTCCAGGGGAATTGATCTTGTGGTCGGCGGACTCTAACAAAAACGCAGCCTGCGCGTTATCCACAAATCCTGTGGATAAGTTTGTGGATTGTCTTTGGGCAGTTCATACCGCACGTCACGAATCGCCGCGCGAGTCGGCGGCGATTAAAATTTCAGCAGTTCTTTCCGGTGCAGAAACATAAACTTACGAAACAGAATCGGACTCCGTAAGGGATTCCGATGCGCCGGCATGCCGCCGCGCGACCGATGTGCATTAGTGTAAGCGCATGCAAACCGATTTATTGCGCGATTCCGCGCCCGTACTGAGCGTCTCCGAGCTCCTGCGCAGCGTGCGCGAGGTACTCGAAAAGCGCTTTCCCGCAGCCTGGATCGCCGGGGAGATTTCCAACTTTCGCCCGGCCTCCTCCGGTCACTGGTATTTCACCCTCAAGGATGAGGCCGCCCAGGTCGACTGCGTGATGTTCCGTGGCCGCGCTGCAGCATTGGACTGGGAGCCGGCCGAAGGCATGCGCGTGGAGGCGCGCGCGGCGGTCACGCTCTACGAGCCTCGTGGGCGCTTCCAGCTGAACGTGGAGACCATGCGCCAAGCCGGGCTTGGGCCGTTGTACGAGCGCTTCCTGAAGCTCAAGGAGCGGCTGGAGAAGGAAGGACTATTCGATCCCAGCACCAAGCGCCCCATTCCGGAGCATCCGAGGAGCATCGGCGTCGTGACTTCGCTGCAGGCGGCCGCGCTGCGCGACGTGCTCACCACGCTGCGACGCCGCAATGCCGCCATCCCCGTGATCGTCTATCCGGTGCCGGTGCAAGGCGAAGGCGCGGCGGCGAAAATCGCGCAGATGCTATCCGTTGCGAACGCGCGCGCCGAGTGCGACGTCCTGCTCCTGGTGCGCGGCGGCGGCTCGATCGAGGACCTGTGGCAGTTCAACGAGGAAGCCGTGGCGCGCGCAATCCGCGCCTCCTCGATTCCCGTGGTGGTCGGCGTGGGCCACGAGACCGACGTGACCATCGCCGACTTTGCGGCCGACCGACGCGCGCCCACGCCCACCGCGGCGGCGGAAATGGTGAGCCCGTCGCGCGCGGAACTGCTGGCGCGCATCGCCGAGCTCGCGCGGCGCGCCACGCGCGAAGCGCTGCGGCGTGTCGAGACCGCCATGCAGATGGTCGATGCGCTCGCGCGGCGCCTGGTCCATCCGCGGGAACGGCTGCGCACTACGCGCCAGCTGCTCGATCAGTTGACGGCGCGGCTGTCTGCGTCGGCTGCACGGCGGCTGGAGAACTTTGCTGCGCAGATCGAGCGGCTGAAGGCGGGCCTCGCGAACTTAAACCCGGGCGCGGTGCTCGAGCGGGGGTACAGCCTGACGCGCAACGCGCTCGGTGAAGTCGTCATTGACGCGTCGCGGGTGGCCGAAGGGGAAAGCCTGACGACGACGCTGGCGAAGGGGTGGATCGAGAGCGAAGTCAGGAAGAAGGGGCGCTAGCCATCCCTGGTATCTCGATCACGCCGTAGATGATATGAGACATATTGAAAGACATAGGACACACCGCATCGGCTGGCTCCGCGCGGCTGTGCTTGGCGCAAATGACGGTATTGTTTCCACTGCCAGCCTCGTCCTGGGCGTGGCGGCAGCAGGCGCGAGCTCTCAGGGTATCTTGATCGCAGGCGTTGCCGGCCTTGTCGCTGGTGCAATGTCGATGGCTGCCGGTGAGTATGTGTCGGTCAGTTCGCAGGCCGATACCGAACGCGCCGACCTGGATCGGGAGCGTAAGGAGCTGGCTGCGAATCCCAAGCAAGAGCACGCAGAACTGGCGGCGATCTACGTTAAGCGCGGGCTGGATGCGGCACTGGCCTCCAACGTCTCCACCCAGTTGATGAAGCATGATGCGCTCGGCGCGCATGGGCGTGACGAGCTGGGTATATCCGAACCATTGGCCGCGCGACCGGTGCAAGCCGCACTGGCCTCGGCCGGTACGTTTGCGGTGGGCGCTGTTCTACCTCTTCTGATCGTGTTCCTGTTTCCGGTCTCTGCGCTGATGTGGGCGGTTTCGAGCAGTTCGCTCTTGTTTCTCGCAGTATTGGGTTCCCTGGCTGCGGGCGCCGGCGGCGCATCGGTGATTACGGCAGCCGCGCGCGTGACCTTTTGGGGTGCCTTGGCAATGGCATTGACAGCTGGAGTTGGGGCGCTATTTGGGGTAAGCGCCTGAGATTCGTGCCCTCAATGATCTCGACGCCCGACCCTTTATTCGAGCCGGCAGCCACCGGCAAGCCGGTGTCTGCGGCTTAGCTCAAACGTCAATTCTCGTTGAGAAGCTGCGCTTGAAACCTCGAATAACCGTCATCACCATCTGCGTCGACGATCTGGATCGCTCACTCAAGTTCTACCGCGACGGCCTTGGGTTGAAGACCGAGGGCATCATTGGCAAAGATTTCGAGCACGGTGCGGTCGCCTTCTTCGAACTCCAGGCGGGGCTCAAGCTCGCGATCTGGCCGCGCAAAAGTCTGGCGCATGATTCCGGGCTTTCGCTCGGCGCGCCAACTGCCACAGAACTTTCCCTGGGGCACAACGTCTCATCCAAAGCAGAAGTCGACGCGGTCATGGCGCAGGCAAAGCGCGCCGGGGCCACGATCGTAAAGTCCGCACGAGACACGTTCTGGGGAGGCTACGGCGGCTACTTCCAGGATCCCGACCAGCATCTGTGGGAGGTGGTTTGGAATCCACAGTGGCCTGCAGCAGAATGAGGCATGTCTACTGCCTGCAGCCGCGGCGGCCCTGACGGTCCGCGGCATTAGCGTCAGGCCAGGTAGGGGAACCAGCGATGATCGGAGTTTTGGAATTGCAAGAGCGGCCACAGTCCCGCGGGGAGGAGATCGCCAACAGCGTGAGCCACGGCCTGGGCTTGCTGGCGGCACTGGCTGCCTTCCCGGTCGTTGTCATGATCGCGCACCAGCGTGGAGACGTATTGGGAATCGTGGGCGCGAGCGTGTTCGCGACCACCATGGTATTGCTGTATCTCACCTCCACGCTGTTTCACGCTTTGCCGGAGTGCCGCGCGAAGCGCGTATTCCAGATTCTCGATCACTCGGCCATCTACCTCCTGATCGCCGGGACTTACACACCGTTTACGCTCGGTGTACTGCGCGGTGCCTGGGGCTGGACGCTGTTCGGGCTGGTGTGGGGCCTGGCCGTCGCCGGTACATTGATCAAGGCCCTCGGCGGCATTCGCTACACGACGATCTCGACGTGGGTGTATCTCGCGATGGGCTGGTTGGTCCTCATCGCGGCAAAACCGGTGTGGACGCTGGTGCCCGGTTGGGGAATTTTCTGGCTACTGGCCGGGGGTATCGCTTACTCGGCGGGTGCAGCTTTCTATATGGCGGAACGAATCAGGTATTTTCACTTTGTGTGGCACCTGTTCGTTATCGCGGGAACGGCGTGTCACGTGATCGCGGTTCTGTGGTACGCGGCCTGACATGCCCCTCGCCGACACGCTGCGCGCCAAGGCACGCGCGCTCACGCGCGAGACCATGGCGCTTTACTACGCGGCGCGTGACCCGCGCACGCCGCTCGCGGCGAAGATCATCGCCGGCCTGGTCGTGGCCTACGCGCTCAGCCCGATCGATCTGATTCCGGACTTCATCCCTGTCCTGGGGCTGCTCGACGAACTGATCCTCCTCCCGCTCGGTATCGCGCTGGCCCTGCGCCTCATCCCCGCGCAAGCCTTGGCCGACGGCCGCGCCAGGGCCGAAGCAACGCTCGCGCGGCCCAAGAGCTATGTCGCCGCCGTGGTCATCGTCCTGATCTGGCTTGCGGGCGCGATGCTCCTGTCCGTCTGGGCCTATCGCGCGCTATACGCCAGCTAGCTCACCGCGCTTTCAGCAGCCGCGACGCGTTCGCCACGTCCTTGGGCTTCACCCAGAACATCGCACCGTAGCGGCGCTTGCCCGCCGTCACGGCGTTCAGCGCCACCACGTTGATTTTCGCC
>JANMSV010000162.1:0-9776 GCA_031389685.1 Betaproteobacteria bacterium
AGGAGAGCTTCACGACGATCTCCGTGGGAGCGTTTCTGGTCACTTACGACTACAACCTGGAGTTCACGAGGAATCATCTGACCCGGTTTGCGCGATCGCTGTGCCAGAATTTTGCGACGCTGCAGGCGAAGGGCCATCCCAAATGGCGCGAGGTCAGCCTGAGCACTCCGCCACTCGGGCCGGGCTGGACCTATTACCCGCCCACGACGAGAGAAATCCGCGCCTGCCTCGCCAAGACCGGCACGAGATCCGTGGTGAAACCCGCAAGGCTATGCTCGGCGGAGGAGCGGATCCTGGGATTCTGCAACTGATTTGCGCGAGACTCAGAAGAGGATACTTACTCCGGCAAGAATACCGCTGCCACCGACGTTCACCTCATTGCTGGTGCGCCCGGTCGTGGCGGTAAGATACTTGTATTGCACATAGAGACTGACCGGCTTGAGGCGGAACTCCAATCCCGCCAGGCCCTGATAAGCCAGGCCTTTCGCGTTCCCTTTGAAGCCACCGCTATAGGTGGCCCTGGCTAGACCGATGCCGGCGCCCACGAAAGGATAGAGCCAGCTTGCCGCGCGGAAATAATACTTTCCGTTCACCATGATTGCGAGTACTTCCTGCCGGGCATTAGGTATTGCTCCGGTCGAGACCAGAGCATTCTTGTAAGAGAAGACCTCCCCGCCTGCGGCAACGCCCGCCCCACGGCGCCACTCGGCCTCAAACCCGAACACCGACTTGGAAGCGGTGTCGTAGGTACTCGGGAGGCCAGCGACCACCTGGTTGCCATTGGCCAGTTTGAACGTACCCGCGTTTGCGATGAGCGCAATGTCCCAGTCGCGGCCTGACTCCGTAGCGACGGGGATCTCCCGCGCAGCTGCCGGTTGCGTTGCAGCAGGCTCGGCGGCGTAGCTCGGCTGCTCGGTGGGCGGCGCGGGGGCCACTACCGCCGGCGCGACCCCGACGAAGCGACTTTGCGCAAGCGCGCGGCGACCCTCTATTTCGCTCACCAGATACACCTCTGTTCGCACCAGAGTCTGACCGTAGATGGCTTCAACCCGCACAAAATAGCTTTGGTCGGCCGCGGCCACGAAAGAGAGTGTGCTCAGCACTCGATCGCCGATGCGCAGGTAAGTGTTCCCGGGACTGACGGTCGCAGTGATGAAGGTGCCATGCGCCAGCTCGCCGACGAGCGCCGTGTTCACGATCACCGGCACCTGCGCGGCTAAGGGCTCACGGTCAATGCGAAAGACGGACACCAGCGCCTTGCCAGACGGCGGGGTGGCGTGCCGGGCGCCATCTTCGGCGTGCGCGGGCGGGGTCGAAAACAGACCGCACAGGGCGCTGAGCAAGAGGGCGCCGCCCACCGAGCGGCATGCGCACAACTGATTCATGGGCGGATCTCCATCCTGTTTCTTCTTCGCTTTCTTCGCGGCGCCGCAGGGGATAGCCCCCTTGAGACGCATTCTCCATTGTAGCGTCCAACGGATAAGAGAATGCTAGGTGCCGGCACGGCAAAGTTCCCGCAGTCGCACGCGTTGCTCCACATCCAGCCCCTTGGGGTCGAAGCGATAGCGCTGGTGCAGCCGCAGCGCCTCCTCGTATCTGCCAGGCGCGACGCGGGCGAGCCACGCCGTAAGCGTCTCGCCCGCTGTGCGCGGCGGCAGCGACTTCGTCAATTCATAAAATTCCGAATCCTCCCCTTGATAGCGTCGCACCTGAGCAGATCCGCTGCGCGAACCGAGCAACACACGCTTGCCGCGCAACAGCCGCCATCCCAGGATCACCACCAGTACCGCCAATACCACCCACCAGGCATCGCTCGCCCGCAGTTCCTCGCGCTGGCTCCAGCGGTAGGCCGCCCAGCGCAGGAAGTCGGCGACTCCCTCCCAGGCCGGCGCCAGGCGGCTTGTTTCCTCCCCGAACCAGTCCGGCGGCGTGGGATCGAGGTCGACCCAGCGCCCGTCCACATACGCGCGCGTCCAGGCATGCGCGTGGCGAGCGCGCACCACGTAGGCCTGTTCCAGTGCGCTGTACTCCATCACCGCGTAGCCGGTGGCATAGCGCGCCGGGATCCCTGCGGCGCGCAACAGAATCGTCGCCGCCGTCGCGAAGTATTCGCAGTGCCCGCTTTTCGTGCGCGTCATGAAGTCCGCGAGCGGCGTCACGCCCGCGGGTGGCGGTGCATCGCGCCACAGCGAGTAGGAAAAGCCGGACAGGTGCCGCATCACGCGCTGCACCGCCTGTGCGGGCGGCAGCCCGTCCAGGCCGAGCTCGGCGGCGATGCGGCGGAAGGCCGCGATCTCGGCTGGCGGCAGCGCGCGGTCCTGCCCTCCGGGTGCATCGAAATGCGCGATCGCGCTGGCGAACTCCGCGCCGTACTGGATCCAGTCGCCGTCCACCACCGCCTGCACCAGGCCGAGCCCGGTGTGGTTCACTGCGGTGGCCGCAAGGCCGGTAAGCCGCGTCACGCCCGGCGGCAGTGCGAGCACTGTGCTGCCGCGCTCAACGCGCTGCGCGATCGTGAGCCGCGCCTGCGCCGGGCCCGGTGCAAGCGTCCAGGTGGCGCCGCCTTCCCCGGCCTCGAGTTCCTCGCGCTCGGCGCGCCGCCCGAGCCAGGTGGTGCCGACGTAGGTGTTGTAACTCGCGCGATGCAGGAGGCGGCCGCGCGCCACGTCGCGCGCCGCGCCGGTGACGCGCGCCACGATGGTGTCGCGCTGCTTGAGCCTGCCCAGCGTGCCGATATCGGTCAGGCCGCGCGAGGGGTCGGACTCGCCGCGGCTCAGGTGCCAGTCCGCGATCATGCCGCCCATCCATTGCTGCATCTGCGCCAGCCCGACGTGGCCGGCGTAGCCAAGTCCTGCCGCGGCGAAGAACATCAATGACCAGGCCCATGCGCGCGCGTGGCGCGGCCGCGCGGCAAATAGCGCCCACGCGGCCAGCAGCACGGCGCCCGCGTAGTAGCTGTGCGCGGCCGGGGTACCGACGCCGGCGGCAATGACGCACAGCACGAGGAATATGCCGCCGGTGTCCACCATCGGCACCTTCAGGTCCGGCTGGCGCTGCTTCATTTTGCGCAGGTAGCGAAACAGCGCCGTGAGCGGCACGCGGTCGTTTTCGCCCAGGCGCTGCGCAAGCAGGATCGGCGCGAGCACCGCGGGCACCCACTGGAACGCGCCGATCACGCCGCGCGCAACGCCGCGGTTGGCGGCGAGCACCACCACGACGCCGACGAAGAACACGGTGCACAGGTCGGCGATGCGCGCGTAGTCGGCGGCATTGAGCGCAAAGCGCAGCCGCACCCAGCGCGGCGCTTCCAGCAGCAGCGCGACCGGCACCGCAATCGGCAGGTTGCCGCTGTGCCAGCCCCAGAACAGGAGGGCCGCGCCGGCAAGAAAGGGCGGCAGGCTCAGCGCAGCACCTTGCGCTCCAGGCCCGCCAGCCCGGCTTCGATCGCGCCCGGATGCAAAGTGAGCAGCCAGGCCGGCGACTCGCGTGGCGCCTGCTCGCGCTCGCACACCAGGATGGCGCGCACTTCGATGCCACTCGCGGCGAGCCGCTCGGCGAACTGGCGGCGCGGCTCATCCCAGGACACCAGCACCAGGATGCAGCTGGCGAGCCGTGCCTGCTGCTCCAGCACTGCACGGGCCAGCGCCGCGAACTCCTGCGGCGCGCTCGCTCCGATCCCGGCCAGCACTTCCAGCATGTGCTCGGTGTGCAGCTGGCCGCGTCCCGCGGTGTAGTGGCGCACTGCGCCGCCCACGAACAGCAGGTCGAGCAGGCATTCCTGCGTGTCGATGGTGTAGACGAAGGAGGCCGCCACCGCCACGGCGTCCTCGAAGGCCGGGTCTTCGCCGTGCGCGCCGCCCGTGTCGAGGATCAGCGCGTGGCGCTCGAAGAATTCGTCCTGGAACTGCTTGACGATCGGGCGGCCGGTGCGCGCAAAACTTTTCCAGTGGATGTGCTGCAGCGGGTCACCCGGGCGGTACTCGCGCAGTGCGAGGAATTCTTCGGAGTCGCCCACCGAGCTCGACAGCGATACGCCCCCCGGCTGGTGCCTGCGCCGCCCGGGCAGCGCGAGCCGGGGCAGGCGGTAGCGCCGCGGCAGCGCGATTACGTGCGCAGGCAATGGCACGCGCGCAAGGCCCTTCACCAGGCCGAGGGGGTCGGTGCGCGCCAGAGCGAGTCCCGCGAGCTCGATGCGCCCGCGCCGGCGCGGGGTAAGCGCGAGGCGCAGCGTGCGGCGCGCACCCGGTGCCAGCGCCGGCAGTGCCGCTGCCTCGGGCGGCTCGGGGGTGCGCCGCTCGATCAGCCAGCGCCAGCGAAAGTAGCCGACGTTGCGGTCGAACCAGTTGCGCCGCTCCTCGCCCGGTTCGCGCGCCTGCTTCCAGGCCTGGTATGCGGGCCGCGGGTCGGTCAGGGTCTCCACCAGGGTCGCTCCCTCGAGCGGCCACGCGCCGCGATTGGCCACGGCGACGCTGTAGCTGAACGGCTCGCCGGCGGTAACGTAGCGCGGCAGCTCGCGCTCGACCTGCACGCGCGCCCGGAAGAACAGGCTCGATCCCCAGGCGAGCAGCAGCAATGCGGCGAGCAGCGTTGCCGCCTGGTAGCTCGAGTTCTGCGTGGTGTCCAGGCCCGCGGCCCCGGCCGCGCCCGCCGCGCTCAATGCCAGCCATCCCGCGGGGGTGAGCCGCTGGCGCAGGCTGTGATCCAGCGCGCTGAACGCGCGCAGCGACGCGTAGACGAGCCTTTTCAAGCCGGGACTTTCACCTCGCGCAGGATGTCGGCGACGAGCGTCTGCGCGGAGACTCCCGCAAAGCGCGCCTGTGGATCGAGCACCATGCGGTGCGCGAGCGTCGCCACCGCCAGCTCCTGCAAGTGTTCGGGGCGCACGAACTCCTCGCCGTCAAACAGCGCCAGGGCTTTTGCCGTATGCGTGAGGGCGATCGAGGCCCGCGGCCCGCAACCGAGCAGTACCTGCGGCGCGGCGCGCGTGCGGCGCACCAGCTCGACCACGTAGTGCTTGAGCTCCTCGGCGACGCGCACCCTGCGCACGGCTTCCTTCAACGCCAGCACCTCATCGCGCGAAGCCACCGGGCCGATGGATTCCAGCGGGTGGCCCAGGTCCTGGGCGTTGAGCACCGCCACCTCGGTGTCCGCGTCCACGTAGCCCAGCGCGAGGCACAGCGCAAAGCGGTCCATCTGCGACTCCGGTAGCGGGTAGGTGCCGCGGAATTCCACCGGGTTTTGCGTTGCTACCACGAAGAACAGCGGATCCATCGCATGCGTGCGGCCTTCGACCGAGACCTGGCCCTCGGCCATCACCTCGAGCAGCGCCGATTGCGTGCGCGGCGAGGCGCGGTTGATCTCGTCGGCCAGCAGGATGCAGGTGAACACCGGCCCCTCGCGGAACTCGAAGCTCTGGTCGCGCTGGTTGAACACCGACACTCCGAGGATGTCCGAGGGCAGCAGGTCCGGGGTGAATTGCACGCGCGCGAAGCGCGCGCCGATCGAGGCGGCGAGGCTCTTGGCCAGCGTGGTCTTGCCGGTGCCGGGGAAATCGTCCACCAGAACGTGGCCGCCGGCGGCAAAGGCGGCGAGGAGCTTTCTCACCTGCGCGTGCTGGCCGCGCATCACTTTTTCGATGTTGGCGGCGATGCGCTCGAACAACCGCTGCGCTTCCGTGGCCTGCATGCGGCCTAGAACTTCTCCGCCCAGGGCCTCACATTGGCCTCGAAGGTCCACGCCGTGCGCGGCTGCGCGTGGATCTGGTAGAAAAGCTCGGCGCTGCGCGCCGCGAGCGCGACCTTGTAGCCCGCGCGCGAGAAGCGCTTGCCGAGCGCGAAGCCCAAGCCTTCGCCCACCCCGGCGATGACGGCGACCGGCGGCTTGTCCATGGCGGACATGTTAGCCCACGCGGCGCTCAAAGCGCGGCGGCGAGTTCCGCGCCCTCCAGCATGGCGCGCTTGGCGTCGAGCTCGCCTGCCTCCTTGGCGCCGCCGATCATGTGCTGCGCTGCTAGCGGGCGCAGCGGCTCCTGACCGGCGCAGATCACCACCGTGTCGGCGGGGATCACGCTCTCCTTGCCGTCCACCGCGACATGCACGCCGGCGTCATCGATCCTGCGGTACTCGACCCCCTTGATCATCTGCACGGCGTTGCGCGCCAGCTCCGCGCGGTGCACCCAGCCTGTGGTGCGGCCGAGCGTCGCGCCGAATGGCGTCGCCGAGCGCTTGAGCATCGTGATGCGGTGCGCCGGGTGCGCGGGCGGAAAACCCTTCGGGTCGAGGCTGCCGGAGACGGTCTTGTCGTGCACGATGCCCCAATGCTTCGCGAACGCGCCGGCATCGAGCGTGGCGCGCTCGTTGCGCTCGAGGAGCCAGACGGCGACATCGAAGCCGATGCCGCCGGCGCCGATGATGACTACGTTCTTGCCGGGCTGCACGCGCCCCGAAAGGACGTCGACGTAGCCTGCCACGCTCTTGTGGCTGATGCCGGGAATGTCGGGTTTTCGCGGGTCGACGCCGGTGGCGAGCACCACCTCGTCGAACTGGCCGAGCCCCGCCTCGGCGGGCGCGTGATTGAGCACTACCTTGGCGCCTGCGCGCCGGATGCGCTCGGCGTAGTAGGCGACCGATTCGGCGAATTCCTGCTTGCCGGGAATTCTCTTCGCCAGGTTGAACTGGCCGCCGAGCTCCGCGGACTTCTCGAACAGCACCACTTCGTGGCCGCGCTCGGCCGCGACCGCCGCGCAGGACAGGCCCGCCGGGCCGCCACCCACCACGGCGATGCGCTTCTTCTTCGTCACCGGCGAGAACACGAGCTTGGTCTCGCGGCCGGCGCGAGGATTCACCACGCAACTCGCCGGCTGTCCAATGAAGTAGTGATCCAGGCAGGCCTGGTTGCAGGCGATGCAGATGTTGATGCCGGCGCGGTCGCCGGCTTTCGACTTGGCGGCGAATGCCTCGTCGGCGAGGAAAGCGCGTGCAAGGGACACCATGTCGGCGTCGCCGCGCGCCAGGATCTCCTCCGCGGTCTCGGGCGCGTTGATGCGGTTGGAGGCGATCACCGGGATACTCACCGCCTGCTTCAGGTTGCGCGTGGCCCAGGCGAAGCCGCCACGCGGCACGGCCTGCGCGATGGTGGGGATGCGCGTCTCGTGCCAGCCGATGCCGGTGTTGAGCAAGGTGGCGCCTGCCTTTTCGACCGCTCGCGCTACTTCGGCGATCTCCGTGGCCGAAAGTCCGCCCTCGACGAGTTCCAGCGCCGAGATGCGGTAGACAATTATGAAGTCATCGCCCGCCGCGATGCGACAGGCGCGCACCACTTCGACCGGGAAGCGCATGCGGTTCTCGAGGCTCCCGCCCCAGCGATCGGTTCTCTGGTTGGCGCGCTGCGCGAGGAATTGCGTGAGGAGGTACCCCTCCGAGCCCATCACCTCGACGCCGTCGTAGCCCGCCTCGCGCGCCAGCGCCGCGCTGGCGGCGAAATCGGCGATGGTGCGCTCGATCTCGGCGTCGTCCAGTTCGCGCGGCGCGTTGGGATTGATGGCGGACTTCACCGGCGAAGGCGCGACGATGTTCTTGTGGATGCCGTAGCGACCTGAATGCAGCAGCTGCAGCACGATCCTGCCGCCTGCGTCGTGCACGGCGCGCGGGATCACGCGGTGGCGCTCGGCGTCGGCCTTGGTGCTGACCTGCGCGCGATGCGGGCTCAACTCGCCTGCGTCGTTCGGCGAAAAGCCGCCGGTGACGATCAGCGCCGCGCCGCCCCTCGCGCGCTCGGCGTAGAACGCGGCCAGCCGCTCCATCCCGTCCGGCCGCGTCTCGAGCCCCATGTGCATCGAGCCCATGAGGATGCGGTTGGGCAGCGTGACGAAGCCCAGGTCCAGCGGGCGAAACAAATGGGGATAAGCGGGCATGGCAAATGGACAGACCCTATTTGCGAAAAATAGGGTCTGTGCCCAATTCTAGCCGCGCGTGACAAGCACCGTCCCGCCGAGAATCAGGACGCCCCCGGCGAGCGCGCTGGCCGGGAGCGCCTCGCCGAGAAATAGCCAGCCCCAGAGGATGCCGAACAGCGGGATCAGGTAAGTCACGGTGAGCGCGCGCGTCGCACCGACATCGGCGATGAGGCGAAAGTAGAGGAGAAAGGCGACGCCGCTTGCGAGCAGCGCGAGCGCGAGCAGGTTGGCGATCACCAGCGCCGAAGGCGCGGCGAGCGGCGGCAGCAGCGGCAGCAGCGGGATCAGCACCACGGCGGCGGCAAGCTGATTGCCCACGGCCATGCCGCGCGGCGAGGCGCCGCTGGCGAATCTCTTCAGGAGCACGCCGGTGACGCCGTAGAGGCAGCAGGCGCCGAGCGCCGCCGCGACCGACCAGACGATGAGCGGGTCCGCAGCGCCGCCCGGGGGCTGCGCGATCAGCGCCACGCCGGCGATGCCGAGGGCGAGCCCCGAGGCTTTGCGCGGCGTGATGCGCTCGTCGCGAAACAGTGCGCTCCAGACCAGGCCGAAGATCGGGGCGGTGGCGTTGACGATCGACAGTAGCGAGGCAGGGGCGTGCATCGCCGCAAATGAGTAAAGCACGAACGGGATGGCGATGTTGACCGTGCCGATCAGCAGGTAGAAGCGCCAGTGTTGCCGCAGGCCGGGATCGAAGCCGATGGCGCGGAACCAGGCGAGCAACGCGAGGCCGCCAATCAACACGCGCAGCTCCGGCGTCCACGCCGGGCCCAGCACTGGTGCGGCGACGCGCATGAAGATGAACGCGGCACCCCAGATCGCGGCGAGCGCCACCAGGCGGGCGTAGTCGGCCGGAGTCACGGCAGGATGATCGCAGAACCGGGCAGGTCCTGCTGGCCGTTTTCGGACCTGGCGCCGTGATGTCCGAAAACGGCGAGCGGGTGCGGCCCGCCGCGCCCATAATGGCGTCCATGACGCTGGACGCCGCCATCTGTTACCGGGCACTGCGGGCGCGAGACGCGCGCTTCGATGGGCGCTTCTTCGTCGCCGTGTCCTCGACGCGCATCTACTGCCGGCCGGTCTGCACCGTGAAGCCGCCCAAGCGCGAGAACTGCCGCTTCTATCCCAGCGCCGCCGCCGCCGAGTCGGGCGGCTACCGGCCTTGCTTGCGCTGCCGGCCCGAACTCGCGCCGGGCAACGCCAGCGTGGACGCGACCTCGCGCGTGGCGCAGGCCGCGGCGAGCCTGATCGAGGATCGCACGCTCGACGCCGACGGGCTGGAAGCCGTCGCCACGCGCCTCGGCATCACCGACCGGCACCTGCGCCGCGCGTTCGGCGCCGAGTTCGGCGTCTCGCCCGTGGAGTTCGCGCAAACCCAGCGGCTGCTGCTGGCCAAGCGCCTGCTGACGGACACCGCGCTGCCGGTCACCGAGATCGCGTTCGCCAGCGGCTTCGGCAGCCTGCGCCGCTTCAATGCGCTGTTCAAGCAGCGCTACCGCCTGCAGCCCGGCCAATTGCGCCGGCACACGCGCGGCGCGGCGGCGCCCGCGGCCGACGCCCTGAACTTCGAGCTGAGCTTCCGCCCGCCCTATGACTGGCCCGCGGTGAGCGCTTTTCTCGGCGCGCGCGCGATCGCAGGCGTCGAGGCGTTCGAGGACGGCTGCTACCGCCGCACGGTGCGCGTGGCGCAGGAAGGCAAGGAGCATCTCGGCTGGATCGAGGTCGGCATGTCGCCGAAGAAGCCGGCGCTGCGTGTCGCGGTGTCCGCCTCGCTCGCCCGCGTGCTGCCGCCGGTGCTCTCGCGCGTCAAGGCGCTGATGGA
>JANMSV010000180.1:0-12107 GCA_031389685.1 Betaproteobacteria bacterium
TCCTGCGGCGGGCAGACTTCCTGAGCGCGCTTCAGCCCCTGCGCCACAGGATGCCGCCGGCGGCTTCCTTCGCCATGCCGTCCAGATACTTCTCGTGCGCCTGCAGTTCAAGCGCCGTGGCCTGCAGCACCACGAGCTTCGAGGCATCGATCGCCGCTGTCATCGCCGCCTGCTCCGCGGGCGTTTCCAGGTCCATCACCAGGCTGTCCTGGCCGCGCGTCATCGCCAGGTACACCTCGGCCAGCAAGCGAGCATCGAGCAGCGCCCCGTGCAGCGTGCGGTGCGCGTGGTCCACTGCGTAGCGCTCGCACAGCGCGTCCAGGGAATTGCGCTTGCCCGGGTGCAGCTCGCGCGCGATGGCGAGCGTATCCACGATGCCCGCGGCGTGATCCTTCAGCCGGCCCAGCTTCGCGCGGCCGAGCTCCAGGTCAAGGAACTCGACGTCGAAATCGGCGTTGTGGATGATGAGCTCCGCGCCGCGGATGTAGTCCAGGAAAGCGTTGGCCACCGCGGCGAACTTCGGCTGGTCGGCGAGGAACTCGTCCGCCAGCCCGTGCACCTTCAGCGCGCCTTCCTCGCTCTTGCGCTCCGGATTCAGGTAGGCGTGGAACTGGTGCTCGCTGACGCGCCGGCTCAGCAGCTCGATGCAGCCGATCTCGATCACGCGATCGCCCAGGCGCGCGTTCAGCCCCGTGGTCTCGGTGTCCAGCACCACCTGCCTAGGCGAGGCCAGGGAACCCCCGTCTAGTCCCCAACGGGGACTCCCTTGTTGGCGAGCGCGTCCGCGCGCTCGTTTTCCGGATGCCCCGCGTGCCCCTTCACCCAGTGCCACTCGATGCGGTGCGCGCCGGCCACCTCGTCCAGGCGCATCCACAGGTCCACGTTCTTCACCGGCTTTTTGTCCGCCGTGTGCCAGCCGCGGCGCTTCCAAGCGTGGATCCACTCGGTGATGCCCTTCTGCACGTATTGCGAGTCGGTATACAGGCGCACCGCCGGGCGCCCCTCGAGCGCCTCCAGCGCGCGGATCACCGCGGTGAGCTCCATGCGGTTGTTGGTGGTCGCGGCCTCCCCGCCGTGCAGCTCGCGCTCGCGCCCGTTGGCGCGCAGCAGCGCGCCCCAGCCGCCCGGGCCGGGATTACCCTTGCAGGCGCCGTCGGCGTAAATCTCCACCGCGTCAGTCATTGCGCCGCTGCGTCACGTGCCCGTTCTTCTGCGGCAGCGCCGCCACCGCGCGCCGGCGCGCGCGCTCCTTGCGCCAGGCCGGCGTGATGACGCGCATGCCGTGCACGCGCTTTACCGCGCGCACCACGTACACCCCGCCCAGGATCGGCCACCAGCGCGCGCCGGCCAGCTCCATGAAGTCGAACCGCTGCCGCCAGGCGGGCTGCGCGAACGGCGGCGCATAGCAGCCGAAGCGCCCGCCGTTCAGCTCGAAGCCGAGCAACTGCAGCCATTCCTTGAGCTTGAGCAGGCCGACGAAGCGCACGTCCCAGGGCGAGCCCGGGTCCCGCCCGGCGAGCTTGCGGCGCAGCCCCCAGAGCGAAGCCGTATTGAATCCCGAGATCACCACCTGGCCCTCGGGCCGCAGCGCGCGCTCGGCCTCGCGCAGCACGTGGTGCGCGTCCAGGTGCGACTCGAGCGCATGCGGCAGCACGATCAGGTCGAGGCTCTGCGAGGCGAGCGGCAGCTGCAGCGGGTCGGCGGCGAGTGCCGCGCCGGCCTCGAGCGCCAGCGAAAAGCGGTACGGGATGCGGTTCTGGCGCAGGAAATCGCATTCGGGCAATCCGACCTGCGCCGCGCGGAAGCCGAACACATCCTCCACCGCGTTGTCGAACTGGCGCAGCTCCCAATCCAGCACGTGGCTGCCGAGCGGGGTCCTCCACCACTGGGAAAACGACTCGCGCTCGCCGTTATACTTGGCCGCGGCATCCGAGATGAAAGGCTGGCGATCCATGATCGACATCGTTCCGCTACAGGCGCTCAAGGACAACTACGTGTGGACGCTGCGCAACGCGACGCACGCCGCAGTGGTGGACCCCGGCGAGGCGCGCCCGGTGCTCGAGTACCTGGCGCGCGAAAAGCTCGAGCTCGCCGCGATCCTCGCCACGCATCATCATCCCGACCACGTGGGCGGCATCCCGGAACTGCTGGCGGCGCGCCGCGTGCCGGTGTACGGGCCGAAGCGCGAACCGATCGCCACCTTGACGCATCCCGTCGCCGAAGGCGACGCAGTGAGCATCCCGGAACTCGGCGTCACGCTCTCGGTGCTCGACATCCCGGGGCATACGCGAGCGCATATTGCCTATTATGGCGCGGAATCATTGTTCTGCGGCGACACGCTGTTCGCCTGCGGCTGCGGCAGATTGTTCGAAGGCACGGCGCAACAGATGATGGCGTCGCTGTCCAAGCTCGCCGCGCTGCCCGACGCGACGAAAATCTATTGCGGGCATGAATACACGCTTGCCAACATCAAGTTCGCGCAGGCCGTGGAGCCCGCGAACGCGGCGCTCGCCGCGCGCCTGGTGCGCGACCGCCGCCTGCGCGACGCGGGCAAGCCCACGCTGCCCAGCACGCTCGGCGAGGAGCGCGCCACCAACCCGTTCCTGCGCTGGCGCGAGCCGGCGGTGATCGAGTCGGCGAACAAGTACCTCGGCGCGCGGGTTTCCGACCCCTTGCGGGTGTTCTCGGCAATCCGCGAATGGAAGAACGGCTTTTGAGCTAGTATGGCCTTTCGTGCAAGGGCTTAGAGCATCCATTGGAAGTGTTTTCGCGGCGGCGCTGCTGCTGCAGGCATGCGCCAGCACGCCGCCTGAATTGCCCGAAGCCAAGCTCGAGGGGACTCCCCAGCCAGCGCCGGCGCCGGTGCTGCCGCCCGCGCCGCCCGCACCGCTGCCGGAAGTGCGGCTGCTCGACGCCTCGCGCCTGCCGCCCTTCGAAGGCGAGAAGCGGGACCTTGAAGAACCGCAAAGCGTCGGCAAGCTCGACCGCACCAAGCCGACGGTCGACGTGTGGCAGCGCCTGCGCAACGGCTTCGCGATGCCCGACATCCAGTCGCCGCAGGTGACCGAGCGCACCGCCTGGTACGTGGCGAACCAGGATTATCTCAAGCGCGTATTCGACCGCAGCCGGCTGTACCTGTTCCACATCGTCGAGGAACTGGAGAAGCGCGGCCTGCCCACCGAGATCGCGCTGCTGCCGATCGTCGAGAGCGCGTTCAAGCCGATGGCCTACTCGCGCGCGCACGCCTCGGGCCTGTGGCAGTTCATCCCGGGCACCGGCAAGCGCTACGAGCTGAAGCAGAACTGGTGGTACGACGGGCGCCGCGACATCGTCGCCTCGACCAGCGCCGCACTCGACTACCTGAAGGACGTCTACGACCTGCACGGCGACTGGCACCTCGCGCTCGCCTCCTATAACTGGGGCGAGAACGCGGTCGGGCGCGCCGTGCAGAAGAACCGCAGGGAAGGCAAGCCCACCGACTACATGAGCCTGCCGATGCCCCGGGAAACGCGCGGCTACGTGCCCAAGCTGCAGGCGCTGAAGAACCTGATCGCCAACCCGGCGGCTTACGGCATCGTCCTGGAGCCGATTCCCAACGAGCCGTACTTCGCCACCGTCAACAAGACACGCGACATCGACGTGCAGCTCGCCGCCAAGCTGGCCGAAATCCCGGTGGGCGAGTTCATCGCGCTCAACCCCGGCTTCAGCCGGCCGCTGATCCGCAGCGCGGTCGCCTCGCGCATCGTGCTGCCGGCGGACAAGGTGGAGACCTTCCACGAAAACCTGGAGAAGTTCGGGGACGAGTCGCTGGTTTCCTGGAAGACCTACACGCCCAAGCGCGGCGATACGCTCGAGGGCATCGCGCGCCAGCACGGGCTCACGCTTGGGCAGCTGCGCGAGGTCAACGGCATCCATCCGCGCAGCCGCCAGCTGCCTGCGTTGCTGGTGGTGCCCATCAAGGGTGGCGCGGAGAGCTTTGCCCGCCTGCCCCTCATGTACGCCCCGCCGATTCCGGCCGGCGGCGGACGCGTCCACGTCGTACGCCGCGGCGAGACCGCGTGGAGCATCTCGCGGCGCTACAAGGTGACGGTGCAGGAACTGCAGCGCTGGAACCAGATCGGCAAGTATCTGGTGGCCGGCCAGCGTCTCATCGTTCGATAATTCATATACAACTTATAAACAATCAACATCTTAGGATATACTCCTAAAGGTTATTCTAGTCAATCTTCGGGACTGCTTCGAGCAGGGCCCGGGTATACGCATGCTGCGGCGCGCGCAGCACTTCATCGACCGTGCCCCGCTCCACGATGCGTCCCCCGGTCATCACCACCACCTCGTGCGCGAGGTACTCCACGACGGCGATGTTGTGCGTGATGAACAGGTAAGCGAGGCCCAGCCGCTCCTGCAGCGACTTCAGCAGGTTCAGGATCTGCGCCTGCACCGAGACGTCGAGCGCGCTGGTGGGCTCGTCGCACACGATCAGCCTCGGTTCCACGGCCAGGGCGCGCGCGATGGCGATGCGCTGGCGCTGCCCGCCCGAGAACTCGTGCGGATAGCGGCCCTTGGCTTGCGCCGGCAGGCCGACCTGATCTAGCAGGGCGTCCAGGCGGCGCGTGCGATCGGCCTCGTCGCTACCCACGCCCAGGCTGCGCATGCCCTCGGCGAGGATGTCGGCGACCCGCATGCGCGGGTTGAGCGAGGCATAGGGGTCCTGGAACACGATCTGCATCTGCGCTCGGTGGCGCTTGAGCGCCGGCCGCGACAGGCCGGTCAGCTCCTCGCCGCGGTAGCGCACGCTGCCCGCCGTGGGGCGGATCAGTTGCAGCACCGCCTTGCCGACGGTGGTCTTCCCGGAGCCCGATTCGCCGACCAGCGCCAGCGTGCGGCCCTCGCGCACCGCGAGCGACACGCCATCCACTGCCTTTACCACGCCCACCGTGCGCCGGAGAATTCCTCGACGGATCGGGAAATGCACCTTCAGGTCCGTCGCCTCGAGCAGTACCGGGGCAGCGGCAAGCGCCGCCGCGGCGCGCCCCGCCGCCCGCGCTTCGCGCGGCGCGGCGCGCTCCGTTTCGCGCAGGTGGCAGCGCACCAGGCGGCCTGCGCCGAGGTCGCGCAGCGCTGGAACTTCGCTGCGGCAGCGCTCGTACGCCAGGTCGCAGCGCTCGGCGAAGCGGCAGCCGGGAAACGCGCTGGTGAGCGGCGGCACCTGCCCGGGAATCTGCGCCAGCTCGCCCGCACGCTGCGACGCGCTCGGCAGGGCGGCGAACAGTTTTTGCGAGTACGGATGCTGCGGCGCGCGGAAGAACTCCTCGCGCGGCGCCACCTCCACGATCTCGCCCGCGTACATCACCGCGACGCGGCCCGCCATGCGCGCCACGATGCCCAGGTCGTGCGTGATGAGCAGCAGCGCCATGCCGCGCTCGGCCTGGAGCTTCTGCAGCAGTTCGAGGATCTGCGCCTGGATGGTGACGTCGAGCGCGGTGGTGGGCTCGTCCGCCACCAGCACCTCCGGATCCACGGCGAGCGCGGCGGCGATCATGGCGCGCTGGCGCAGCCCACCGGAGAGCTGGAACGCGTATTCGCCGTAACGCCGCTCGGGGTCCGGGATGCCAACGGCCGCGAGCAGCTCGAGCACGCGGCGCTTCACTGACGCGCCGCGCAGGTCCGTATGGCGCTCGAGCACTTCCGCCACCTGCCGGCCGACCGTGAGTACCGGGTTGAGCGCCGTGGCGGGCTCCTGGAAGATCATGGCGACGCGCTTGCCGCGCACCGAGCGCATCGCGGCCTCGGGCAGCGCGAGCAGGTCGATGTCCCCCAGGCGCACGCGGCCCTGCGCGATCCGCGCTACGTCGGGCAGCAGGCGCAGGATGGACAGCGCGGTCATCGACTTGCCGCAGCCCGACTCGCCCACCAGCGCGAAGCACTCCCCCCGGTCGATGTCCAGATCCACGCCGTCCACGGCGCGCAACGCGCCTTCCGGCGTGTCGAGCACCGTTTGCAGGCCCTGCAGCTCGAGCACGGCGCTCAGACGCGCACCCGCGGGTCGAAACCGTCGCGCACCGCGTCGGCGAACAGATTCGCCGCCAGCACCAGGGCGAACATGAAGACGAAAGCCGCGGCGAGCGACCACCACACCATCGGCTCGCGCGCCATCTCCAGGCGCGCGGCGTTGATCATGGTGCCGAAGCTGGTGGTGGAAGGGTCCACGCCGACGCCGACGTAGGACAGCACCGCCTCGGCGAGCACCAGGGCGGAAAAATCCAGCACCAGGGAGATGATCACGATGTGCGCCACATTGGGCAGGATATGGCGGGCGAGGATGCGCGCATGCGACACGCCGAAGGCGTGCGCCGCCTGGATGTATTCGAGCTCGGAGAGCTTCAGCGCCTCCCCGCGCAGCAGGCGCGCGAGGCCGGTCCAGCTCGTCAGGCCCAGGATCGCGCACAGGCCCAGCAGCCGCATGTCGGCGCGCTGCGCCGTGGTCGGGAACCAGTCGCCGTGGTTGTCGAGGAACACCTGCAGCATGAGCACGAAGGCGGCGATCAGCAGCACGCCAGGGATCGAATTGAGCGTCGTATAGAGGTACTGGATGACATCGTCCACCCAGCCCCTGAAATAGCCCGCGGCGATGCCGGCCACGATTCCCAGGGGCAGGAGCACCAGCGTGGTCACCGTGCCGATGACGAGACTGGTGCGGATGCTTTTCAGCGCCTGGTAGAGCACATCCTGCCCCACCTGGTTGGTCCCGAGAACGTGGAAGCCGCCGGCGAGCATCGCGACCGGCCCGGCCAACGCGAGAATCGCGCCCAGCGCCGCGGCTGCCGCGCCCCACGGCACGTTCGGCCAGCGCCGAACGAGCGTGCGGCGCGCGCAGAGCAGCACCACGGACCACAGTGCGAAGGCCGCCACGAGCCCCGCCAGCGCGCGCAGGGCAACGTCCTCACCCCAATCGGCTTCGGCCCCGAGGTGCGCGCCGCCATGGCGCAGGCGCGGGAAATCGCGCGCCGTCCGGCCATCGGGCAGCTCCACCTGTTCCCTCTGGTAGAGCCGAGTGGCAAGCGGCGCCGAATAGGTCTTCTCGAAACGCTCGCGCAGCGGCGCCAGCCCGAGATCGAGCAGCGATCGCGCCTCCACCGAGTAGGCCACGGGCGCGCCGGCGTCCCGCGCCGCCAGCGCCGGCCGGTAGTGCAGCGAATCGAGCAGGCCCACCAGGATGTAGCACGCAAGAACCACGGCCGAGGCCACCGCGGTGCGGCTGCGGAATACGCGCGCCCAGGGCGCGGCGAGGTGCGCACGGCGGCGGCTGTACCAGGCGAAGGCCGCCACCGACAGCACCAGCAGCCACACCAGGACGTCGGTAGCGAGGAGGACCGGCACGCTAGGCGAGTCTCACACGCGGATCGACCAGCGTGTAGGAGATGTCGGTGAGCAGCAGCCCGACGATGTAGAGCACCGAACCGATGAACACCATGGACCGCACGACGGCGAAGTCCTGCGCTTGAATGGCGTCGATCGTATAGCTCCCAAGCCCCGGGATGCCGAAGAACGATTCCGTAATCAGGCTACCGAGGAAAAGTGTCGGGATGACCACCACGACCCCGGTCAGGATGGGGATCAGCGCATTCTTCAAGACGTGACGGAACATGACCACGCTTTCCGCCAGCCCTTTGGCCCGGGCCGTGCGTACGTAGTCCTTGCCCATCTCCTCGAGGAACAGGGTGCGATAGAAGCGCGTGCTGCTGCCAAACGCCCCGATGACACCAATCAGCACCGGCAGCACGAGGAACTTCGCGGCGTCGACGCCGCCCACGTAGCCCGAGATCGGCACCAGGTGCCACAGCTTGGAGATCAGGTACTGTCCGCCGATGATGAAGAACAGCGAACTGATCGACATCATCGCCACGCACAGGATCACGCCCCAGAAATCGAGGTAGGTGGCGCGGAAGAACGCCACGCCCAGCGCGAAGGTGATGTTCACCATCAGCCCGACGAGAAACACCGGCACGGCGAGCGCCAGGCTCGGCCCCATGCGCGTGCGGATCTCATTGAAAATGTCGCGATTGTCTTCGGCGCGGCCAAAATCCAGGGCGAACAGCTTCACCGACTTGTCGAAGAAGATCGTGTCGGTGAACTTCTTCATTCCGGCCGCCGGCGCGTTCCACAACAGCGGCCTGTCGTAGCCGCGCTCGGCCTTCCACTTCGCGATCGCCTCGGGCGTGACGCGCTTCATGCCGAGCTGCATGCGCGCCATGTCGTCGGGCGTGTTGACCAGGAAGAACAGGGCAAAGGTGAGCAGGTTGATGCCGACCAGGATCGGAATCGCGTACAGCGTGCGCCGGAGGATGTAGCCCAGCATCAGGCGGGTTTCGCCGCCATGCGCTCGCGGCGCCGGTAGCTGGCGAAGGCCGGGATCACGCCCAGGAGCAGCAGTGCGAGAATCAGCAGCGCCGGCCACAGCACCGGCTGGTTCCATGCGCGCCGCTGCGCCGCGCGCTTGTCGACGTCGAGGCGCAGGTACTTCAGGTTGTTGCGCGCCATGTTGTTCGGCTTGCCGTTCATCACCCAGGCGTGCGACAGGCCGTAGGTCACCGGGTGGTAGCCCCAGAGCCAGGGCGCATCACGCCGCGCGACGTCCACCATGCTGTCGATGACCGCCCGGCGCGCGGGGGAATTGGGCATGCTCTTCATGCGCTCGAACAGCGCATCGTATTCGGGGTTCACGTAGTTGCTGGAATTCTCGCCCTGCGCGCGCGCGCGCGACTGCGGCCCGTACAGGAGAAAGAGGAAATTTTCCGGGTCGGGGTAGTCCGCGTTCCAGCCCCAGATGAACAGCTGCTGGCTGCCCTTCCTGATCTTGTCCTGGAAGCGGTTGTAGTCGGTGTCGCGGATCTCGAGCTGCAGGGAGATCTTGGCAAACTGGCGGCGCCACCAGTCGAAGCGCGGCTTGTCGCCGGGACTGCCGCCCACGGTATCGAGGTACAGCACCAGCGGCTGTCCGGTTTTCGCGTCACGCCCGTCCGGATAGCCTGCCTCGGCGAGGAGCCGCCTCGCCTGCTCGATCGGCCGGCGCTGCGCCGCGCCGTCTTCCCAGACGTGAGTCAGCGGATTGATGCCCTCGCGACCGGTCCTCTGCCCGAAGATGCCGGGCGCGAGCGGATCCTGCGCCACCCGGCCGCGGCCGTTGAGGAAGATGGAGATGAACTCTTCCCAGTCGACGGCGATGGCGATCGCCTGGCGCAGCTTGCGTGCGCGCTCGGACGGTCCGCCGACCACGCCATCAAGCCAGTTGAAGCCGAAGTAGGCGATGCTGGTGTCCGCCGAGGTGCGCAGGTGGATGCCCTTTGCCTGCATCTCCGGCGTCAGTCCGACCTCGCCGCTCACCGAGACACGCACCGCCTGGTCGAAAGTGTCGCTCGGGATGGCCGAAGAGTCGTAATAGCCCTGCAGGAACTTGTTCCAGTAAGGGATGCTTTCCTTCTCGCGCGAAAACACCACGCGGTCGACGAACGGCATGGTCCTGCCGGCGTCGGCGAGCAGGCCTGCGGCGGCGTCGCCCGGCGCGCCCGCCGCGGGATAGGGCTCGCCGCGGTAATTCGGGTTGCGCTCGAGCACCATGCGTGCGTTCGGGTTGTTCTCGGTGAGCATGTAGGCGCCGGTGCCCACCGGCCACCAGTCGAGCGTGAAGTTCTTCTCCGCCATGCCCGGCTGCTGGAAGAATCGCTCCGCCTCCCACGGCACCGGCGCGAAGAACGGCATCGCCAGCCAGTACACGAACTGCGGATAGCGCCCGTTCAGCTTGATACGGTAGGTGTGCTCGTCGACCTTTTCCACGCCCTCGAGCCGGTGCTTGCGCAAATCGAGCCACTCGCCCTGGTGCGTGTCGAACTTGCGCAACCGCTCGGCGAGCTCCGGCAGGCCGACGATGTACTCGGCCATCAGGCCGAAGATCGGCGAGTGCAGGCGCGGGCTGGCGAGGCGCTTGATCTGGTAGATGTAGTCGTCGGCGGTAAGCTCGCGCGTGCCGAGCGGCAGCTGGTAGGGGCTGTCGAGCGCCGCGACGCGCTCGGGCGCGAGCGCGTGGTTCTGCGGCACGAACGCGGCATGCGGCTGGTAGCGGATGCCGGGCTGGATGTGGATCGTGTAGACCGTGAACTTGCCGCCCTGGACCTCGACGGGAACCGGCACCTCGGTGGCAGCGAGCGGCACGAGCTCGTAGGGCCGCTTCAGATAATGGTATTGCAGTGGCGGCTCGTAGACCTGCTGCGTGAAGCGCGCTTCGTTCTCGCTGTAGGACTGCACCGGGTCGAGGTGCTTGGGGCGCTCGGTGAACGCCGAATACAGAATGTTCTTGCCGCGGTCCGAGGCAGGATAGGGATCGTTCCACACATCGGTGCAACCGGCGGCGAGAAACGCCAGCAGCAGGATCAGGCGCATGACGCAAGTATAATCGCCACACCATGGCACTCCTCGAAGGCCGCCGCATCCTGGTCACCGGCCTGCTCAGCAACCGCTCGATCGCCTATGGCGTCGCCAAGGCCGCGCGCCGCGAGGGCGCCACGCTCGCCTTCACCTATCAGAACGAGAGATTCAGGGAGCGCGTCGAGGAGATGGCGCGCGAGCTGGGCTCGGACATCGCCCTGCCCTGCGACGTCGCCAGCGACGAGGAGATCGCGCGGCTGTTCGCCGAGCTCGGCAAACGCTGGGACCGTCTGGACGGCCTGGTGCACGCCATCGCTTACGCGCCGCGCGAGGCGATCACCGGCGATTTCCTCGACGGGCTGTCGCGCGAGGCGTTTCGCGCCGCGCACGACGTGTCGGCCTACAGCTTCCCGGCGCTCGCCAAGGCCGCGCTGCCGATGATGCAGGGCGGCAACGGCGCGCTCGTCACGCTCACCTATCTCGGCGCAGAACGCGTGGTGCCCCACTACAACACCATGGGCCTGGCCAAGGCCAGCCTCGAGGCCTCCGTGCGCTACCTCGCTGCAAGCCTCGGCCCGAGGGGCCTGCGCGTGAATGGCATCTCCGCGGGGCCGATCAAAACGCTTGCTTCAGCGGGCATCGCCGGCTTCGGCAGGATCCTCAAGTTCGTCGAGGAGCAGGCACCGATGCGGCGCAACGTCACCACGGAAGACGTGGGCAATGCCGCAGTATTCCTGTTGTCCAATCTCGCCGCTGGCGTCACGGGCGAGGTACTGTACGTGGATTCCGGTTTTCGCAATGTGGTTGCGGGCATTTCAGAAGGAGGAACCGAAGCATGAAGAAAATCTTCGCGGCGGCGTTCGCGGTGCTCGCATTCGGCGCGCAGGCGCAGGAGTACCCCACCAGGCCGATCAGCATGATCGTGCCCTTCCCTCCGGGCGGCGTCGCCGACATCGTCGGACGGCCGCTCGCCGCTTCGATGGAAAAAACGCTCGGCCAGCCGGTGATCGTCGTCAATCGCTCGGGCGCCGGCGGCGCCATCGGCATGGCCGCGGCGGCCAGGGCGGAGCCCGACGGCTACACCATCCTGATGGCGCTGTCGTCGATCTCGATCTTCCCGGTATCCGACCCGCTCCAGGGCAATCCCGCGCCCTACCAGATCTCGGATTTCATGCCGATCGCGCTGGTGACCGCGGACCCCACGGTGCTGGTGGTGCGCGCCGACAGCCCGTACAAGTCGGTGGCGGACCTGGTCGCCGCGGCCAAGGCCAATCCCGGCAAGATCAATTATTCGTCGTCCGGCATCTTCGGCACCTTGCACGTGGCGATGGAAATGTTCGCCAACTCGGCGGGCATCCAGCTGTTCCACATTCCCTACCAGGGCGGCGGGCCGGCGGTCACGGCGCTGCTTGGCGGGCAGGTGGAGGCGCTCGCCTCCGGTCCGGCGGCAGCGGTCGGCCAGATCCAGGGCGGCAAGATGCGCGCGCTCGCCGGCTGGGGCGCCAAACGCCTCGTCCTGATGCCCGTCCTGCCGACGTTTGACGAATTGGGCTACAAGGACGTCGAGTTCTACATCTGGTCGGCGGTGGTGGCGCCGGCCGCGATTCCGGCGAGCGCACAGCACCGTTTGCGCGCGGCGGTACGCGCTGCAGTCGCCGATCCGCTGTTCGCCGGCGCGATGGCCA
>JANMSV010000191.1:0-9305 GCA_031389685.1 Betaproteobacteria bacterium
TCGTTGTGGCGGTTCACCGCCTCGATCAGCGCGCCGGCCACCGCCGAGCTGTTGCCCTGGGTGATGTAGCGGATGTCCTGGTCGATGACGCGCTTCAACTGGTTGAGCGATTCCTGCGGACTCACCTTGTTGTCGAAGGGCACCACCTCGAGCTTCACCTTGCCGAGCTTGCCGCTCTTGTTGATGCGGTCGACGGCGAAGCGGAACTCGGCGAGCCCCTGCTCGCCGACGTTGGCGAAGGCCCCGGACAGGGGGTCGATGTAGGCGACGTTGACGGTCTGCGCCTGGGCCGCGAAAGAACCGAGTGCCGCGGCGGCCGCGAGCGCGGCCGCGCCGAAGATTCGCTGAATCATGTTGCCTCCTCCTGGAGAGGGGGAAAATGCTATAGACGGTGACAAGGCCGGTCAAGGCCGGCGCTTGCCAGCGGCTCTGCCCCTGCGGTAACTTGGGCCGACCGCATCATGAAAGCGCGTTCCGGAGGAAACCCATGCAAGGCCTGATGATGGACGTACCGCTGCTGATCACCGACCTGATCCGCTTCGCAGAACGCAATCACGGCGACACCGAGATCGTCTCCAAGACCGTCGAGGGAGGGCTGCACCGCACTACCTACCGCGAGGCCCATGCCCGCGCGCGCAGGTTGGCCAAGGTCCTGCAGGCGCTGGGCGTGAAACAGGGGGACCGCGTCGGCACCCTGGCCTGGAACGGCTACCGTCACTACGAGCTGTATTACGCGATCTCCGGCATTGGCGCCGTCATCAACACCATCAACCCGAGGCTGTTTCCCGACCAGATCACCTACATCTCGAACCACGCCGAGAATACGGCGCTGTTTTTCGACCTGACGTTCCTGCCTCTGGTCGAGAAGCTCGCGCCGCAGCTCAAGTCGGTAAAGCACTACGTGCTGCAGACCGACCGCGCCCACATGCCGGCGCAGACCTCGATGCCGAAGCTGCTGTGCTACGAGGACCTGATGGACCAGCAGGACGAGCGCTTCGACTGGCCGTCCTTCGACGAGCGCACCGCGGCGGCGCTGTGCTACACCTCGGGCACGACCGGCAACCCGAAGGGCGTGCTCTATGGCCACCGCTCCACGGTGCTGCACGCCTACGGCGCCGCGCTGCCCGACGCGCTCGACCTCTCGGCGCGCGACTCGGTGCTGCCGGTGGTGCCGATGTTCCACGCCAACGCTTGGAGCCTGCCCTACGCCTGCACCATGGTGGGCGCCAAGATGGTGTTCCCGGGCCCGCACCTCGACGGCAAGAGCGTCTACGAGTTGATCGAGCAGGAGAAAGTGACGCTGTCGGCCGGCGTGCCGACGGTGTGGCTGATGCTGCTGCAGCACCTGACGGCAAACAAGCTCAGGTTCTCCACGCTCAAGCGCACGGTGATCGGCGGCTCGGCCTGCCCGCCGGCGATGATCCGCGCCTTCCAGGACGACTACGGCGTCACGGTGTTCCACGCCTGGGGCATGACCGAAATGAGCCCGCTTGGCACGGTGGGCTCGCTCAAGACGAAGCAGGCGGCGCTGCCCAAGGACGAGCGCTATGCAGTGCAGGCGAAGCAGGGCCGCGGCATCTTCGGCGTGGAAATGAAGATCGTCGACGAGGGCGGCAAGGAGCTGCCCTGGGATGGCAAGGCGTTCGGCGACCTGCTGGTGAAGGGTCCCTGGATCGCCTCGGGTTACATGAAAGGCGAGGGTGGTGACCCGCGGCGCGACGGGTGGTTTCCCACCGGGGACGTCGCGACCATCGACGCCGAGGGCTACCTGCAGATCACCGACCGCTCCAAGGACGTGATCAAGTCGGGCGGCGAATGGATCAGCTCCATCGACCTGGAGAACATCGCCATGGCGCACCCGGCGGTGCAGGAGGCGGCGGTGATCGGCATCAGGCACCCGAAGTGGGACGAGCGCCCGCTCGTGGTGGCGGTGAAGAAAGCCGGGCAGGAGGTGTCCAGGGACGAGCTGCTCAAGTTCTACGAAGGCAAGATCGCCAAGTGGTGGATGCCCGACGACGTGGTGTTCGTCGCCGAACTGCCGCACACCGCGACCGGCAAGCTCTCCAAGCTCACGCTGCGCCAGCAGCTCAAGGACTACCGGCTGCCGGGCGCATGAACCACGTCATCGTCGAGACCAAGGACCGCATCACCCGCATCGAGCTCAACCGGCCCGAGAAGAAGAACGCGCTCAGCCCCGGCATGTACGCCGCGATGACCGAGGCGCTCACCGACGCCGAAGCCGACGCGCAGGTGCGCGCGGTGCTGATCCACGGCCAGAGCGGCTGCTTTACTTCGGGCAACGACGTGAAGGACTTCCTCGAATTGCCGCGCGGCCCCGCCGACTCGCCCGCGTCGGCCTTCCTGCGCGCTATCTCCACCGCGCGCAAACCGCTGGTGGCGGCGGTGGGCGGCCCGGCGGTCGGCATCGGCACCACGATGCTGCTGCACTGCGACCTGGTGTACGCCGCGCCGAACGCGCGACTGCAGATGCCTTTCGTGCCGCTCGGCCTGCTGCCCGAGGCGGCCTCGAGCCTGCTGCTGCCGGCGATGGCGGGTTATCGCCGCGCCGCCGAGATGCTGCTGCTGGGCGGGCCCTTCGGCGCGGAGCAAGCGCTCGCCGCGGGGATCGTCACCGAGATCGTTCCCGAAACTGCGTTGCTGGAGCGCGCGCGCCAGGCGGCGTCGGCGCTCGCGGCGCTGCCGCCCGCATCGGTGCGCATGACCAAGGAGCTGATGAAGCGCGCCCTGGCGTCTGCGGTGCAGGAGCGCATGACCGAGGAACTGCAACTGTTCGGCGAGCGCCTGCGCTCTCCCGAAGCGAGGGAAGCCTTGAGCGCGTTCATGGAAAAGCGCAAGCCCGACTTTTCGCGCTTTTCCTGATGTTCCACGAGACGCTCGAGGCGAACGGCATCCGCCTGCACGTCGCGCGCGCGGGCGACGGGCCACTGATGCTGTTCCTGCACGGCTTTCCCGAGTACTGGGCCATGTGGCGCCCGCTTCTCGAGCACTTCGGCGCGCGCGGCTGGTGCGCGGCGGCGCCGGACCTGCGCGGCTACAACCTTTCGGACAAACCCGCCGCCGTCGAGGCTTACAGGGCGAAGCACCTGGTGGCGGACGTGCTGGCGCTCGCTGCGCACTATACGAGGGAGAAGTTCGTCCTCGTGGCGCACGACTGGGGCGGTGCCGTGGCATGGGGCGTGGCCATCGCCCATCCGGAGCGCCTGTCGAAGTTGGTGATGCTCAATTCGCCGCACCCCTATATTTTCTGGCGTGAGCTCTGCAGCAACCCGGCACAGCAGAAGGCAAGCGAGTACATGCTGCTGTTTCGCCATGCAAAGGCCGAGCGCGTGCTCTCCGAAAACGGCTATGCGCGGCTGCTCGGCGCATTCGCCGATTTGGACCAGGACGCGCGCGACGCGCTGGTCGAGGCCTGGTCGCAGCCCGGCGCGCTCACCGGCGGGCTCAACTATTACCGTGCCTCTCCCATGTATCCGCCCTCGCCGGAAGATCCGGGCGCGCGCAAGCTGCAGCTCAAGCCCGAGGACTTCATCGTCAAAGTGCCTACGCTCGTCGTCTGGGGCGAGCGCGACACGGCGCTGCTGCCGGGTTGCCTCGAGGGGCTGGAAGCGCTGGTGCCCGGGGTGAAGGTCGTGCGCGTGCCCGAGGCCTCGCACTGGATCGCGCGGGAACAGACCGGCCGCGTGATGCGCGAGATCGAGGCGTTTACAATCGGCCCATGAAGACCACCCTCAAGATTCGCGACCTGGAAAGCCGCGTGGGCCAGGAGATCGCCGTGTCGCCCTGGGTCGAGATGCCGCAGGAGCGCATCGATCTCTTCGCCAAGGCCACCGAGGATTTCCAGTGGATCCACGTCGACCGGGAGAAAGCGAAGAACTCGCCCTTCGGCACCACCATCGCGCACGGCTTCCTCACGCTGTCCATGTTGCCCAAGCTCATCGAGTCCACCTTCGAGTTCTCCGATCGCAAGATGGGCGTCAACTACGGCCTGAACAGGGTGCGCTTCACTTCGCCGGTGCCCGCGGGCGCGAAGATCCGCGGCCGCTTCACGCTGGCGAAGTACGAGAGGCTGGAAGGCGGCGTGCAGACCACCTGGGGCGTGACGGTGGAGCGCGAAGGCGGCGACAAGCCCGCGATGGTCGCCGAAACCATCAGCCGGCACTTTTTCTAGCCATGGCGCAGCGCTGGAAACAAAAGCCCCCGAACTCCAACTGGGGCGAGTTCGGCCCCGACGACCAGCGCGGGCGCATGAACTACGTGACGCGCGAGAAGGTGCTGCAGGGCGTGGCGGAAGTGAAGGAGGGGCGCAGCTTCTGCCTGTCGCTGCCGCTCGACTATCCGGGCGGCAACGTGCTAAACCCGCGGCGCAATCCGCCGCGCCTTGCGCCGACGCAGCGCGATGGCAAGCCGGTGTTTTGCTTTCCCTTGTCCGAGCTGCATCCGGTCGTCACCGACGTCATTTGTGACGACCTGGTGCTGCTCACGCTGCAGTACTCGACGCAATGGGACTCCTTCGCCCACGTCGGCGCCAAGTTCGACGCCGACGGCGACGGCAAGCCCGAGATCGTGTTCTACAACGGCTTCCGGCCCGGCGATGGCCTCGAGCTGGCGCAGGAAAAACCCGACGCGGAACCCTGGGCGCGGTTCGAGGGCTCGCGCGCCGTGGCGCTGGGCATCCAGAACCTCGCCGAGCACGGCGCGCAGGGGCGCGGCGTAATGGTGGACCTGCACGCGCACTTCGGCCGCGAAAGGAAGGCCGTGGGCTACGACGCGCTGATGCGCGTCATGGAACAGGACAAAGTGGCGGTGGAGAAGGGCGACTTCGTCTGTTTCTACACCGGCTTCGTCGACGTGATCTTGGAGCTGAAGAAAAATCCCGACCCCAAGCTGATCCACAACACCTGCACGGGCCTGGACGGCCGCGACGACAAGCTCCTGCAGTGGATCACCGATTCGGCCTGCGCGGCGCTGATCGCCGACAACTACGCCGTCGAGATCATCCCGGCGAGCCCGTTCAAGCCGATGGCGCACGCGCTCATGCCGCTGCACGAGCACTGCCTGTTCAAGAACGGCATCCACCTGGGTGAAATCTGGTACCTGACCGAGCTCGCGCGCTGGCTGCGCGAGCACGGCAGGAACCGATTCCTGCTCACCGCGCCGCCGCTCAGGCTGCCCGGCGCGGTCGGTTCGCCCGCGGTGGCGGTGGCCACAGTCTAGGAGGGAATCATGTCGAACGACGACCGCCGCGACCTCGTCGCGCAGATGAAGAACCGCGCGCTCATCTACAAGGAGACCTACGACGTGCTCGCCGAGGAACTGGGCGCGGCCAAGGCCGAGGAACTGCTGACGCGGGCGATCTACCGGCGCGGCCGCGCGATGGGCGCACCGCTCGCCAAGTTCGCCCCGGCCGACCTCGCCGGGCTGCGCGAGGCCTTTCTCGCCAGCGTGCCGGGCGGCGAGGGGATCTTCAAGCCGCAGGTGCTGAAAAGCGACGCCGGGGCGCTCGAGATCCAGCTGCACGGCTGCCCGCTGAAGGACGCCTGGCGCGAGGCTGGACTGCGCGAAGAGAAGGTGGCGACGCTGTGCCGTATCGCCGGGGCCGTGGACAAGGGCCTGTTCGAGGGCGCGGGATTTCGGCTGGAGAACCGCACCTGGACTCCGGGCGCGACGGGCTGCTGCTTCCTGCGCGTCCTGTGTGGCTGAAGCCTGGGATTACATCATCGTCGGCGCCGGCACGGCGGGCTGTGTACTCGCCAACCGGCTCAGCGCCGACGGCACGACGCGCGTGCTGCTCCTCGAAGCGGGCCCGCGCGACACCAACCTCTGGATCCACGTGCCGCTGGGCTACGGCAAGCTGTTTGCGCGCACCGACGTCAACTGGGCCTACGAATCCGAGCCGGAAGCCGCGCTGAACGGCCGGCGCGTGTTTACCCCGCGCGGCAAGGTGCTGGGCGGGTCCTCGTCGATCAACGGGCTGGTGTACATCCGCGGCCAGCGCGAGGATTTCGACGGCTGGGGAATTCCGGGCTGGCGCTTCGACGATCTGCTGCCGTACTTCAAGAAGTCCGAGGACCAGGGCCGGGGCGCAGATGCCTGGCACGGCGTTGGCGGGCCGATCGCAGTGACCGACCTGCCCGACAAGCACGAGTTGTGCGATGCCTTCATCGCCTCGGCCGCGGCGCTCGGCGTGCCGCGCAACGAGGACTTCAACGGCGCGCGCCAGGAGGGCGCGGGTTACTACCAGGCGACCGCGAAGAATGGCCGGCGCTCGAGCGCGGCCACCGGCTATCTGAGACCGGCGATGCAGCGCGCCAAGCTGCGCGTCGAGGTCGAGGCGCTGGCCACGCGCGTGCTGTTCGAGGGCAAGAGGGCGGTGGGCGTCGAATACCGGCAGGGCGGCTCGACGCGCACGGCGCGCGCGGCGCGCGAGGTGATCCTCGCCGGCGGCGCCTTCAACTCGCCGCAACTGCTGCAGCTCTCCGGCGTCGGGCCCCGCGAGCTGCTCGAGCGCCACGGCGTGCCGGTGGTGCACGACGCGCCCGGGGTGGGCGAGCAATTGCAGGACCACTTCTACGTGCGCACGCTCTGGCGCTGCACCAAGCCCATCACGCTGAACGACGACATGGCGAGTTGGTGGCGCCAGCTCGGCATCGGCCTGAAGTACGTGCTCGCGCGCCGCGGCCCGCTCACGGTGGGCGCGGGCTATGCGGCGGCGTTCGTGCGCACGCGGCCCGAGCTCACGCGCCCGGACGCGCAGATCTACTTCATCAACTTTTCCACCGCCAAACGCGGCGGGCTGCTGCATCCGTTCTCGGGCTTCACCTGCTCGGTTTCGCAGCTGCAGGCCGAGTCGCGCGGCTGGGTGCGCATCCGCTCGGCCGACCCGCAAACGCCGCCGGCGATCCAGTACAACTACCTCGCTACCGAGAACGACCGCCGCATGATGGTCGAGGGCCTGAAGTTCGTGCGCCGCCTGGTCAACACGGCGCCGATGAGCGGCTACGTGGCGGGGGAGTTTCATCCCGGCGCGCGTGTGCAGAGCGACGCGGACTGGCTCGCGTTCTGCCGCGAATCCGGCGACACGGTGTTTCACCCGACTTCGACCTGCCGCATGGGCACCGACGGCGCCTCGGTGGTCAACGAGCGGCTGCGCGTGCGCGGCCTGGGCGCGCTGCGCGTGATCGACGCCTCGGTGATGCCCTCGGTGGTGTCGGGCAACATCAATGCGGCGGTGTACGCGATCGCCGAGAAGGGCGCCGACCTGGTGCGCGCCGACGCGAACCATGCTTGACACGATGGCCCGGTGTGCGAAAGACTGGCCCGCTCAAGGAGGAGACAACTATGAATAACCACGCAATCCGCACGGTCGCCGTCGCCGCCGCCCTTGCGGCGTGCTCGTCGCTCGCGCTCGCGCAGGGCAAGGAAATCAAGATCGGCGTGATCTACGACTACACCGGCCCGTTCGCCGCCGGCGGCTCGCAGGCGGCGGCGATCGCCACCAAGATCGCCATTGACATGATCAACGAGAAAGGCGGCGTCGAGGGCTACAAGATCAACGCCATCCACGCCGACGCGCAGTCCAAGGCCGAGGTCGCGATCAACGAGGCCACCCGCCTGCTGGAGCAGGAGAAGGTCGACCTGATCATGGGCGTGTACTCGAGCGCGCACTGCGTGCCGCTGGCGCAGAAAGTCGACGCGGCGAAGAAATTCATGTGGGCCAACGTCTGCGTCGCCTCGGCAGTGTTCAAGGGCAAGAACCTGCAGTACGTGTTCCGCCCTCAGGTGCACTCGGACCAGTTCGGCGCCGCCTCGTGCGCGTTCCTGAACGAGAACGCCAGGGCGAAGCTGAAGATGGACCCGAAAGACCTCAAGGTCGCGATCATCTACGAGGACGGGCCCTACGGCTCCGGCGTCGCCTCCGGCAACGAGGAAGTGTGCAGGCAGTACGGCATGAACGTGGTGATGAAGGAAGGCTATTCGGCCACCGCGCCCGACCTCTCGAGCCTGGTCACCAAGCTGCGCCGCGCGCGCGCCGATGTGATCCTGCACACCGGCTACAACCCCGACATCACGCTGTTCTGGCGCCAGGCGCGCGAGCAGGGCCTGAAGTGGGCCGCGATGATCGGGCACGGCGCTGGCTACGGCCAGTACGACAAGCTCGAGGCCGCGTTCGGCAAGGACGCCGAATTCATCTACAACGTCGATCCGGTCGCGGCGCAGTTGCTCGACCCGAAGACGCTCCAACCGGGCATGGGCGATCTCACCAACGAGATGATCAAGCGCTATCGCGCCGAGACCAAGGCCGACCAGATCCCGCCGCACGCCTCGATGGGCTTCAACCAGAGCTGGATCTTTTTCACCGACGTGCTGCCGCGAGCCATCAAGAAGCATGGCGGCATCTCGCCCGAGGCGCTGCGCAAGGCTGCGCTCGAGACCGACATTCCGGTCGGGGGCACGATCCAGGGTTACGGCGTGAAGTTCTATCCTCCGGGCCATCAGATGTCCGGCCAGAACGAGCGCTCCTCGCCGGTAGTCATGCAGTACATCAAGGGCGAGACCAAGATCGTCTGGCCGACGGCGCTGCGTACCGCCGACCCGGTGCTGCCGCTGCCCAAGGGCACGACCTACTCGAACCAGTAGAGTCCAACGGAGAACCTGAGCCGAACGCGGGCGCGACAGCGCCCGCGGCGGGGGCCGACATGCTGTCCGTCACGGGACTGACCAAGATGTTCGGCGGCTTCACCGCCGTGAACGAGGTCTCCTTCGAGCTGAAGGAAGGCGAGATCCTCGGGCTGATCGGTCCGAACGGCTCCGGCAAGAGCACCATCTTCAACCTCGTCTCCGGGGCGCTTGCGCCCACCGCCGGCTCGATCCGCTTCCAGGGCAAGGAGATTGGCGGCGCGCTGGCGAACAAGGTCGCGCATCACGGCATCGCGCGCACCTTCCAGATCCCGCGCCCGTTCAGGAAGCTCTCGATCCTCGAGAACGTGGCGATCGCCGCGTATTACGGGCAGGCGCAGCGCCCCTCGCGCGAAAGCGCCTTCGCACAGGCGAAGGAAGCGCTCGAGCTGGTGCGCCTGCCGAGCGATCCCGAGGCGCAAGTGGACGGACTTGGCGCGGCGGGCCTGAAGAAGCTCGAGCTGGCGCGTGCGCTCGCCACCCGGCCGAAAGTACTGCTCGCCGACGAGTCGCTGGGGGGGCGGGGCGAGCCCGAGATGGAGCAGGCCGCCGACAAGCGCGCCGCGAAACCCGGCGCGCGCGGCGACACCAAAATCTGGGGTGTGGCC
>JANMSV010000221.1:0-35456 GCA_031389685.1 Betaproteobacteria bacterium
CCAAAGCGGGCGGTGAACGGATGCAGCTGAAGCGGCTCGGCGCGGGCTTTGGCGCGGAGGCGGGCGATTTCGATGCCCCGTTCCAGGAAATCTGGGACGCGTTCTTCGCCGCCCAGGTGCTGGTGTTCCGTGGCCTGAGGCTCACGGCGGGTCAGTTCCTCGCATTCGCGCGGCAGTTCGGTGCGCCCGAGCCGCACGTCATCGACCAGTTCCACCATCCCGAGCACGCCGACATCCTGATCCTGTCCAACCGCTGGCAGGACGGCGAGCCGGCGGGCCTCGCGGACGCGGGCACCTACTTCCACACCGACTACTCGTACCTCGAGGTGCCGGCGCGCTGCACGATGCTGTATTCGATCGAGGTGCCCAGGCAGGGCGGCGACACGCTGTTCGCCGACCAGTACGCGGCCTACGACGGCCTGCCCGAATCCATGAAGCAGCGCATCGAGGATCTCGTTGCACTGCACCACTACGGCAACCGCGACGACCAGGACAAGTCCTCGCGCACCGTGGCCTCGGTCCTCACCGGCGACCAGGAACAGAAACTGGCCTGGGTGCGGCACCGCATCGTGCGGCGGCACCCTGTGACGGGCCGCAGGGCGCTGTACTCGGTGTCGGGCAGCTCCTTCGGCATCGAGGGCATGCCCGAGGATGAGGCGGTCGGCCTGCTCGACGAACTCAAGCGCCACGCCACGCTGGACAAATACCAGCTGCGCCTGAAATACGGCGTCGGCGACCTGGTTATCTGGGACAATGCGTCGCTGCTGCACTCGGCGACGCTGACCGATCCGGAAGATCCGCGCACGCTGTGGCGCATTACCGTCAAAGAGGAAAGGAAATCGTGAAACGCACACTGCTGTTGGCCGCGCTTGGCGCGGCGTTCGCAATCCCCGCCGCTGCGCAGACGACGCTGAACGGCGCGTCGCAGTTCAGCGACGAGCACGCCTTCACCAAGGCGATGACCCGGTTCGAGGAACTGGTGAAGAAGTACTACGGCAAGCCTGTCAGTTTCGTTCTGCACAAGAACAGCTCGCTCGGGCTGGAGAAGCAGTATTTCGAGTACATGGCGCAGGGCAAGGCGGTGGACTACGCCATCGTGTCGCCGGCGCACATGTCGACCTTCTCGCGCGCGGCGCCGTTCATCGACGCGCCGTTCCTGTTCCGCGATCTGGCGCACTGGAACAAGGTGCTCGAAGCCGACGTGCTCAAGCCGGTGGCCGACGAGATCAATCAGAAAGCCGAAGTGATGCTGATCGGCTACGCCGGCGGCGGCACGCGCAACATCTTCGTCAACAAGCCGGTGCGCAATATGGCGGAACTCAAGGGGCTCAAGGTGCGCGTGCAGGGCGCGCCAATCTGGAGCCGCACGTTCACCGCGGCGGGCATGGCGCCCACCGTGATCGCCTACAACGAGGTCTACAACGCGATCCAGAACAACGTCATCTCGGCGGGCGAAAACGAGGCGGCGGGCGTCGAGCAGATGAAGTTCTACGAGGTCGCGCCGCACCTGTCGATGACGCAGCACGCGATCACCATCCGGCCGCTGTGCTTCTCGACCAAGACCTTCAACAAGCTGCCGAAGGACCTGCAGGCGGCGGTGCTCAGGGCGGGCAAGGAGGCCGGCAAGTACGGCCGCGACATCGAATCGAGCGAGGACGAGGCCAAGCTCGACCAGATGGAGAAGGCGGGCAAGCTGAAGCGCGTGCCGTTCGCCGACCGTGCGCAGATGAAAAAGCTGGTCGACCCGGTGATGGCGGACTACGCCAAGGAGATCGGTGCCGGTGAGCTGCTGGCGAAGATCAACGCCATCAAATAGCGTATCCACGGGAGGAAGCGGCGGCGCGAGGGGCGTCGCCGTTTTTTTATGCTTACAAAAGTGACCTACTGGTACGGCAAGCTGCTGACCGGGCTGCTCGCCTTCTCCGTCGCCGTCCTCATCATCCCGGTCAGCCTGCAGATCTTTTCGCGCTACACGGATCTGATCCCGTCCTATATCTGGACCGAGGAGATGGCGAGGTTTCTCTTCATCTGGATGATCATGATCGGCGCCATGCTCGGCGTGCGCGAAGGCACGCACTTCGAGGTCGACCTCTGGCCGCGGATGGGCGCGCGCGCCACCGCGCTGCTCAATCTCGTGTCCGGCGTGTTCGTGCTGGTGTTTGCGCTGGTGTTCGCGTGGTGGGGAATGGAGTTCACCCGCTTCGCCTGGAACCGCCACTCCGAGCTTGCCGAGCTGCCGCTGTGGCTGATCCATCTGCCCTGGCCCCTCACCGGGATCACCTGGCTGGTCTTCGGCGGCGAGCGCATGGCCGATAACGCGCGCGTCCTCATCGGCCGCGCCGCATGACCGCCGCTACCGTCCTTTCGCCCGGCTTCGCGGCGCTGATCCTGTTCGGCGTGTTTTTCTCGCTGCTGGTGCTGCGCGTGCCGGTCGCGTTCGCGCTCGGCCTGGCCTGCCTGCCGATCATGGTGATCGAGCCGCACCTGACGCCGATGAACCTGGTGCAGGAGACCTTCAACGCCTACAACTCGTTCATCCTGCTCGCGGTGCCGTTCTTCCTGCTGACCGCCAACCTGATGAACGTCGGCGGCATCACGGACCGGCTGGTGCGCCTGTCGCGCGCGCTGGTGGGCCATTTCCCCGGTGCGCTCGCCCAGGTCAACGTGGTGTTGTCGATCTTCTTCGCCGGCATCTCGGGCTCCTCCACTGCGGACGCGGCCAGCCAGTCGAAGATCTTCATCGATGCGCAGGTCAAGGAAGGCTACGACGTCAGCTTCTCGGTGGCGATCACGGCGGTGTCGGCGGTGATGGCGGTGATCATCCCGCCGTCGATCCTGATGATCGTCTGGGGGGGCGTGCTCCAGGTGTCGATCGGCGCGCTGATGCTCGCCGGGATCATTCCCGGACTCCTCATCGGCTTGGCACAGATGGCGACCGTCCACGCCTACGCGGTGCGGCGCAACTACCCGAAATACGAGCGCGCGGGCTTCGGTGAAATGTTCAGATCGGCCGCGGTCTCGATCCCGGCGCTGATGACGCCGTTCATCATCGTCGGCGGCAAGATCTTCGGCTGGTTCACCGCCACCGAGTCGGCCTGCATCGCGGTGCTCTACGCGGGCGCCCTGTCGATGCTGGTGTATCGCGAAATGGGCCTCAAGGGGGCGAACGAGGCGCTGCTCGATACCGGCAGACTCGCCGCGGTGGCGCTGTTCTGCGTCGGCACCGCGAGCGCGTTCGGCTGGCTGCTCGCCTACTACCAGATCCCCAAAGCGATCCTCGAGGGCGTCTCCGCCTGGAACATGGGCCCGACGACGACCGGGTTCTTCATCGCCTTCTGCTTCCTCGTCGTGGGCTGCTTCCTCGACGCGATTCCCGCGATCATCATCGTCGGCACCATCCTCGAGCCGCTCGCCAAGACTGCCGGCCTGGACCCGGTGCACTTCGCCATCGTCGGCATCGTGTCGCTCGCCTTCGGGCTCGTCACGCCGCCCTACGGGCTGTGCCTGATGATCTCCTGCGCGGTGGCCAAGATCCGCATGATCGATGCGATGAAGGACGTCATGATCATGCTGATACCGATGCTGCTGGTGCTGGCAATCATCATCATCTGGCCCAGCGTGCCGCTGTTCCTGCCCAGGCTGTTTCCGCCCGGGACGCTGTAGTGGCCAAACCATGAAGATTTTCATGACCGGAGCTTCCGGTTACATCGGCGGAACCGTGGCCGATTCGCTCATACAGGCGGGCCACTCGGTCACCGGACTGGCCCGCACGGAGGAGGCCGCGGCTAGGCTCCGCGCGCACGGCATCGAAGCATTGCGCGGCGACCTGGCCAGCCACGGTTTGGTCAGGAACGCAGCGCGAAGCGCCGACGCCGTCATCAACTGCGCCAACGCCGAAGACCCGTTCGTGGTCGCTGCCATCGTCGAAGGACTCGCGGGATCGGGAAAGGCGTTTGTGCACACCAGCGGGTCGAGCGTGGTTGGCGACAAGGCCGCGGGGAAGTTCTCGCCGAAGATCTATCACGAAGACACGCCCTTGGAACCGCTCCCGGAGAAAATCCAGCGCGTCGCCGTACAGCGTGCGGTGCTTGCCGCGGCCGGTCAGGGGGTGCGCTCGGTGGTGCTCTGCCCCTGCCTCATCTACGGTCGGGGCAGGGGTGCGAATCCGGACAGCATCCAAGTGCCGAATCTGATCCGCCAGGCGGTCAGGAGCGGCATCCCCCGCTACATCGGTGAGGGGGAGAACATCTGGTCCACGGTGCATATCGATGACGTCGCCGACGCCTATCTGCTGGCGCTCGAAGGAGCGCGCGCCGGATCGTTCTTCTACATCGAAAACGGCGAAGCGAGCCTGAAGTCCATCGTGCAATCCATCGCGCGCCTGCTCGGCGGGAAACAATCCCCGCAGAGCTGGAGCATCGACGAGGCGATCGCGGAGTGGGGTCCGCAGGCGGCCTGGTTCTCGCTGGGTGGAAACAGCCGCGTGAGCGCGGACAAGGCGCGCAAGCTGCTCGGCTGGAAGCCGGGAGGCGCCGATCTATTCCACGAGATCGAGCAGGGTTGGTACCGGCGCCAGCTCGAAGCTGGCGCCTATGCTGTCAGCCTGCGCTGAGCGGCCCGAAGCCCCAGGAAAACAGCGGACGGCCACCGTTCTCCGTGACCACGACGACCTCTTCGAGCCAGTAGCGCTCGCGCTCACCGCCGGGCACCAGAAGGTGCAGCGGCACGACCATGCCGCTTTCGAGCAGCCAGTCGCTGTTCGCCTTGCCGTCGGCGGTGCGCTGTTCGATGTCCATGTGCGAAAGCCCGAGGCCGTGGAAAAAAATCACCGCCTCGGCCGGATTGGGCAATCGCGCCTTGCGGTAGGTTTCGCGTGCGAGTGACTGCAGGCCGCTCACGCGGGCGCCCGGGCGCATGGCCCCGAGCAGCTCCTCGGCGACGCGCGCCGTGGCTTCGGCGTTGCGTTTTCCCGCGCCCTCGGGCTCGCCATCGACGACCCACGTCTTGCCACCGTCCCAGCAATACAGGTCGCGCGTTCCGTGGCAGTCGAACATGACGTGGCTGCCGCGCCTGATTTCGTCATTCTCGAGCCCGGTCTGCAGCGAGATCGTGGCGTCGGCGCCCTGGGGATGGTTCCAGACCATCGCGCCCGGATCGTGCACGAAGCCGCCGAGCTCGAGCGCCGCCGCCGCGTATGCCTGGCTGAGATCGGGCCAGGTGAATCCGGTCCGCCAGGCGGCGATGGCGCGGCCAATGGCGGCCTGGTTGAGCTGTGTGGAACGCCCGAGTAATTGAAGCTCGGCCTCGGTCTTGACCGCGCGGGCGTGCATCATTGCATCGTAGCCATCGGCAATCTCGATCCCGTCGATTCCCATGCGCATGCCGAATCCCGGGTCATCGAACGCCACGCGCGCCCTGGACAGCCCGAGCCCGGCGAGCGCGGTGCGCAGTGCCGCAGTCATGTCATAGGCATAGTTTCCCCGCGCGCGCTGCAGCCACGCGATACCGCTCCCGGTCGGCGGGATGAAGCGGTCGATGTCGGTGCGTGCCGGTGCCTGGTCGAGCGGCATCATCACGGCGCGGAACGGGCGAAGATCCTCGATCCAGGTCGGCTGCGCGAGAAACGTCGCCAGGTAGTAGTCGGCGACGACCATGACCGGGTGCTCGGGCGCATGGCGCGACAGGATGACCGCGTAGGGCCGCGGCTCGTCGGACTTGTGGGCGATCGCGTTGAACCCGCTCAGATAGAAGACGTTTTTGGCCGTGGTGGCAACGATCCCGTCCAGGCCCCGTGCCGCCATGGCGTGAAGCAGCCGTTCGAGGTTGCAGAAACGCTTTGGCAGCGGCTCGCGGCGCGGGGTGGGAGCGGATTGTGCCGGGGTCTGCATCGTGCCCGTAGTCTAAGCCGCCGGCACGCGCATCGGCGCGGGCTTGACGAAGATCAATGTGCCGGCCGGGTCGCGCACTAGGCTGGCGGCCATGAAAGCCGCCGACATTATGGTGAAGGACGTCGTGTCAGTGAGGCCCGAGGCGTCGGTGCGGGAGGTGGCGTCGCTGATGCTCGAGCGGCGCATCAGCGGAGTGCCGGTGGTCGACAGCGAACGACGCGTGCTCGGCGTCGTCAGCGAAGGCGACCTCATCCGGCGGCCCGAGATCGGGACCTACACCAGCCCGTCCGGCTGGCTGAGCGTATTTCTCTCCCGGGACGAGAGCGCGCGGGATTTCGTCAAGACGCACGGACTGCTGGCCAAGGAGGTCATGTCGCGGCCGGCGATCTGCGTGGCGCCGGAGACGCCGCTCGCCGGCATCGTGCAGCTCCTCGACCGGCATCGCGTCAAACGCCTGCCGGTGGTCGAGCACGGGAAGCTCGCCGGCCTGGTAACGCGCGCCGATCTGCTGCGCGCCTTGGTCGCGCGCCAGGCGATTCCGCCGATCGCCTCGGGCGACCAGGAAATTCGCGACCGCATCGAAGCGATACTTCGTTCCGAGGTGTGGGCTCCGAGCGCGTACGTAAACGTGCAGGTGAGCGAAGGCGTGGTGCAGCTCTGGGGCATGGTGAATTCCATCGCGCAACGTGACGCGCTCGTGCTTGCCGTTCGCGGCACGCCCGGAGTCAGGGAAGTGCAGCAGCACATCGGCCGCACGATGGCGGGCTGAACCAGCGCGCCGCAACGCTCACGTCGGATACGATACCGGCGTGACCGAGCCTTTTCGGATCGTCGACGCGCACCAGCATTTCTGGGACCCGCGCGCCAATTACCACCCGTGGCTTTGCGACCAGCCGCCGATCGCGTTCCGCTACGGCGATTATTCGGCGCTGCGCCGGCCCTACCTTCCCGCCGACTACTGCGCGGATGCGGGCGGGCACGAGGTGGTGAAAACGGTTTACGTGGAAACCGAATGGGACCCGCGCGATCCGCTCGGCGAGACGGCGTGGGTCGAGCGGCTGCGCCGCGAAACCGGATTTCCCACGGTGGCGGTCGCGCAAGCCTGGCTCGACCGCGAAGGTGCCGCAAGCGTGCTCGAGCGCCAGGCGGCGGTCCCGTTCGTGCGCGGCATTCGCCACAAGCCGCAGCCCGGCGCGATGCGCGACGCACGCTGGCGCGCGGGCTACGCGCTGCTCGCGCGTTTCGGGCTGCGCTTCGACCTGCAGGCGCCGTGGACGGAACTGGCCGACGCGGCCGCGCTGTGCCGCGCGTATCCCGGCACGCAGCTGGTGCTCAACCACGCCGGGCTCCCCGCCGACCGCAGCGCCGAAGGCGTTGCCGGATGGAAGCGCGCACTGCGCGTGCTCGCCGAGTGCCCGAACGCGGCGATCAAGATCTCCGGCATCGGCGTGCCCGGCCGGCGCTGGACGACCGAGCTCAACCGCGAGGTCGTCCTCTCGGCCATCGAGATCTTCGGCATGCAGCGCGCGATGTTTGCGAGCAACTTCCCGGTGGATGGCCTTTGCGCCAGTTTTGACGAAATCTATTCCGGCTTCCGGCAGATTGTGAAGGGGTTCGCCCCGCTGGAGCAGCGAGCGCTGTTTCACGATAATGCGGTTCGCATCTACGCCATGGAGTAATGCATGTCCGGAAAACTTCGCCTCGGCTACGTCGGCGTCGGCTTGATGGGGCTGCCGATGGTCAAGCGGCTCGCATCTCTTGGTTACCCGGTCAGGGTCTACGACATCGTTCCCGGGAAGAACGCTGCTGCGGTGGCGGCGGCCGCAGCCGCAGCCGCCTCTCCCGCCGATACGGTGCACAACGCGGACATCGTGCTGCTCAACCTGCCAACCACCGAGGCGGTGGAACAGGCCGTCTTCGGCGAGGCGGGCGTCGCCAGCGCCTTGCGCGCACCGCAGCTGGTGATCGACTTTTCCACCATCAAGGTCGAGAAATGCAAGGTGTTCGCGCAAAAGCTGCGCGCCGCGACCGGCTGCAGTTGGATCGACGCGCCGGTGTCGGGCGGGCCGCCCGCCTCCGGCGCGGGCACGCTCACCATCATGGCGGGCGGCGAGCCCGCGGCGATCGAGCGCGCGAGGCCGCTTTTCTCCGACATCGCCGGGCGTTTCACCCATATGGGGCCCTCCGGTGCCGGGATGGTGGCAAAAATGCTGAACCAGCTCATCGTGGGCTGCGGGCACGCCGTGATGGCCGAGGCCGTGGTGCTTGCCGAGTCCGCCGGCATCGACGCGGCGCGCCTGCCCGAGTGCCTCGCCGGAGGCCACGCCGACAGTTCGCTCCTGCAAAACCTCTATCCGCGCATGCAGCGGCGCGATTTCGCGCCGCTCGGCTATGCGCGCCAGCTGCTGAAGGATCTGGAAATGGTGCAAGAGTATGCCGCGGGGCTGAAGGCCCCCACCCCGATGATGGGCGAGGCGCTTTCGTTGTACCGCATGCTGGTGCACCTGGGGCACGCCGAATTGGACACCGGCGCGATCCTCAAGATCTACGATCGCACAGGGTCTGCTGCAGCCGGGCAATAACTGCTGCACAGCAGCGAGAAAGAAACGGCAAAGCGCCTTGACGAATTTCGTCTATGTCGCGATGATCGTCGCCTTAAAGGGAGGAGTGCCACATGTCAAATCGTCTGTTCAAGCTAGGGGTCTTGGGCGCATCGGCCTTGACCTTCACGTTGTTGACCCCGCAAACCGGTGCCCAGGAGAAGGTCCGTTGGAAGATGCAGAGCACCTTCCCCAGCTCACTCACGCACCTTGGACCCGCCGGTGTGCGCTTCACCAAGGACCTCGAACGCATGTCCGGAGGCAATTTCGAAGTCAAGTTCTTCGAGCCCGGCGCGCTCGTTCCCCCACTCGAGTGCTTCGAAGCGGTCTCCAAAGGATCGATCGAGTCGTGCTGGGCGCCAGCCGGCTATTTCACCAGCAAGTATCCCGCGCTCGCGTTCTTCACCGCGGTGCCGTTCGGGCCGAATATCGGCGAATTCATGGCCTGGAAGTGGTTCGGCGACGGCAACAAGCTGCAGGCAGAGCTCTACGCCAAGCACAACCTGGTTTCCTTCGATGCCCTGTGCATCGGCCCGGAGACTTCCGGGTGGTTTCGCAAGGAGGTCAAATCGGTTGCCGAGCTGAAGGGTATGAAGATGCGCTTTTTCGGCCTCGGCGCCCAGGTGATGGCCAAGCTCGGCGTTTCCACGCAGCTGCTGGCCGCGGCCGACATCTATCCGGCGCTCGAGCGCGGCGTGATCGATGCCACCGAGTTCTCGATGCCGGCGATGGACGTCAAGCTCGGCTTCCACCAGATCGCCAAGTTCAATTACTTCCCGGGCTGGCACCAGCAGGTCTCGTGCACCGATTTCATCGCAAACAAGACGGCTTGGGACAAGCTGCCCGCTCACTACAAGGCGATGGTCGAGGTCGCTGCCAAGGCCCAGGTGATTCACACCTTTGCCGAATCCGAGGCCATGCAGTTCGACGTGATGGCCGAGATGCGCGACAAGCACAAGGTTCAGATCAAGCGCTGGGACGACAATGCGCTGGCCGCCTTCGAGAAGGCGTGGCTCGAGGTGCTCGAAGAGGAGTCGGCCAAGGACCCGGTGTTCAAGAAGATTGCCGATAACTACCTTGGCTACCGCAAGAAATACGCCATCTGGGGCACCTCGCAGGTATTGAAGCCGACCTACCAGTGAGCGAACGTCGGCGCAGCTCCGTGCTGCGCCGACTCACGCCGGCACGGCAAGGGGGAATGCCTCGGAGGCGGCGTTGGGTGGCGGGCCGCGCACGATGAACGCCTTGTTAGGCGTGTCGGAGGCTCTGCGCCGGCTGCTCGAACGGATCGCGCTGGTGTCCGGGTGGCTGCTGGTGATCATGGCCTGCGTGACCACCTTCGACGTCATCGCGCGCAAGTTCGGCATGCAGCTGCCATTCACCAAGCTGCAAGAGCTGGAGTGGCACTTCCACGCCGTGATCTTCTCGCTGTGGATGGGATACTGTTACACCATCAACGCGCATCCGCGCGTCGATACCTTCACCGAGCGGATGACGCATCGAGGCAGGGCCTGGGTCGAGCTCGCCGGTTGCCTCGTGCTGGCACTGCCCTACATCGCGCTGGTCTCGTACTACAGCCTTGATTTCGTGGCGGGGTCCTACCGTCTGAACGAGCAGTCCGACAGTACCGTCGGCCTGACCCATCGCTGGGTCATCAAGGGCGTTTACGCCGCGGGGCTCTGGCTGGTGGTGCTCGGCATCCTCAGCGTGCTGCTGCGCGTGATCGTCTTCCTGTTTGGAAACAAGTCGGAAGAAGAAGTCAATCTGCAGATCGGCCATGTCGAATCGGACATCTAGCGGGAACCGCGGGTAATCATCGTGCTTGACTGGCTGGCCGACAACCTCGCCCTGATCATGTTCGTGTCGATGTTTTTCTTCATCTTCGTAGGCTACCCGGTGGCCTTCATTATGGGTGGGCTGTCGCTCGTCTTCGCCGTCCTCGGCGCGGGGCTCGGCACGTTCAATATGATCGGCCTGTCCGATATCGTGCTGCGCATGTGGGGCGGCGTCGCCAACGACCCGGTGCTGGCGTCCATCCCGATGTTCATCTTCATGGGCGCGATCCTGGAACGATCCGGCTCCGCCAAGGACATGCTGGACGCAACCGTAGTCCTGCTCAAGCGGTGCCCGGGCGCGCTGGCGGTCTCCGTGATGGTGATGGGCACCATCCTGGCCGCGCCGATCGGCGTCGTCGGCGCAGCAGTGATCACGCTGTCGGTGATCGCTTTGCCGCAGATGCTGGCCGCGGGCTACGACAAGAGGCTTGCCATCGGCACCATCGCCTCGGCCGGAACGCTCGGCATCCTGATTCCGCCGGCCATCATGCTGGTGGTGATGGCGGAGATGCTGGCGACCTCGGCAGGCAACTTGTTTCTTGCCGCCATCATGCCGGGTTTCCTGCTTTCCGGCCTTTACCTTCTGTATATCCTGGGCGTCGCGATCTTCAAGCCGGGGGCGACGCCCAAGCTGCCGCCGGACTACGGGCCGCAGACCCGCAAGGCCTTCTGGTACGCCCTCTGGCGCGGCCTGTTCCCCATGACCACGCTGCTGGTGTTCGTGCTCGGATCGATCTTCGCCGGCTGGGCGACGCCCACCGAGAGCGGCGCCGTCGGCGTGCTCGGCTCCATGTTCATCGCCTCGCTGAACAAGCGCCTGACGATCAAGATGATGCGCGAGGCGATCTTTTCCACCTGCCGCGCCAACGGGCTGGTGTTCATGATCTTCCTCGGCGCGACCGGTTTCTCCTACGTGTTTCGCGTGCTGGGCGGCGATGAACTCATGATCTCGACGCTGGCGTATCTCGGCGTCGACACGAAGTGGGAGATGCTCGCCTTCATCATGGTTTTGATCTTCCTGCTCGGCTTCCCGTTCGAGTGGATCGAGATCTGCCTGATCGTCCTGCCGGTGTTCGGGCCGATCCTGATGAAGTACGACTTCTCCGACCACATCGGCAACAACGCCGCCCTGATGACGTGGTTCGCCACGCTGGTGGCAGTCAATCTGCAGACCGCGTTCATGACCCCGCCATTCGGTGCGACACTGTTCTACATGAAGGGCACCGTTCCGCCGGGCGTGACCATGAACGACGTGTTCGGTGCCATGTATCCGTTCGTCGCCCTGCAGGTGGTGGGCTTGCTGTTGTGCATCTACTTCCCGAGCATCAGTCTCTGGCTGCCGAGATTGGCTGGTTTCCTCGAGTAGGGTCTTTGGGTATCGTTTGGGTATCGTGTGGGTATCCAGGCCGAAGTAGACCGCGCCAATGAAAATCGTCCGCGTCGAGGCCGTTCCGCTAGCGATCCCCTGCCGGTACGGCGCCGACCCGGACGGGGACGTGATCCGGCGCTAGCGCGTGGATTTAATTCTGCGACTTCAGCGCTTCAGGCGGATCAGGAACACCAGCGGCAGCACGACGAGCGACGTCACGATGAAGAACACGAAGGCATCGAGGTAGCCGATCATCGCTGCCTGGCGTGCCACCTCGCGCGCGAAGGCCGCCTGGCCGGCCGCCTCCTGCAGGTTCCAGGCGCCGTACACCCAGGGCATGGAGAGCGACTCGCTGTACGGCGTGACGCGCTCGGCGAGCTCGGCGTAGCTGGCACGCGACATGCGCACCGCCAGGCTGATGCTGAGCGAAATGTGGATGCTGGAGCCGATGTTGCGCACCATGTGGTAGACAGCGGACCCCTCGGCGACGCGTTCCGGGTCGAGGGTGGCGAAGGTCACCATGGTGATCGCCACCCACAGCAGGCCGACGCCAAAGCCCTGCACCGCCATCGGCCAGAACACGCTGGCAGTACCGGGATTCATGTCGAGCTGCGCCAGCTGCCAGCCCGCATAGGCCTGCAGCAGGAAGCCGATCAGGATCATGGCGCGCGGGTCCAGGCGGCTGGCGAAGATCATGAGGAAGAATGCGACCAGCGTGCCCAGGCCGCGCGCGCCCAGCACCATGCCGATCACCGAATCGGGGTAGCCGCTGACGCCCTGCAGCATCGGCGGCAGCAGGGTCATGGGCGTGAAATTGAGCATGCCGAAAACGAAGATCAGCACCATGCCGATGCTGAAATTTCTATCGGCCAGCGTGCGCGGGTCGAGGAACGGGTGCGCGGCGGTCGCACTGTGCACGATGAAGGAGTACAGCGCGATCACCGCGATCGCCGCCCAGGCCACGATTTCGGCGGAATCGAACCAGTCGGCGCGCTCGCCCCGGTCGAGCATCAGCTGCGCGCCGGCAAGGGTCACCGCCAGCATGAGAAACCCGACCCAGTCCAGCCGCACCTTGCGCACGGCTGCGCGATCGTGGATGAAGGCGAACGTGCCGAGCAGCGCGAACAGGGCGAACGGCACGATCATGTAGAACACCCAGCGCCAGTCGTAGGCCTCGGCGAGCCAGCCCCCCGCCACGGGCCCGACGATCGGGCCGACCACCGACCCCATACCGAAGATCGCGATCACCGCGCCGTGGCTGCGCTTGGGGTAGGTGTCGAGCACGATGGCCTGCGACACCGGCACCAGGGGCGCGCCGAACGCGCCCTGCAGGGCGCGGAACAGCACCAGCTCGCCGAGCGAGTCGGCCAGACCGCAGGCAAGGGAGGCGGCACCGAACCCGATCACGGCGAAATTGCACAGCTTGCGCCGGCCAAAGCGCGTCACCAGCCAGCCGGCGAGCGGCGTCGCGATCGCCGTGGCGACGAGGTTCGAGGTCACCACCCAGGTAATCTGGTCCGGGGTCGCGGACAGCGCCCCCTGCATCTGCGGCAGCGACACATTAGCGATGGTGACCGTCATCGCGTAAAGGAAGGTCACCATGGTGCAGGTCGCGAGCACCAGCGCCCGCTCGAGCGCCGCGGCGGGGCCCTGGGCTTCGGAAAGCGGCACCGATGGCGCGCTCACGCGGCGGGCGTGCCTTTCAGCGATGCAAGAAGCTGAGCAGGTCCGGCAGCCCGCGGCTGCGGCCGGTATCGACGCTGACGCTGACCGTCATCCCCGCGCGAAGCGCGGGCCGCCCGGCGGCACCGTCCTCCGGCTGCTCGATAACGAGGCGCACCGGAACGCGCTGCACGACCTTGACCCAGTTGCCGGTGGCGTTCTGCGGCGGCAGCAGCGCGAACTCGGCGCCGGTGGCCGGGGCGATCGCGCTCACGCGCAGCTGCCACTCCACGCCCGGATAGGCATCGGCGACGACGCGCGCCGCCTGCCCCACGCGCATCTGGGCGAGCTGCGTTTCCTTGAAATTGGCCTCGATCCAGCGCTCGCCCGCTTGGATCAGGCTGAACACCGCGCCGCCGCGCGTCACATGTTCGCCGGCCTGCAATCGCAGGTTGCTCACCGTGCCGGCGGCCGGCGCATGGACGCGCGTGCGCGCGAGCTCCAGCGCCGCGGCTTCGCGCACCGCCTGCGCCTCGAGCACGCGCGGATGGCGCCCGGCGGGCAGCTTCGGGTCGCCACCAAGGCCCGCCAGCACGCGCGCCGCGCGCTCCCGCACCGAGGCGAGGCGCGCGCGCGCCTCGTCCAGGTTGTAGCCCGCCTCGTCGTAGGCCTCTTCGCGCACCATGCCGCGCTCCCTCAGGCGCCGCTGGCGTTCGAGCTGCACGGCGAGAAAGCGCATACGCCCCTCGGCCTCGGCGGCCTCGGCGAGCGTCACGCGGTGCTCGGCACGCAGCGTTTCGACCTCGGTGCGCATGTTTGCCACTTGCGCGTTGGCGCGTGCGACCGCCAGTTCGAACGGCGCCGCGTCGATGCCAAACAGCAGCTGCCCGGCGCGTACCGTCTGGTTCTCGCGCACCGCTACCTCCACCACGCGTCCGGCGACCTCCGCGCTCACCGCGATGATGTGCGCCTTCACGTAGGCGTTGTCGGTTTCCACGTGACGCCCGCCCTCGGCGTAGTAATACAGGGCGGCCGCGCCTGCGGCGAGCGGCACGCCGAGCAGAAGTAGCGCGCGCGTAAGCCCGCGTGTGGGGCGCGGCTGGCTCATCGGGGGCGCCTGCGCACAGCGTTTTCAGGCGCCGCGCCCGCCTGCCCGCGCTGCAGATTCGCCTTGAGGGTGAGCAGGGTGTCCACGAAGCGCTCGCGCTCGGCGGCGCTCAGGCCTGCAAGCGCGTCGCGCCGCAGTTCGGCCGCGATCGCGCGCATGGTGCGCAGCGCCGGTTCAACCTCATCGGTGAGGTGCACCCGCCAGATGCGCCGGTCGCGCGCATCGTGCTCGCGGCGTACCCAGCTTTTCGCCTCAAGGCGGTCGAGCAGCCGGCCGAGCGTCGGTTTTTCGATCTCCAGGGTCTCGGCGAGCTCGGACTGGCTGACCCCGTCGCCGCGGAACAGGTGCGTGAGGACCCACCATTGCGCCCTCGTGAGGCCCAGCTTGCGGATGCGCCGGTCGTAGGTGGTGCGCAGCAGCCGCGCCACGTCGTTCAGCAGGAATCCGAAGTTGCGCGACAGATCTTCGCGGAACATGCCCCGCATAATAGTTGCTTAGCTTACGATAAGCAACGCAAGAGAGCGGCGGCGGGCGACCCGCTGTCCGGCCCGGTATGATGGCGGCAACGATCCAAGACATTATTTGGGAGGGCAATCCGACATGCGCGGCGCAGTATTTCTAGGTAACCGCAAGATCGAAATTCGCGACTTTCCCGACCCCACGCCGGGACCCGGCGAAGTGGTGCTGCGCATGAAGGCCTCGGGCATGTGCGGCAGCGACCTCAAGTTCTACCGCTCGCCGCCGGGCGAAGCGCAGAAGGCGCTCGGCCTGGGCGGCAATGCGCAGCCCTTCATCGCGGGGCACGAGCCCTGCGGCGAGGTGGTGGCCCGCGGCGCGGGCGTCGCCGAGCGCGAGGCGCCGAATGGGCAGCGCGTCATGGACCATCACTACGCGGGCTGCGGCGTGTGCAAGCATTGCCGCGTTGGCTGGTCGCAGCTGTGCCGCGCGGGCATCACGGTGTACGGCGTCACTGCGCACGGCGGGCATGCCGAGTACCTGAAAGTCCCGGCGAGGACGCTCGTTCCGCTGCCCGAGGAACTGTCCTTTGCCGAAGGCGCGGCGGTGGCTTGCGGCACGGGCACCGCTTACGGTGCGCTACGCCGCATGCATCTTTCCGGCGGCTCGACGCTCGCCGTGTTCGGGCAGGGCCCGGTGGGGATCAGCGCAACGATTCTTGGCGCGAAGATGGGCGCACGCGTCATCGCGGTGGAAACCAATGCCGAGCGGCTCGCCTTGGCGAAACAATTCGGCGCCGACGCGGTCGTCGATGCGTCGAAGGAGGACGCCGAGAAGGCGCTGAAGGACCTGACGCGCGGCGAGGGTGTGGACCTCGCCCTCGACTGCACCGGCGTCGCCGCCGCGCGGCTTGCGGCGGTGCGCTCGGCAAAGACCTGGGGCACGGTGTGCTTCGTGGGCGAGGGCGGCGACGTGACGCTGGATGTCTCGCGCGACATGCTGCGCAAGCAACTGACGCTGATCGGCTCCTGGACCTTCAGCGCCATGGGCATGGGTGAGTGTGCGCGTTTCGTGGCGGACAACAAGATCCTGCTTGAGCGCATCTTCACGCACCGCTGGAAGCTCGACCAGGCGGAGCAAGCCTACCGCGTGTTCGACACGCAGTCCTCCGGCAAAGGGGTAATTGAGTTTTAAATGGGGACAAACCCCATTAAGGCACGCCCTGCGTATTGACGTACAGCGCGTAGAGCGAGGTGCTCGCCGCCATGAACAGGCGGTTGCGGCGCACGCCGCCGAAGCACACGTTGGCGCAGCGCTCGGGCAGGTCGATGCGGCCGATGAGCTTGCCGCTCGGGTTGAACACATGCACGCCATCCAGGCCGTCCTCTCCCATGCCCCAGCCGCACCAGAGGTTGCCATCCACGTCCACGCGAAAGCCGTCGGGCGTTCCCTTGGGGCCCGCGTCGATCAGCACGCGCCGGTTGGCCAGGGTTTTTCCGCCGGCCACGTCGTAAGCGAGGATCTTGCGCGGCAGCGAGCGCGACTCGACGACGTAGAGCAGAGATTCGTCCGGTGAAAAGGCGAGGCCGTTGGGCTGGTTGATACCCTCGGCGACCACGCTCAGCGCGCCTGCAGAATCGATGCGGTAGACATTGGTGGGCAGTTCCGGCTCGGCTTTCGCTCCTTCGTACCAGCCGAGGATGCCGAAGCTGGGATCGGTGAACCAGATCGAGCCGTCCGATTTGCACACCACGTCGTTGGGCGAATTGAGCCGCTTGCCCTCGAATCGCTCCGCGAGCGTGACGCTGCGTCCGTCCAGTTCCGTGCGCGATACGCGCCGGCCGCCGTGCTCGCAGGTCACGAGCCGCCCCTGCCGGTCGCGCGTGTTGCCGTTGGAGTAGCCGGAGGGCTTGCGCCAGACGCCCACCGCCCCGGTCGCATCGTCCCAGCGCCACATGCAGTCGCCGGGGACGTCGCTCCACACCAGGCAGCGCGCGTCGCCGAACCAGACCGGCCCCTCGGCCCAGCGCGTAATTCCGCCGGCGAGGCGCTCCACTTTTGCGAGCGGCAGCCTGTACCGGTTGAAGGAATCGTCGATCACCACCACGGCCGGGTCGGGATAGCGCGGACTGGGTTGCCAGGCTTCGCTCATGGAGCGCGGCAGTATACTCGGCGTGCTTGAAGACCATCCTCATCACCGGCGCCGCCGGCGACGTCGGCACGCACCTGCGGCGCGAGCTGGCGGGGAAGTATCAAATCCGCGCTTCCGACCTGCGGGACCTGAAGGAGAAGTTCAAGGGACAGAAGTTCATGCGGGCGGACATCTCGAAGTTCGCCGACGCGCTGCGCGTCACCCGCGGCGTGGACGCGGTGGTCCACCTGGGCGGCTATTCGGTGGAGGGGCCCTGGGAGGGGATCCTCAGCGCCAACATCGTCGGCTGCTACAACGTGTTCGAGGCGGCGCACAGGAACGGCGTCAAGCGCATCCTGTTTCCGACCTCGAATCACGCCACGGGCTTCTATCAGCGCGACCAGACCATCGACCACCGCGTCTATCCCAAACCCGACAGCCGCTACGGTGTGTCCAAGGTCTTCGGCGAGGCGCTCGGCAGCCTGTACGCCGACAAGTACGGCATGGAGGTGTTCTGCATGCGCGTCGGCAACGTCAACCCGGCGCCGATCGACAAGCGGCGGCTCTCGATCTGGATCTCGCCGCGGGATCTCGCGCAGCTCGTGACCATCGGCCTCGAGCACCCGGGGATCCGTTTCGAAATCGTCTATGGGGTCTCGGGCAACAAGCGCAGCTGGTACGACAACTCGAATGCCGCGCGCCTGGGCTACCGGCCGCAGGACGATGCAGAGACTTATGCGAAGGAAATCCTGGCGCGCGAGAAGCCGGGGGGCGACCCGAGGGCCGAGACGTATCAGGGCGGGACCTTCGTCGTGGCAGAAAACATTCCGAACCCGGCGCCACTGCCGAAGAAAAAGAAAAAATAGGGACAGACCACCCTATTCTCAGTCGTCCGCGTGCGCCGCAGGCCGGTGCGCGGACACCAGGCGCTGTTGCAGCTGCGGCGGCGCCGGTTCGTAGTGGCTGAACTCCAGCGTGTAGGAGCCGTGCCCGGCGGTGAGCGACTTCAGCCGCGCCGGGAACTGCTCCAGCTCCGCCAGCGGCGCCTGCGCCGAGATCTGCACCGTGCCCGGGCGCGGCGCGTCCGAGCCCTTGATGTGGCCGCGGTGGCCGGAGAGCTCGCCGGTGATGTCGCCCATCTTGTGCTCCGGCGCGACGATACTCACGTTGACGATCGGCTCGAGCACGATGGCGCGCGCCTTGGCGAGCGCGTCGAGGAACGCCTTGCGCCCGGCGGAGATGAACGCCACTTCTTTCGAGTCCACGGGGTGGCTCTTGCCGTCGTACACGATGACGCGCAGGTCCTGGATCGGGTAGCCGGCGAGGAATCCCGTGGCGAGCACGCCGCGCACGCCTTTTTCCACCGCCGGGATGAACTGGTTGGGGATCGCGCCGCCCTTCACCTGGTCGACGAACTCGAAGCCCTTGCCGCGCGCCAGCGGCTCGACCTTGAGGTACACCTCGCCGAACTGCCCGGCGCCGCCGGTCTGCTTCCTGTGCCGGCTGTGGCCTTCGGCGCGCGCCGCGATGGTCTCGCGGTAGGCAATGGAAGGCGGCCGCGTGTCGAGCTCGAGCTTGTACTGCGTGGAAATCTTCTCCAGCGTGGTCTTCAGGTGCATCTCGCCCAGGCCGCGCAGCACGGTTTCGTTGGCCTGCGCGTTGTGCTCGAGGCGAAAGCACGGGTCCTCCGCGACCAGCTTGTGCAGCACGTCGGACACCTTCTGCTCGTCGCCGCGCTTTTTCGGCTGCACCGCCAGGCCGAACACCGAGGTCGGCAGCTCGAGTGGCCTGGCGCGGATGTGCGCGTCCTCCGGCGAGTCGTGCAGGATCTGGTCGAACTGGATCTCCTCCACCTTGGCGATGGCGCAGATGTCGCCGGGGACCGCCTCGGAGACTTCCACCTGGGTCTTGCCGCGCAGCAGGTACAGGTGCCCGGGCTTGAAGGGCTTGCGCCCTTCACCGACGTAAAGCTGCATGCCTGGCGTGAGGCGCCCCTGGTGCACGCGGAACACCGCCAGGCGCCCGATGTAGGGATCGATCTCGATCTTGAACACGTGCGCGAGCGCGTGCTTGCCTGGATCGGGCACGGCCAAGATCTCGCCTGGCGCGCCGCCGTCCACCGGCACGTTGAGGTAGGTCGGCGGATTGCCCTCGCTCGGGTTCGGCATCAGCTTGACGATGACGTCGAGCAGTTCCTGCACGCCCGCGCCGGTCTTCGCGGAGCAGAACACTACCGGGATCAGGTGACCCTCGCGCATCGCGCGCTCGAGCGGCTCGTGCAGCTCGTCGGGCGACACCTCGCCCTTCTCCAGGTAAGTCGCCATCAGCGCCTCGTCCACCTCGACCACCTGCTCGACCAGGCGCTGGTGTGCTTGCTCCACCGAGGAGAAGTCCGCCTCGCCCGAGGGCGAAAAGAAGCAGTCGGATACCTTCGTCGCCTTCGCCGCCGGCAGATTCAGCGGCAGGCACTCCTTGCCGAATGCCTGCTGGATGCGCTCCAGCAGCCCCTCCAGGGCCACGTTGTCCGCATCGATCTTGTTGACGATCACCAGCCGGTCCAGCCCGCGCCGGGCGGCCCACTGCATGAAGCGGCCGGTCATCATCTCGATGCCGTTCTGTGCGTTGATGACGATGGCGGCGGTCTCCACTGCGGCGAGCGCGGGCAGGGAGTGGCCGAGGAAATCCGGGTAGCCGGGCGTGTCGAGGAGGTGCACAAACGTAGATGATTCGGTCGGGCTCCCGCCGTTCACCTCGAAGCTCGCGACCGCGAGCTTGAGCGAGTGCTGCAATTGCTTTTCCAGCGGGGTGTAGTCGCAGACCGTGGTGCCGCGCTCGACGCTGCCGGCCGCGGGGACGGCGCCCGCGCGCGCCAGCAGGGCCTCGGCCAGGCTGGTCTTGCCGCTGCCCGCCTGTCCGACGAGCGCGATGGTCCTGAGGTGCTTGATGAGGTGCTTGCCCACCCTGGCCCTCCTCCCCTACTTCCTCTCTGCGACGACCAATGCTACTTCGGGACGCGCCCGGCGCGCTATTTTTTGCCGGCTTCCCTGCGCTGCAGAAGTTCGGCGCGCTTCTTGAGGATGTCCTCGAATTTGGACTTGGCGATGAGCAGGGTGTGGGTGGCGAGCGCCTTCTCGCGCGGCAGCCGCTCGGCGATCTTCTTGCCGCGCTCGGCGGCGTCCGGGCCGCTCGCCTTGGCCTCGCCGGCGATGGTGACCGTCGCGTAGGTGTTGTCTCCGGCGGGCTTGCCGAGCTTCACCGTGTAGGTCAGGCCGTCGAAGGTGCTGGCGACGATGGTGGTCGGCTTGTCCAGTCCGGTGTCCGCGCTCTTTGCGCCGGGCGCCACGACGTCGGCGAGCTCCACCCTGTTGAGCGAGTAGGAGGCGGAGTTGGCGCGCATCACGTCGAGCTTCTCGCCGGCGCGCAGCGGGCTGAGTTTCCAGGCGGTGTTGTCGCCCGGGCGCTCGATCTTCCAGCGCTCGCCGCCCGCGAGCGACACCTCCATCGACTTCACTTTCTCGGCGGCGAAGCCGGTGCGGTGGACCCAGTCGGCGCTCTTCGCGCTCGCCACGGTGAGCGGGTCGGAAACCACGACCACCGTCTTGTCATCCTCGGGCAGCATCACGAAGCGGCCGTCGGCGACCGCCCGGTCCGGGTTCTCGGGCTCGCGCCTGAAGAACTTGCGACCGATGATCAACTGCGCCAGCGGCTTGCCGTCCGCGCCGCGGAACTCGATCCGCGTGCCCTGGTCATCGAGCTTGAGTCGCGCGCGGTCCGCTGCGGCAATCGGCTCGCTCTGGCCCACTTTCAGCTCGAGCGCCTTGAGCACCAGTTCCCGCACCTTCTCGACGTCCGCCGGAAACCCGCCGCGCTCGGCGACGGTCCATTGCTGCGCCTTGCGCTCCAGCGTGAGCGACGCGCCAGGCTCGCGCATCGAGATGGCGGCGATGCTGGCGGCCTGCAGACCTTTCAGGATCGGCTGGCCCAGCGCGCCCGCGCCCGCGGGACGCGACTGGCCCTGCAGCCTGTAGATCAGCGCCCCGCCGCCCAGCGCGAGCAGCAGCACCAGCAGCACCCCGGCGACGCGCGCGTTCATGCGGCGGCGAGTCTTGCCTGCCGGCGCCGGCGCAGGAGCGCGATGAGCAGGCCCGCGAGCGCGACCAGCAAGGGCATCAGTGCGATGTTGGCCACTTTGGTCAGGAACACCAGGCGCTCGCTGTCCTGGCGCAGGTTCTTGCGCAGGTCCTTGAGCGATTTGCGCGCTTCAGCGACTTTCTTGCGGAAGCTCTCCAGCTCGGCCTGTTGTTCCGGCGACAGGATCTGCGCCGCCTTGGCGCCGGCGCCGGCGGACTTCTGCAGGTTCTGCATGTTTTCGGTGGTTTTCTGCAGCTCGTCCTCGAGCTCCTTGATCTTGCCGAAGTATTGCGTCTGCGCCTGGGCCTCCATCTCGCGCACCACCGTGAGCGGGCGGAACGCGGAGGCGCGGCTCTTCAGCGACAGCAGGCTTTCGTCGGCCGCAAGCTGCTCGACCAGGCCCTGCGCGAACGCGAGGTTGCCGTTGGAGGGCACGACGACCCGGCGCCCGAACACTTCCTGCACGTCCACGGCCGCGCCGTCCTGCAGCATGTCCACGTCGGCGACCAGCACCACCACGTTATCCCTGGACGATTCCTTAAGCTGCGGCTCGGCCGCGGTTGCTGCTGCCGGAGGTTGCGGTTTCTTTCCCGGATCCACCGGCCTGCCGTCGGGAAACGCCGTCCTGAACTTGCCGGCGAGGCGCAGCGCAAGCGGCAGGCTCTTGCCGGTGGGCTGGAAGCCCTTGGTGGCGGCGTCGCCCGACACGGTGGCGGTGGCGTTGTCCACCAGCATCGATTTGGTCGAGCTTCTCACCAGTTCGGTCGCCGCGAGGCCCTCGGCGGGCTTGAGCGTGAACGCCCCGCCGAACGCGTAGAGCAGCGTCTCGATCTGGCTGGTGACCACGTCGTCGCGGTTGAAGGCGGTGCGGTTGAGCGACAGCACGGTCGGTGTATAGCGCTGCCCGCCGCCCGAGGCGAACACCACGTCGGCGATTACCTTGCCCGGGTCCATCTGCACGCCCCAGGCCTTGAACAGGCGCGGCAGCGTCGAGCTCGAGGCCTGCCCCGGCATGCCCGGCATCGGCCCCGGCGCCTGGTCGAAGTAGGCGTAGGGGTCGACGAACGCGATGAGCTTGCCGCCGCGCAGCACGAACTGATCGAGCGCGAACTCGGTCGGCTCCCCAATATCCCGCGGGTGGATCAGCAGGAGCACGTCGATCTCCCTGGCGATCGTGTCGGCGGTCATGTTGAGCTGCACCACGTCGAAGTCGCGCCGCAACTCGTTGGCCAGCACCCAGGGCTCGGAGCTCTGGCGCGTCATCGGGTTGAAGCGCTCGCCCAGCACTGGCAGGCCGCTCATCAATCCGAGCTTCGGGCGCTCGGCGATGCCGGCGCGCGCGATGGCGCGCACCAGGTCGTACTCCAGCAGCCGCTCGCGCTGCGGCGCGACGACCGGGATGGATTGCTTGCGCTCGAGCCGGCTCACCGTCAGGCCGAGGTAGAACTGCTCGCCCGAGGCCAGCTGCTGCGGTTCCATGCCGTCGAGCTGCGCCGCGTCCTCCTCCTCGGAGTCGGGCCGCGGGTTGTACTTCTCGATCACCAGGTTCGGGCCGGCGGCGGCCTTGAACTCGCGCACCAGGTCTTCCACGCGCTGCGCGAAGCTGCGCAACTGAACCGGCATCGCCTCGCCGGTGCTGATGTAGAGCTTCACCTTGACTGGCGCCTGCAGGCCGCGCAGCACCTTCTTCGTGCCCTCGGACAGCGTGTAGAGCTTGCCTTCCGTGAAGTCGGCGCGCAGCGCCGTCCGCGAGGCGAGGTAGTTGAAGGCGACCAGGAGCAGGAACAGCGCGATCAGACCCACCGCCGAGTAAATGACTGCTTCGTATTTTTTCATCGGTTGCGCAGTACCACGCCGGTGGCGAACAGGGAGAACCCGATCACCGACAGGAAGAAGAACAGGTCCCGGGTGTCGACGACACCTTTTTGGAAGCCGTCATAGTGCGTGATCACCGAGAACGAGGCCACCGTATCCACCAGCGCCGGGCTGGCCCAGCGCACCATCAGGTCGGTCACCGGGTTGAATCCGGCCAGGATCAGGAACAGGCAGATCACCACCGAGAGGATGAATGCGATGACCTGGTTGCGCGTCATCGCCGAAGTCATGCAGGTGATGGCGAGGTAGGCGCCGGCCAGGATCAGGCTGCCGAGATACCCGGCGAAGATCATGCCGTTGTCCGGCTCACCGAGCACGTTCACCGTGATCACCACCGGGAAAGTGAGCGCCAGCGCGATGGCGAGGAACACCCAGCAGGCGAGGAACTTGCCGAGGATCGCCTGCCAGGCGGTGACCGGCATGGTGAGCAGCAGCTCGAGCGTCCCGGCGCGGCGCTCCTCCGCCCACAGGCGCATGCCGACCGCCGGCACCAGCACCAGGTAGACCCAAGGGTGCCAGCCGAAGAAGGCGCCCAGGCTCGCTTCGCCGCGCTCGAAGAAGGCGCCGGCGGTGAAGGTGAGAAAGCCCGTGAGCAGCAGGAAGATCACCAGGAACACGTAGGCCACCGGCGAGGTGAAGTAGGACACCAGCTCGCGCTTGGCGATGGTGCGGATGGCGTGCAGGGCGGCGTTCATCTCTTGTTCACCGTGTCAGGCAGGGTGATGCGGCGGAACACTTCATCCAGTTGGCCTTCCTCGGTGCGCAGCATCGCGAGCTTCCAGCCTTCGCGGCTTGCGAGCTCGACCACCGCGCGCGCCAGGTCCCCGGCCGCGCCCTGGTCCTTCGGATAAACACGGAACGCACCGTCGAGAGCTTCCACTTTGCCGAGCACCGCCAGCTTCTCGGCGCTGGCGCCCTGCGCGTGGAGCGTCACGGCGCCGGCGGTGGCCGACATCGCTTTCAGCTCAGCCGGCGTGCCGTTGGCGACGATGCGGCCGCGATCGATAATGATGGCGCGCGTGCAGGCGGCATCCACTTCCTCGAGAATGTGTGTGGAGAACACCACCGTTTTGGTCTTGCCCAGTTCGCGGATCAGATTCCTCACTTCGTGCTTCTGGTTCGGGTCGAGGCCGTCGGTGGGCTCATCCAGGATCAGCACTTCCGGATCGTGGATCAGCGCCTGCGCGAGGCAGGTACGGTGCTTGTAGCCCTTGGACAGCGTGTCGATGGACTGGTGCAGCACCGAGGAGAGGAAACAGCGCTCCACCGCGCGGTGCACGGCTTTCTTGCGCGCCTCCCCGTCCAGGCCGCGCAGCTCCGCGGCGAAGGAGAGGAAGCCCCGCACCGTCATTTCGGGATAGGAAGGCGCAGCCTCCGGCAGGTAGCCGATGAGGCGCTTGGCTTGCAGCGGCGCTTGCGTGACGTCGTGCCCGCCGACGCTCACCCGGCCGGAGCTCGGCGGGATGAAGCCGGTGATCATGCGCATGGTGGTGGATTTTCCGGCGCCATTCGGGCCGAGGAAACCCAGCACCTCACCGCGCTCCACGGCGAAGGACACGCCGTCGACCGCGCGCTTGGCGCCGAAGGCCTTCACCAGGTTCTCGATGCGGATCATTTGAGCTTGCAGGCGGCTTTCAAGGGGGCGCATTATCGCAAAGAATCGAACCTGCACTAGAATTCATTCGAATCACCCCGGAGGCAGACCATGCTCAAGCTCGTTAAGTTCCTCGCTTTGCTGCTGTTTGCCGGCACTGCTGCTGCCCAGCCCAGCCTGAAGATGATGATCCCGGCCAACCCCGGTGGCGGCTGGGACCAGACCGGCCGCAACCTCGCCGCGGCGATGCAGAGCGCGAAGCTCGTCTCCGGCGTGCAGTTCGAGAACAAGGGCGGCGCCGCGGGCGCCATCGGCCTGGCGCAGTTCGTCAACGCCAAGGGCGACCCCAACGCGGTGATGATCGGCGGCATGGTGATGGTGGGCGGCACCTACCTGCAAAAATCCCCGGTGACGCTCGCGCAGGTGACGCCCATCGCGCGCCTCACCAGCGAGTGGGAGGTGATCGTGGTGCCGGCCAATTCGCCGCACAGGACGATGGCCGACCTGGTGAATGCCTTCAAGAGCGACCCGGGCAAGGTGTCCTGGGGCGGCGGCTCGGCGGGCGGCACCGACCACATCCTGGCGGGCCTGATCGCGCAGGCGGTGGGCGTCGACGCGAAACGCGTCAATTACGTGCCGTTCAAGGGCGGCGGCGAGGCGGTGGCGGCGATCATCGGCGGGCACGTGACCGCCGGCGTCTCCGGCATCGGCGAATTCGCCGAGCACGTGAAGAGCGGCAAGATGCGCGCGCTGGCCGTGTCGGCGCCGTCGAAGACCGACGGCATTCCGAGCCTGAAGGAGCAGGGCATCGACGTGGTGCTCGGCAACTGGCGCGGCATATTCGCCGCGCCGGGCATCAGCGCCACGCAGCGCGACGCGCTGGTGAAATTGGTGCAGGATGCGACCAACACGCCGGCCTGGAAGGGTACGCTGGAGAAGATGGGCTGGTCGGGCGAGTTCCTGACGGGCGAGCCGTTCAAGGTATTCCTCGAAGAGGACACCCGGCGCATCGCCGGCATCATCGACACGCTCGGCATCCGGAACTAGCACGCGTGCGCCGCTCGGCGGCCGAGATCGCGCTATCGGCCGGTGTGCTCGGCGTCGGCGCGTTCGCCACGGTCGTCACCGCACAGCTGTCCGGCGAGGGCGGCTACGCCGGCATCGGCCCGAACTTCATCCCCGCGGTGGTCGCCGCGGGCCTGCTCGTGGTCGGCGCGTGGCTGCTGTGGGAGGCGCTCGCCGGCGGCTGGCGCAACCGTGGCGCGCCGGACGAGGGCGCCGAGCACCCGTTCGACGCGCAGGCGTTCTGGTGGATCACCGCGGGGCTCTTCGCCCACATGGCGCTGATCGGCTGGGCGGGCTTCGTGATTGCGGGCGTCGTGCTGTTCGCCTGCGTGGCGCGCGGCTTCGGCAGCGCGCGGGTGCTGCGCGACGCCGCCATCGGCCTCGTGCTCTCGCTTGCGGTGTTCGTGTTCTTCGTCAAGCTCTTGAACGTCAACCTGCCGGCGGGCTGGCTGCAGCCGCTGCTGGGCAGCGCCGGGATCTGATCTTTTAATGGTCGAAACCTTCAACGCGCTGCTGCATGGTTTTGCCGTCGCGCTGACGCCCATGAACCTGCTGTGGGGCTTCATCGGCGTCACCGTGGGCACGGCAGTGGGCGTGCTGCCGGGAGTGGGGCCAGCCCTCACCGTGGCGATGCTGCTGCCGCTCACCGCGAAGCTCGATCCGACCGGTGCGCTCATCATGTTCGCCGGCATCTACTACGGCGCGATGTTCGGCGGCTCGACCACCACCATCCTGCTGAACACCCCCGGCGAATCTGCCTCCATTGCCACCGCACTCGAGGGCAACAAGATGGCCAAGCGCGGCCGCGCCGGGCCCGCGCTCGCCACCGCCGCGATCGGCTCCTTCGTCGCTGGCAGCATCGCCACGGCCCTGCTTACGCTGCTCGCGCCGCTGGTGGTGGAGATCGCGCTCAAGTTCGGGCCGGCGGAATACTTCGCGCTGATGGTGTTCGCCTTCACCACGGTGGCGGCGGTGCTCGGCAGCTCGACGTCGCGCGGCCTGGCGAGCCTGTTTCTCGGGCTCCTTTTCGGCCTCGTCGGCATCGACGGGCAGACCGGCGCGCCGCGCTTCGCCTTCGGCGTGCCGGAGCTGCTCGATGGCATCGACGTGGTGGTTCTCGCGGTGGGCCTTTTCGCCGTGGGCGAAGCGCTCTACATGGCCGCCTACACCAGCCGCCTTCCCGAGACGATGGAAAAGCTTTCCGGCTCGCTGATGATGTCGAAGGAGGACTGGAAGCGCTCCTGGCCGGCGTGGCTGCGCGCCACCGCGATCGGTTTCCCCTTCGGCACCATCCCCGCGGGCGGCGCCGAGATCCCGACCTTCCTCTCCTACGCGGTGGAGAAGAAGCTCACCAGGTATCCGGAGGAGTTCGGCAAGGGCGCGATCGAAGGCGTGGCCGGGCCGGAAGCGGCGAACAACGCCTCCGCCACCGGCGTGCTGGTGCCGCTGCTCACGCTCGGCATTCCCACTTCGGCGACGGCGGCGATCCTGCTCGGCGCGTTCCAGAACTACGGCATCCAGCCCGGGCCGCTGCTGTTCCAGTCGCAGGCCGACCTGGTGTGGGGCCTGATCGCGAGCCTCTACGTCGGCAACGTGCTGCTGCTGATCCTCAACCTGCCGCTGGTCGGCATCTGGGTGAAGGTGCTGCAGATCACGCGGCCGCTGCTGTATGCCGGGATCCTGGTCTTCGCCACGCTCGGCGCCTACAGCCTGCACCAGTCGTGGATCGACCTGCTGACGCTCTACGTCTTCGGCCTGCTCGGCTTCGCCATGCGGCGCTGGGACATCCCGGTGGCGCCGGCGGTGATCGGCCTGATCCTCGGGCCGCTCGCGGAGACCCAGTTCCGCCGCGCCCTGTCCATCAGCCAGGGCGACGCCACGGTGTTCCTCACGCAGCCGATCTCGGCGACGTTCCTTGCCGTCACGGCGCTGCTGCTCATCGTGCCGTGGGTGCTGCGCCGGCGCAGACGCGCCGCGACCTAGTTCTTCCCCAGCACCCAGCCGACGATCGCGTTCAGGTCCGCGTCCGACAGCCCCGGATTGGGCGGCATCGGCACCTGGCCCCACGCGCCCTGGCCGCCCTCGCGGATCTTGGGCCCCAGCCGCGCCGCCGCGGTGGAATCGCCCGCGTAGCGGGCGCCGATCTCCCGGAACGACGGCCCGACGACGCGCTGGTCCACGGCGTGGCAGCCCACGCAGCCGTTCGCGTTCAACAGCTTCTGTACCGGGTCATCGCTGCCCGCCGCGAGCGTGTCGGGCGAGGGCGGCGGCGCGGGCTTGCCGCGGCTGTAGTAGACCGAGAGGTAGTCGAGGATCACCGCCATCTCGGCCTCGTCCATCGGCGTGCCGCGCTCCTTCATGTTCTTCAAGTTGTCCGCCCACTCGCCGCGCGACAGGGGCGTGCGCTGGATGTGCCGCAGTTCGTGGCAGATCCGGCATTTGTTTTCGGTCAGCGTGGAGCCGGGACCCTGGATCAGGCGCTCCTGCGGGAACACGCTCGAAGAGAACAGCGCCGCGAACAGCCAGAACTCAGGCCTCAACCACGACCCCCACGCGGTGCCAGGCGTTCCAGAAGTAGCCCAGCGGGTTCCAGTTCGGTTGCGCGGGCTGCGCGTTGCCACGATCGTCCCAGGCGCGCGCGAGGAACGTGACGTAACCGGGCCCTTCGGGCTTGAACTCGTAAGTGAAGGTGCGCCAAGCGTACCGGCCGGTCGCGCGCGCGAGCTGCGCGGGCCGCCAGCTCTTGCCCTCGTCGGCCGAGATCTCCACGCGGTCCACCGATCCTTCGCCTACCCAGGCCTTGCCGCGCACGGTGATCGTCGCGCCGGCCTTGTAAGGGGCGTTGGGTACCGGGAACGTGATCATCGACTTGATTGGCCAGGCCTCCGCGGACACCGCGTCGGGCGGCATCTTGGTCCCGGGCTCGACCGGAACCTTCGGCACCCGGTAGCTCGAGTCCATATAGGTGCCCTTGAAGGGCGCATCGAGCACGGTGAGCGTGTGCAGCCACTTGGTGGAGGCCGAGCCCACCCAGCCCGGCACCACCAGGCGCAGCGGATAGCCGTGCACGAAGGGCAGCGGGCCGCCGTTCATCGCCCACGCGATGAGCGTGTCCTCGTCCAGCGCCTTCTTCACCGGAATCGAGCGGATCACGGGCGCGGCAGTGGCGACCATTCCCGGGTCGCCGCCCTGGCCGGCGACGTGCGCTGCGCCCGGCTTCAGGCCGGCGGCCTTGAGCACGTCGGCCAGCCGTACCCCGCCCCACTCCGGGCAGCCCATGCCGCCGGTCGGCAGCCAGGGCGTGCCGCTCGCCTTGGGCTGGTAGCCCGAGCGGCCGGAACCGGCGCATTCGAGCATGCCCTGGAGCGAGACGGTCCTGAACTGCTTCGCCAGGTCGACCACCGAAAAGCTCAGTTCCCTGTCCACCAGGCCCTTGATGGCGAGGCGGTGCGCGTTGAAGTCGATCAGCGGTGTGAGCAGGTTGTTGCGCACGAACATGCGGTAATTGGGCGTGATGTCGAAATCGTGCTCGTGCGCCGGGACGCTGCCGGTGAGCGGGCGCTCCGAGTGCCATTCCATCGCCGGCACTTTCTCGGCCTTGATCGCCTCGTTCGACATCGTTCCCGGGGGCGTCGCCGGCGCGGCGGCCTGCGCCAGGGTTTCGCCCACCGCCGCCAGCGTGCCGACGCCCGCTACGCCGGTCAGGAAATCGCGACGCGTCAATGCCTTACTGTCATGTTCCATGATTGTCTTCGCCTCCTCACTGTGGGAGAACCTAGCAAAGTTACCCTGCCGGCGGGAAATTAGGCCAAGTTATGGGGCGAATCAAATTTCCATGCGGTGCGCCGGGTTGTTCCGCTTGTGCAGCGCCGGGGGATTTGAGTAGGCTAGCCGCAGGAACCAATCCACGGAAACCCGGCAGGAGGAGGCATCGAAATGCAAAGCACACGCAGGAATCTGTTGAAGGCAGGCTGGGGGCTGGGGCTGCTCGCCGCCTTCGGCGCCGCCTTGCTCAAGCCGGGCCGCGCGCTGGCCGCCTGGAACAAGGGCGCGTTCGAGGCGAAGAGCGCTATCGACGCGATGCGCGCACTCGGTATGAGCAGCACGGAGGAGAGCAAGGACATCGTGATCCGCGCCCCCGACATCGCCGAGAACGGCGCGGTGGTGCCGATCGACATCACCAGCAACATTCCCGGCACCACCGCCATCTCGGTGTTCATCGAGAAGAACCCCTTCCCCTACGCGGGCACCTTCGATGTCTCGCAAGGCGCGATGCCCTTCGTGCACATCCGGGTGAAGATCGGCGAGTCCTCTCCGGTGCGCGTGGTGGTGGCGGCCGGCGGCCGGTACTTCACGAGCGTGAAGGAAGTGAAGGTCACCATCGGCGGCTGCGGCGGCTGAGCGGAGGAGAACATGGCGGAACCGATGAAGATCCGTGCCACCCTGCAGGGCGACGTCGCCGACGTGCGCGTGCTGATGGCGCACCCGATGGAGACCGGACAGCGCAAGGACGCGGCCGGCAAGCTGGTGCCGCTGCATTTCATCCAGTCCATCACCGCCCAGCTGAACGGCAAGACGGTGTTCAGCGCCGACGTCAGCCAGGCGGTGTCGCGCAACCCGGTGTTCGCCTTCAAGGTGAAAGGCGCCAAGGCGGGCGACAAGCTGTCCGTCACCTGGCAGGACAACACCGGCGACAAGCGCACCGACGAATTGGTGATCCGCGCCGGATCCTGATGGAGGAGCAAAAATGAAACAGGCGCTCGTGCTGGGAATCGTTGTCGCGGTGGCGGCGGCCCCTTGGCTGCCCGCGGCGGCACAGACTCCCGATCCCACCGCCGCGGAATTCGACAAGTTCCGCGAGATCATGGAGCAGGACAACCCGGCGGAGCTGTTCGAGGTGAAGGGCGAGGAACTGTGGCGCGCGCGCCGTGGGCCGAAGAATGCCTCGCTCGAGCGGTGCGACCTCGGCCTCGGGCCGGGCGTGGTGCAGGGCGCGTATGCGCAGATGCCGCGCTACTTCGCCGATGCCGGCCGGGTAATGGACGCCGAAGCGCGCATCGTGCATTGCATGGTGACGCTGCAGGGTTTCAAGTTCGAGGAGCTGGCGAAGCAGCCCTTCAGCAGTCTGGTGCGCACCCCGGACCCGGTGTCGCTGGTGACCTACGTGGCCGCGCAGTCGCGCGGCATGAAGATCGCGGCGCCCCGGGGCCATCCGAAGGAGCGCGCGGCCTACGAGACGGGCAAGGCGATCTACTTCTATCGCGCCGGCGCCTTCGACTTCTCCTGTGCGAGCTGCCACGGCGTGGACGGCAAGCGCATCCGCACCCAGCCGCTGCCGAATTTCACCAAACCGGAGCAGGCGATCCGCGCGGTGCAGGGGTGGCCGGGCTATCGCATGACCGGCGGCGTGATGCACTCGCTGCAGTGGCGCCTGAACGACTGCTTCCGCCAGCAGCGCTTCCCCGAGCCGGGCTATACCTCGGAAACGCTGAGCGCGCTGCTGACCTATCTCACCGTCAATGCCAATGGCCACGTGTACCGTGGCCCGGGCATCAAGCGCTAGGAGAGCCAAGCCATGAGACTCGCATCCGCAGGAGTGCTGGCCATCGCCGCCGCCTTCCTTGCCTCCTGCGCCACGCCGCAGCGCGACTACCGCCCCGATGCGCTGGCGATGATGAAGCGCGATTTCCACGCCAGGGGGATCGCCGGCGTGGACCGCCTGAACGAAGACGGCGTGCAGGCCGCGTGCAACAAGCATGCGGACGATCCGCCGCAGGCCGTCGCCGACAAACTGCAGAAGGAGCAGCTCGCCGGCATCAATTTGCCGGCGGACGGCAAGCTGCTCGGCGACTGGAAATCGGGCGAAAAGATCGCGCAGAGCGGCCGCGGCATGATGTGGAGCGACAAGGGCGGCGACGGCGGCAGCTGCTACAACTGCCACCAGATCGGGCCGCGGGAAAGCTCCTTCGGCACGGTGGGGCCGAGCCTGTACCAGTTCGCCAAGCTGCGCGGCTACGGCGCGGACATCCAGCGCTACGTCTACGGCAAGATCTACAACGCCAAGGCCTACAGCCTATGCTCGCAAATGCCGCGTTTCGGCCATGTTGGCGCGCTTACCGAGGGGCAGATGAAGGACCTCACCGCGCTGCTGATGGACCCCGCCTCACCGGTCAACCAGTAAGCCGCGGCAGCTTAGGCCGGAGCAGCACAACGGTATTGCCGCGCGCGCGAGCGGATACCGGGAATAGCGCGTTACCAGAGGAGTGGACATGCCCGGCCTGGTCCGGCCCCACGGTGGAGGACCGCTCAAACCGCGGATGCTCGCCGGCGAGGCGCTGGCGGTGGAGCGTGCGCGCGCCCGCTCGCTTCCGGCGCTACGCGTCAGCTCGCGCGAAAAGGGAGACCTCATCATGCTGGGCATCGGCGGGTTCACGCCGCTCGATGGGTTCATGACGCATGCCGACTGGCAAGGGGTATGCGAAGACTGCCGCACCGCGAGCGGACTGTTCTGGCCGATCCCGATCACGCTGTCGGCGGACGCCGCGACTGCCGGCCCGCACAAGGCAGGCGCCGACATCGCGCTCGCCGACCCCGAGGACGGTGCGGTGCTCGCCACCCTACGGGTGACCGAAAAATATGCCATCGACAAGGCGCGGGAGTGCAAGTCGGTGTTCGGCACCGTCGACGCCGGGCACCCTGGCGTGACGATGGTGATGCAGCAGGGCGAGGTGAACCTCGCCGGCCCGGTGCAGGTGCTTTCCGACGGCGGCTTCAAGGCGAAGTACGGCGCGCTGTTCATGACGCCCGCCGAGACGCGCGCCGAGTTCGAACGCCTGGGCTGGTCGCGCGTCGCTGCGTTCCAGACGCGCAATCCGATGCACCGCTCGCACGAGTACCTGGCGAAGGTCGCGATCGAGACCTGCGACGGCGTGTTGGTGCACTCGCTGCTCGGCGCCCTCAAGCCCGGGGACATCCCGGCGGAGGTGCGCACGCGCGCCATCGCCGTGCTGATCGAGAAGTACTTCCGGCCCGGCACCTTGGTGCAGGCGGGCTATCCGCTCGACATGCGCTACGCCGGCCCACGCGAGGCGCTGCTGCACGCCCTGTTTCGCCAGAACTACGGCTGCTCGCACCAGATCGTCGGGCGCGACCACGCCGGCGTGGGCAGCTACTACGGGCCGTTCGACGCGCACCGCATCTTCGACGAGATCCCGCGCGACGCGCTCGAGACGCGGCCGCTCAAGATGGACGTGACGTTCTGGTGCTACCGCTGCGGCGGCATGGCCTCGGGGCGCACGTGCGCGCACGGGGATGCCGACCGCCTGCAGGTCTCCGGCACGCAGCTGCGCAAGTGGCTGTCCGAGGGCAGCCCGGTGCCGGCCGAGTTCAGCCGGCCCGAGGTGCTCGAGATCCTGCGGCAGTACTATGCCTCGCTCGAGGCGAGCGGAAAAGTGGAAGTCAAACTCGCGGGCTAATCCGCGCGCTAGCGAATCAAGAGGAGAAGAAAATGTCGAACACAGTGAAGGCACTGACGGCCGCGGTTCTGGCGCTCGCGGCGCTCGCCGGCGGCTGCGCCGGGATGGGCGAGGCAAGGACGAAGGAGCGCGTGGTGCTGCAGGTGAGCGACGCCGACGCCAGGACCTGGCACCAGGCGCTCAATGTGGTCAGCAACATTAAGGAGAACTACGCCAAGCGGGGCGTCGACTCGGAAATCCAGATCGTCGCTTTCGGTCAGGGAATCCAGATGCCGAAGGACGACGCGGTGGTGGCAAACCGCGTGCGCGAGGCCATGAAGGGCGGCGGCGCGCAGATGATCGCCTGCGAGAACTCGATGGGGCGCTTCAATCTGACCAAGGACGTCATGCTCGACGGCATCGTGTACTCCCAGACCGGCGTGATCTACATCATCGAGAAGCAACGCCAGGGTTGGTCGATGATCCGGCCCTAGGGGCGGATCGGGCGCGCCGGGTCCGTCGCCTGCAGGGCGGCGAGGCGTTCCTTGGCGAACTGCACGAAACCGCTGACCAGCCGCGAGTGGAACCTTTCCTTCGGATAGACCACCGCCAGTTGGCGGTTGAGGCGCGGCGCCAGCGGGATCTGCACCAGCTGGCCGAGCTGCGTTTCCTTGGCCACCGTGGCGCGCGACATGATGGCGTAACCCAGGCCGGTGGCCACCAGGCCTTTCAACGCCTCGGGGCTGCCCAGTTCCATGACCACCTGCAGCGCGTCGGGCGGCACGCCCGCCTTCTCCAAGTAATGATCGATGACCTCGCGCGTGCCCGATCCCGGCTCGCGGGTGATATAGGCGTGCTCGGTGAGCGATTTCGGCGTCACCGACTTCAGTTTCGCCAGCGGGTGGGAGGGCGCGCACACCACCTGCAGCTCGTCGTCGCAGCACACGTCGGTGGCCAGGGAGGGCAGGTGCGAGTCGCCTTCGATGAAGCCGAGGTCCAGGGTGCGCTCCGCGACGCGGTCCTGCACCGCCTCGGAATTGGCCACGAACAGCCTCGGCACCACCGCCGGATTGCGCGATTTGAACTCGCCGAGGATCTGCGGCAGCAGGAACTCGGCGATGGTCGTGCTCGCGCCGATGAGCAGCGGGCCCGCCAACTGGCCGCTCATCTCCTTCAGCCGCGTGTCGAGCTCGGCCGAGAGCCTGAGGATGCGCTCGGCATACTCCAGCGCCACTGTGCCCGCGGTCGTGAGCGCGATGCGGCCGTGCGCGCGGTCGAACAGCCGCGTGTTGAACTGCTCCTCGAGCTGCCGGATCTGGAAGGTTACCGCGGGCTGCGTCATGAACAGCGCCTCGGCCGCCTTGGTGAAGGAGAGATGTTTCGCGACGGCGTGGAACACCTGCAGGCGACGATCGGCCACCGCCTATTCAAGCATAAAACGGCGCTGGCGCAGCAGTCAGTCGATGATGTGGTAGACCGGCGCCTTTTCCATTGCCCACTTGCCGCTATCCCGGTCGTAGCGCGACAGGGTGAAGCAATGCCAGTTCTCGTCATCCAGCTTCATATGATCGCCCCGATAGTAATAGCCCGGCCACCGCGTTTCCTTGCGGAACAGCGTGTGGTGGGTCACGGACTCCGAGGCCAGGAGCCGGTGGTGCAGCTCCCACGTGCGCTGAAGCTGGTGCAGGTCTTCGGCGCCCATGTGGGCCATGTCTTCCTTTAGCATGGCCAGCAACTCGAGCCCGCGATCGAGCATCGGGCCGTTCGTCATGTAGTTGGTGCTGATGCCGCCGACGTATTCGTCCATGATCTGCTCGAGGCGCTGAAGACCGTGGATCGGAAGGAGGTAACTCGGCGATACGGTCCCGGCGACGATCTCGTTGCGGCCGACCCGGTAGTTTTCCAGCGGCCGGTAGATCAGCTTCTCGAGGTCGCGATATTCCTGCTCGCTCACCTGGGGCTGTGCGTTCTTCATGTCATTCACGTACTTGACCGCCGCCTTGGCGGCGATCCGGCCTTCCGCAAAGGACCCAGAGGAGAACTTGTGGGCGGTGCCGCCGATGGTGTCGCCGGCGCCAAAAAGGCCGTCGACCGTCATCATCCGGTTGTATCCCCACTGATAGTCCGCGGGCGCACAGTCTTCCGGACCGCTCGCCCACGCGCCGGAGCAGGTGGCGTGAGAGCCCATGACATAAGGCTCGGACGTGGTCAGCTCGGGATTGGTGTGCTTGGGGTCGATGTTCTGCGACGCCCAAACGACCGCTTGCGCGATCGTCATGCCGAGGAAG
>JANMSV010000263.1:0-12174 GCA_031389685.1 Betaproteobacteria bacterium
TCTGGTCCTGGAGGTATCGCGCAAGGCCGGACACCTGCCGCTTGGCACCTTCGATCGCCGGCTGGGCAGGATCGAGGGGGCGCAGGCGTTGTAGGCGCCTCTGGAGCCTGCCACCCGCGTCAGTCCTTCCCGGGCCGCTGCGAAAAGCTCCTCTCGAACACCGCTTCGGCGATGCGGTTCTTGAGGATCTCGATCGAGCCGCAGGAACGCCGGCAACGAGCGGAGCGATTTTCCTTCGGCTCGCATTGCGCGCTCTGGCTGGAAGTATTACCATAACAAATCTAGGTAATACCAGAGAGGCTCCATGGCGCACCAGGTCACGGTCAAGGGTCAAGTCACCATCCCCAAGCGGGTGCGGGAGCATCTCGGCATCCGGCCGGGCAGCGGGGTCGAGTTCGAAGTCGGCCCGCAAGGAGACGTGCTGCTGCGCAAGGCCGGGCGCCCCGCGAAGGGCGACCATGCGCGCAGCCGTTTCGCTGCGTTGCGTGGTGCGCGCAAGACCGGCATGACCACTGGCGAAATCATGAATCTGCTGCGCGGCTACGATGAGGACGCGGGCGACCCGGGATTCAAAGTCAGGAAGAAATGATCCTGGTCGATTCCTGCGTCGTCATCGACGTGCTGGAAAACGATCGGAATTGGGCGGGCTGGTCCCAGACGCAACTCGAGAACTGGAGCGCACGCGGCCCGCTGCTGATCAATGCGGTGATCTACGCCGAGCTGGCCGCCTACGCCTCGAGCAAGGAATCGCTGGAAGCCGAGATCGCCGCGGCCGGCCTCGCCGTGAGCGAGCTCCCGCGCGATGCCTTGTTTCTCGCAGGCCGCGCGCACGCCGCCTACCGCAGGCGCGGCGGCACGCGGGCCGGCGTGCTCGCCGATTTTCTGGTCGGCGCGCACGCCGCGGTGCTAAGGATTCCGATACTGACGCGCGACGTCACCCGCTTTCGGGCGTATTTTCCGACGCTAGAGCTGGTGAGCCCGTGATGGTCTCCGGCGCGCGGGCCGAGCGCGTCACATCGCGAGAACCCGTCCGAATAACGCGTTAAAGCCTCGCAGCGGAGGAAAAAGGTGGTGTTTCGCTTGCGGTCGGAGCCGGAGCGATGCCTCAATCCGTGAACGCACCGGCGCTACCCGCCGCGACCCGGTCATCGCGGGGTCATGTCTGTTGCGCATACTCCCCGTCCCGACCGTAACAGACGCGCGACTACGTCGCGCCGGAGATGTCAAATGCAAACCGACCCCACGGTGCTTCGTACCGAAAATTCGCGCGCGTTTTTTCTGGCGTCGTTCTATCCGAAACTGGTCCGCGGCTTGGCAGGGATGTTGATCCTCACCCTCGGCTTGTGGATGTTCGCCGGGGTGCTGCGCATGCTGCTCGGTCTCGCCGAGATTCCCTCCGGCAACTGGACCCTGCTCGCCGAGCACGCCATCATCGATAGCCTGGTGATCCTCGCGCAGCTCGAGCTGGTGCGCACGCTCCAGGCCTACCTGACGCTGGGGCGCGTACGCGTGACCCTGATCCTCGACACGGCGCTCGTCGTGCTGATCGGCGAGCTGATGGGGCTGTGGTTCCGCGAGCACTCCCCGGAGAAGGTGTTGCTCAGCCTCGCCGTGATCGTCGCATTGGTGCTGCTGCGTATCCTGACGATGAGGTTCTCTCCGGAGCCGGTGGCGTGAGGTCTTGACAGCGCCGCGCCGATGGTTTGTGTTTCATGCCGGCCCCCGTCAATCCTTCCCCGGCCGCTGCGCGCGACGCGAACCCGACCGCGCATTGACAAGGCCGGCGCCCCGGCTCATGCTTGATGTATCTACGTGTAGATACTCGGGGATGCTCAAATGGCGGCCAAAGGCTTGCGGATGGAACTGACGGTGTCAAAGTGGGGGAATAGTCTCGCGGTGCGTTTGCCGGCCGAATCGGCCAAGCGGATCGGCGTGGGTGAAGGCGATACGCTGATTGCGGAGGTTTCGGCCGACGGCCGTCTGGTACTTGCCCCGGAAGGCCGCGCCGTAGGCAAGGCCGGGACGCGCCGCCTGCGTCAATTCCTTGGCCGTCAAAGGGAGACGGCGCCGGTGGTCGGAGACATGCGCCGCGGCGCGCGCTACTGATGATCTACGTCGATACCAGCGCCCTGGTTCCGCTCTTCATCCGGGAGCCGAAGAGCGAGGCCGTCATCGCCTGGATCGAATCCTCGGGCGAGCGTCTGGCGATCAGCGAGTGGTCCCTGGTCGAGTTCGCTTCGGCCGCCGCGATCAAGGTACGCACCGGCCAGTCGGCGGCGAACTTGGTGAAACAAGCCACGGCACGGGTGCACGAGTTCGCGCAGAAGCATTGCACGGTAGCCGTTCCTGGACGGGAGGAATTCCGCCGCGCCGCCCGGCTAGCGGGCGACGACGCGTTAAAGCTGAGAGCGGGCGATGCGCTGCACCTCGCTATCGCCGCGAGCCTGAGCGCACAGGGCATGCTCTGCCTCGACGACGCGATGATCGAGGGCGCCAGGTTGCTCGGAATGAATGTTGTAGCGGTCTAAGCGGGGGCAGGTCAAAGCCGCTGCGGGAAACTCCTCTCGAACACCGCCTCGGCGATGCGGTTCTTGAGGATCTCGATCGAGCCGCCGGCGATCATCCAGCCGCGGCAGCGCCGCACGCAGTACTCGACCAGGGATTCCTGGCTGTAACCCAGACCGCCCATCACCTGCAAAGCCTCGTTGGCGACCTCGAAGCCCGCCTGGTTGCAGAACGCCTTGGCGATCGCCGTCTCCTCGGCAGAAGGAAAGCCGCGGTCGGCGTTGGCCGCCGCGCGGTACAGCAGCAGCTGGCCCGCATCGAGCTTCATCTTCATGTCGGCGAACTTCCACTGCAGCCCCTGGAACTCGCACAGCAGGCGGCCGAACTGCTTGCGCTGCAGCGCCCAGCGGCGCGCTTCCTCGTAGGCGTAGCGCCCCAGCGCAAGCGAGCGCGCGGTGTTGCCGATCCTCTCGACGTTGAAGCCGGCGATCTGCTTCTTGAAGCCGCCTTCCTTCAGCACCACCATCTCCGCGGGCACCTGCACGTCCTCGAAGTACATCTGCGCCCACTCCTCGCCCGACATGAACGACGAGCGCTTGCCGAAGCGCACGCCGGGCCACTTGGTGTCGATGAGCACCGAGCCGATGCCGCCCACGCCGGGCCCGAAGCGCACGTAGGCGAGGATCACGTCGGCGTAAGGCGCGTGCGTGGTGAAGACCTTCGAGCCGTTGACGCGGAAACCCGTGCCGTGCGGCGTCGCCGAAGTCGCCAGGTCGGTGGCGGCCGAGCCCGCCTCCGGCTCGGTCATGCCGACCGAAATCACCGCCTCGCCCGACAGCAGCCGCCTGAGATACTTGTCCTTCTGCGCCGGCGTGCCGTACTCCGCGAGCACGCGGATCGCGCCGAAATTTCCGGCCTGCACCACGTCGGCGCTCCGCGGACAGGCCGCGGCGACGGTCTCGATCGCAATCACCGCGTCCATCAGGCTGCCGCCCTGCCCGCCGTCGGCTTCCGGGACGGTGATGCCGAGCAGCCCCTGCCCGGCCATGAGCTTCGCTACCTCCCACGGATACTCCGCCGCGTGCGCCCGCTCGAGCGCACCGGCTGCCAGGTGCTTCCCGGCGAAACGCCGCACCGCATCCCTGAACTGCTCCTGCTCCGGTGTGAAGCGGAAATCCATGTTCACTCCTTCATCACGATGAGGCCATCCACCGCCACCGCGCCCGCGGACTTCACGATGACTGGGTTGCATTCGGCTTCCGCGACCGGGCGGCCGGGCACCAGGGCCAGCCGCGACATCGCCGCCACCGCCTGCGCCAATGCGCGCACGTCGCCGCGCGGCAGGTTACGAAAGCCGCGAATCACCGCCAAACCCTTCACCTCGGCGATCATCTCCCCGGCTTCCTCCACGCTCACCGGCGCGAGCCTCAGTACGTAATCCTTGTACAGCTCCGCGAGAATTCCGCCCGCGCCGACCAGCACCACCGGGCCCACCAGCGGATCGTCGCGATAGCCGACGATCGCCTCCGCCAGGCCCGCCTCCATTCTCTGCACCAGCACCTGCGCGCTGCGCAAGCTCCTGGCCTTCTCCATGAACTCTTCCCGGTCACGGATGCCGAGGATCACGCCGCCGGCTTGCGTCTTGTGCGCGATGCCGGCCGAATGGATTTTGGCAGCCACCGGATAAGGCACGGTGTGCGCGAAGTCCGGCGCCTGCGCCACCTGCGACTGCGCGACCGTGATGCCGAGCGAGGCGAAAACATCGAGCGTGCCGCGTGGCAGCACGACCGGCGGCAACTGCGGTGCCTCGCGCGGCGCGCGCCAGGCGAAATAAGCGGCGAACGCGTCGGCGCAGGCCTCGGGCGTGCGGAACGCCGCGATGCCCGCCTGCGCCAGCAGCTTGAGCGAGCGCTCCGCGTGCGGCGTGAGGAACGCGGCAAGCGGCTTTGCCGTGCGCTTCGCGGCGCGGATCGGCTCCACCGCGATCTGCGGATGGAACTGGGCGGAGGACCCCACCGCGGCCAGCACCGCGTCGCATTCGGGCGAGGCGAGCAGCGCGTCGAGCACCGCGGCGTACTTCTGCGGCGTTGCCGCCATGGTCAGGTCGATGATCGGAGCGTCCGACCCAGGCGCCACGGTCTCGATGCCGTGCATGCCCAGGCGGTCCACCACGCTCGCCGCGCCGCCGCCGGTGGTGGTGACCACGGCGACACGCGGCGCACGCCCCAGTTGCGGCGGCTTGCGCCCGGCGAGCAGCGGCGCGATCTCGACCAGCGTCTCCAGCATGTCCACGCGCACGATGCCGCAGTCGCGAAAGAATGCGTCCATCGCCGCATCGCTGCCCGCCAGCGCACCGGTGTGCGAGCGCGCCAGCGACTGGCCGAGCGCGGAGCGCCCGAGCTTGTACGCGACCACCGGCTTGCCCGCCGCGTGCGCGGCGCGCGCCCCCGCGGCAAGCCGGGGCGCATCGCGCACGGTCTCCAGAAACAGCAGGATGACGCGCGTGTCCGGGTCCGTGGCAAGCAGCTGCACCAACTCGCCCGCGCCGAGGTCCGCCTCGTTGCCGAGCGACACCAGCTTGGCGTATCCCAAACCGCGCGCCGCACCGCGCGAGAGCACCGTGCCGAGCATGGCGCCGCTTTGCGAGACGATGCTGGTGGTGCCCGAAGGCAGCGCGTCCATCTCCAGCGCGGCGCTGACCGTGAGCGCCACTCTGCCCGGCAGGTTGACAACGCCCATGCTGTTGGGGCCGAGCAGGCGTACGCCCAGTTCGCGCGCGCGGGCTGCGAGTCGCGCCTGCCGCAGCGCGCCCTCGGCGCCGGCGTCGGCGAAGCCGTCGCTGTAGACGCTCATCACCGGCACGCCGCGCCGCCCGCAGTCCTCGAGCGCCTGCTCCACCGCCTCGCCCGGCGCCATGACGAAGGCGTGGTCGATGTCGCCCGGCGCGTCGGCCACGCTGGCGTAGGCGCGCTCGCCCAGCACTTCGTCGTGCGTGGGGTTGATCGGCACCACGCGCCCGGCGTAGCCGTGCTTTTTCAGGTAGCGCTGCGGGCGCGCGGTGTTCTTGCCCGCGTCGCCCGAGGCGCCGACCAGTGCCACGGCGCGCGGCGCGAACAGCGCTTGCGCCAGGTTCATGCCTCGAGTGTCTTGTGTGTTTCCAGGCGCCACAAGCGACCGAGCAGTGCCTTCGCTTTCGCCTCGCCGAGCACCGGCGCGGCGAGCTCGAGGAATTTCGCCTCGAGCTGGGCATCCGACAGCGGGGCATCGGGATCGCCGATGCGCGTCGGTTGCAGGAATTCCTCGCGCCGCCCGTCACGCGCCTCGATGGCCACGCGCGCCGCGCGCTGCGCGGGAAACGCGGCGTCGAGTTGCGCGTCCACGCACACGTCCACGCGCCGCATCAGGTCGCGCGTCGCGGGGTCATCGAGGCGCTCCGGCTCGAACGCCGCGAACCGCACGCTGCCATGCGTGAGCGCGGTCGCCACCACGTACTTGAGCGAGAAGCGCCCTTCCGCCGCGCTGCGCGGCTCGTCGTAGCCCGCGACCTCGAGCGCCGCCTTGTAGGTGCCGACCTTGACGCGCTGGATGTCGTTCGCGCCCAGGCCCATCTTCGCCTGCAGCGCCAGCGCACCGTCGATGGCGGCGAAGGTGTGGCCGCAGCAGGTATGGTTCTTGAAGGTCATGCGCGTGATGTGGAACTCGCGCCCCAGCGTGGCGAGCGCCTTGTTCCAGTCGGGACTGTCGCTCATGGCCTTGCCGTAGCCGGCCTCCCCCTCGATCACGTCGAGCGAGCCGGTCACGCCTTCGCGCGCGGCGAGCGCCGCGGTGAGCCCGGCCTCCGCGGCGCGGCCGGCGTGCAGCGGCTTGGACATCGAATCCATGCGGAACGCTTGCTGCAGGCCGGCGGAAAAAGTGGTGACGGTGGCGAGCGCGTGCGCGAAGCGCGCGGCGTCCAGCTGCAGCAGTTCGGCCGCGGCGGCGCAGGCGCCGAAGCAGCCGATGGTGCCGGTGTTGTGCCAGTACCTGTAATGCGCCCGCCCCATCGCCGCGCCGATGCGCGTCGAGATTTCGTAGCCCACGACGACGGCGCGCAGGAATTGTTCGCCCGAGGCGCCGTGCGCCTGCGCCAGCGCCAGCGCCGCCGGGATGGTCGGCGCGCCCGGATGGTAGATGCCGTCGCGGAAGATGTCGTCCACTTCCGTGGTGTGCGCCGCCGCACCGTTGATCAGCGCCGCGGCGCGCACCGTCGCCGCGCGCCCGAGCGCAAGCCGCGCTCCGCCGCGATCGAGCTCCTCGGCCAGCGCGCGCTCGAGCAGCGTTGCCGGGGCAGCGGGCGCACCGGAAATCATCGCCGCGGTCAGATCGATCACCGCACGCTTGGCGTGGTGCAGCACTTCAGGGGCCAGCGGCTGCGCGCGCGACTGCACGGCCCAGGAGGCGAAGCGCTCGACGACGTGCGTCATGCGGGCAAGGTCGCTAGAACTGGTATTTGCGCAAGCCGCCGTCCACCGGGATCACCGCCCCGGTGATGTAGCGTGCGCGGGGCGAGGCGAGGAAGCAGACCAGGTTCGCGATGTCGGCGGGCTGCCCGTATTCGCCCACCGGGATCTCGTGCTCCGCCTGCCACTTGCGGTATTCGGGCGTGTAGTTGCGCTCGATCTGCTCGCTCATGATGCGCCCGGGCGGGATCGAGTTCACGGTGATGCCGTGCTTGCCCACCTCGCGCGACAGGCCCTTCGCCCAGGCGTGCATCGCCGCCTTGGCGGCGAACGCGCCGTTGATGCCCTCGGGCTCGCTCTTGCCGGTGATGTTGACGATGCGGCCCCAGCTGCGTGCCATCATCTGGCCAAGCAGCGCATGCGTCAGCTGGCGCTGGCGGGTGAAGTTCAGCGTGAGCGCCTCCTCCCACTGCGCCTCGCCTGCGTCCAGCTTGAACGCGCGCGAGCCGCCGGCATTGTTCACCAGGATATCGACGCTGCCGAGCCCTTGCAGCGCGGCATCGGCGATGCGCCGCGGCGCATCCTCCCGCATGAAATCGCACTCGATGATCGTCATCTGCGCGCCGGCCTCCTGCTCGAGCGCCTGCAGCCGCTCGCGCCTGCGCGCGGTCACCGCCAGGCGCACGCCCTCGGCCGCGAGCGCGAGCGCAATGCCGCGGCCGATGCCGGCGGAGGCGCCGGTGACCAGGGCGGTCCGGCCGGAGAGTTCGAGGTCCATCGTCAGTCGGTGCTCCGGTGTTCTGCGCGCCCAGGTACTGCATTCCAGTAATTCAATGGCCCTGCTCCCCACGCGCGAAACCGCGATGCGCGAACAGTTCGTCCAGTTTGTCGACCACGTCCTCGACCTTGATCAATTGCACGGCGCGCCGGTCGTGCACGCGCCGGCGCCAGCCGATGCGCTCCGGCCCCCGCTTCAGTATTTTCGCCGCTGCCTGGGCGAACACGTCCACCGTCCATTGCGGCTCGAGGTAAGGCCCGGTCTTCTTCGACGGCGCCACCGCGTACAGCCCCACCACCGGCGTGTTCATCGCCTGCGCGATATGCAGCGGCCCGGCATCGGGCGCGAGCAGCGCATCGGCCTGCCCCAGCAGGGCCGCCAGCTGGCGCAGGTCGGTCTTGCCGACCAGATCGCAAACCTCGGCTTTGAGGCCCTGCAGCAATTCCACCGCCTTTGCCCGCTCGGAGGCGCCCGGCGCGCCAATTAATACCACTGTCAGCGGCCAGCGTCGTGCGATCCGGTTCAGGCATTCACGGTAACGCTCTACCGGCCAGTTGCGCTCGGCCTTGCTTGCGGCCAGCATCACTGCGAGCTTGATGCCGGAATGCGGCGCCAGTTGCCGGCGCGCCCAGGCGATTTCCTCGTCGCGCAATGCGAGGTCCCACTTCACCACCAGCTCTTTGACGCCCAGATAGGTGGCAAAGCGCAGGAAACTGTCGATCAGGTGCTCGGGCTCGGCCGGCACCACCTCGTTCACGAACCAGCGCTGCAGGTCGCGCGAGTGCAGGGCGCCGAAACCGATCTTGCGCTTCGCCCGGGTCACCGCGGTCACCAGGTTGGCGCGCATGCTGGCCTGGGGCACCAGCAGCCAGTCGAAGTCGTAGGCGCGCATCTGCCGGACCAGCCGCCAATAGGACAGCGGCCCGCGCGGCTTGTCGATGACGATCAGCTCCACCCCGGAGATGCCCTCGACGATGGCGTGGAACGGCCGGGAGACGATCCAGTACAGCTTCGCGTCCGGGTAGGCCTTTTGCAGCGTGCGCAGCAGCGGCAAAGTCATGACGACGTCGCCCAGGGCGGACATGCGCAGGACTGCGATGCTGTTGGGCGAGCGCCTGGGCTGCATCCCCGATTATCCCGCGGCGCTGGTGCCGGCGATGCGACCGAACACCGCGCCGTTGGTCAGCCCGGTGCCGCCCGGATAGTTGAAATAGAAAATCCCTCCCACCAGTTCGCCGGCGGCATACAAGCCCGGCATCGGCGCGCCGTCGGTGTCGAGCACCTGCGCACCGGTGTTGATGCGCAATCCGCCGAATGTGAAGGTGATGCCGCAGGTCACTGCGTAAGCCTCGAAAGGCGGCGTATCGAGCGTATTGGCCCAGTTCGACTTCGGGATCGCGAGGCCTTTGGTGCCGCGGCCGTCCTTCACGTTCGGATTGAACGGGATGTCGGTGCGCACCGCAGCGTTGTAGGCCTTGAGCTCCGCGAGCGCGGCGTCGGCGTCTACGTCGTCGAGTTGCCTGACCAGCTCTTCGAGCGTGTTGGCCACCCGCTTGGTCACCTGGCGGATCCTGTACTCGTCGCGCAGCTGCGACTTCACCTTGGCATCGAAAATCTGCCACGCGAACTGCCCGGGCTGCGAAAGGATCACCCGCCCGTACTTCGCATAGGTGTAATTGCGGAAATCGGCGCCCTCGTCGACGAAGCGCTTGCCCAGGGCATTGATGTACACGCCCCAGGGATAGGAATGCTTCTGGAACTGGTCGCCAATGGCGAGGTCGCCGAATTCGGGCGCGTTCCGTTCCCAGGCCACGGCGTGGCAGCCCGACCAGTTGCCCGCCGGCGCCGCGCCGGCGTCGAGCGCCATGCGGATCACGTCGCCGGTGTTGAAGCGCGTGCCGCGCACCTTGGCGAGCTCCCAGCCCGGGCCGAGGTAGCGCGTGCGCCATTCGGGATTGGCCTGGAAACCGCCGGCGGCGAGGACCACGCTCTTCGCGTGCACCTCGATCGTTTTTCCGTTGCGCTTGACGCGCACCCCCTTCACGCCCCCGTCGTCGGCGATGAGGCCGGTGACGCGCGCCGAGTACCAGAGGTCGATGCCGTTCTTTTTCGCCGCGTTGGTGAGCGACTCGACCAGCCCCGGCCCGCCGCCCACGGCTTCGAGCGTGAGCCCGCCCCAGAACTTGAATTTGCCGCCGATGTTGAAGGCCTGGCGCCCCCAGGCGGCGGTGAAGCGCACCCCCTTGGAGCGCATCCAGGCGACCGCATCGAGGCTGCGTTTCACCAGCAGCTCGGTGAGGTCCGGGTCGCAGCGGTACTCGGTGACGCGCGCCATGTCGTCGAGGAACTGCGCTTCGGTGTAGGTGCCGAAGTCGGTGCGCGCGATTTCCTCCGCCGTGAGGTCCGGAATCGCGCGCTTCAGGTCCTCGACTCCGGCGTAGGCGACGCGCATCAGGCCGGCGGTGAAGCGCGAATTGCCGCCCGCCTCATCCTCGGGCGCGCGCTCGAGCACCAGCACCTTCGAGACTTTTTCGCGCGCGGCGAGCGCCGCGCAGAAGGCTGCGTTGCCGGCGCCGACCACGATCACGTCGAAGCGATCCGCCATCTCAGGCCACCCAGGGCTTGCCGAACTGCGGTTCCTTGAACGGCGTCGGCGGCAGCTGCCAGGTGCCGGTGGATGGCGGGCGCACCTCGCCGTCCACGTGCACGTCGAGCACGCAGGGGCGATTGTTCCTGACTGCCTGCTCGAGCGCGCCGCGCAGGTCCTCGCTTTTCTTCACCGTCACGCCGTCCGCGCCGCAGGCGCGCGCCCAGGCCGCGAAGTCGGGGTTGTAGGGCTTCTTCCGGTCCTGGCCGCGGTAGAAGGCCGTGCCGTGCTCGCGGCCGCCGAACATGCCGATCTGGATGTCGCGGATTGCCGCCCAGGCGAAGTTGTTCCACACCACCCAGATGCAGGGCAGGTCGTATTCCACCGCGGTGGCGACGACATAGGGTGCCATGGAGAAGCCACCGTCGCCGCACACGGAGATGCAGGGGCGCTCGGGCGCCGCGAGCTTCGCGCCGAGCACGCTGCACACGCCAAAGCCCATGGACGAATAGCCCCAGCTGTTCAGCATGCTTTGCGTGCGGCGCGGCTTCCAGAACTGCATGAACCAGTTGTGGTGCACGCCCGAGTCGAGCGTCAGGATGGCGTCCTCCGGCAGAACCTTCTGCAGCGCGTCCACCACGTATTCCGGGCGCATGGGCGTGGCGATCTCGCTGAAATGCGGGCGCACGAATTTTTCCCACTCCGCCTGCCACGCGGCGAGCTCGTCGCGCCACGGCGCGAAGCGCTGCGCGTCCAGGCCGCGGCGCGCGGCCACGGCGGCGAGCAGCTGCGCGGTGAATACCTTGGCGTCGGCGATGATGCCCAGCGTCGGCGGATAGTTGCGGCCCAGCTCCTGCGGGTCGATGTCCACGTGCACCAGCCTGGTCTTGGGGAAATTCCACGAATAGCCCGGAGTCCAGCTGGACGAGGAGCGGTCATCGAACCTCGTGCCGATGGTGATCACGAGGTCGGCGTGGCGGCCGGCCTGGTTGGCCGGATAGGCGCCGTTGCGCCCGATGAACCCCAGCGTCAGCGGGTCGTCGGCCGGCACGCAGCCCATGCCGTTCGGCGAGGTGATCACCGGGATGCCGAGCTTTTTCTGCAGCGCGCCGAGCTCGGGGCCGGCCTCCGAGAGCGTGGCGCCCTGGCCGATGAACAGCACCGGCTTGTTCGCATTGGCGAGCAACTCGATGGCCGCCGCGACGTCGGCATCCGACGCGCCCGGCCGATGCGAACCGAACACGTGCGACGCCGGAGGCACTTGGACATCGTCCTGTTCCTGGTAGACGTTGTAGGGCACGTCCAGGTTCACCGGTCCCGGCCGCCCGGTGAGCATGGTGTCGAAGGACTGGCGCAACGCGAGCGGCAGCATGTCCACCCGCGAGGGTTGGAAGGAGCGCTTGACCACCGGGCGCAGCACCGAGGGGAAGTCCGACTGGTTGTGCTTGTAGAGCTCCTGGAACGGCGCCCGGTTGGCCTGCGAGGTCGGCACGTTGGAGGTGATCGCGAGCAGCGCCGAGGAATCCGAAAGCGCGGTGGCGAGCGACATCACCAGGTTGGCCGAGCCGGGGCCGGTGGAAGTGAGCGTGGCCACCGGCTGATGCTTGACGCGGAAGTAGCCGTCGGCCATGTGGCCCGCGCACTGCTCGTGGCGCGGCGACACCAGCTTCAACTTGTCGCGCACCTCGTACAGAGGGTCGAGGATCCCCACGTTGCCGTGGCCGCAGATGCCGATCACGTAGGGCACCTTCTGCTTTACCAGGTACTCGGCGATCAGTGCGCCGCCTTTCATTTTGGCCATGCTGGCGCCTCAGTTCGCCTTGATGCCGGCCTTGCGCACCACCTCGCCCCAGCGCGCCTGCTCC
>JANMSV010000027.1:0-6562 GCA_031389685.1 Betaproteobacteria bacterium
ATGACCATCCATCATGAGAGACGTTCGGGGAGTTTTTCAACAGCCTGTTAGGCCTCACACAATCACCATCATTGGAATTCGGCCCGCTACACAGCAAATCAACGGCCTGAGGAGACTACATGCGCCATCTTGCGCTACTCATCATTGCTCTATCGGTGTGGGGCTGCGCCAATATTCCAGAGATGGAAGTGCCGTCGCCTTCTCCGTCTCAGGGACAAGCCGTGGTACTTGACATCGACGGAACCCTCACGCCACAGAACATGGCTGTGTATGAAGCACGCCCAGGAGCCGCCGAGGCAATTCGCGCCTTATCAGCGAAGGGATACAAGATCATCTATCTCTCTACTCGCATCCCGCTATATCAAGCGGGTTTGCCGAATTGGCTTCGCCAGAACGGATTTCCGGAGGGAACCATCCACGTCGCCCAATCCGGAGAGGAGCGAGGCCAAGCCGATAAATTCAAGGCGCGAATACTCGCCGTTTACCTACAGCGCGGCTGGCGCCTGGCCTATGCATACGGGGACTCCTCAACAGACTTCACTGCATACGCCGAGGCGGGCATTCCAAGAGAGCGTGTGTTCGGACTCAAGAGAAGAGGTAGTAAAGATTGCCAGCTTGGCGTCTACCTGACGTGCCTCGCTGGATGGGCCGAACATCTACCGTACATCGAGCGCGACATCGCCAGCGTAAAGTGAGGCCTAACCACCCAGTCAACCCGGACGCGCGCGCCAGCGCTGTGCCTTTTTGCTTGTCATCACGGGCGCGCGCCGGTTACTGGGAACGTTGGGCCTCATTCGTTCCATGGCATACGCAGACATAACAATCCGTGACCGCAACCCAGTAAAGCGCTGGTTGCAGCGCCGTCGCTTTTCCGATGCCCTCAAGGTGTTGAGAGATGCCCAGTTTGGTGATCGGCTTCGTGTTCTGGACTTTGGGGCCGGGGATGGTGAGCTTGTCCGCCAAATCGTCAGCACTGCGTCCATTGAGGCTTCGGTTTTTGAACCGACTCCTTACTTGATGGCCGAGGCGAGAGAAAAATTGGCACGCTTGGATTCGGTGGTATTTCTGGAGAGCCTCGATTCAGTCGAGTCCGAAATCTTTGACTACGTGTTCTGTTTAGAGGTCTTCGAGCATCTACCGGAGAAGGAAACAGCTAAAGCTATGGCGCAGATTCATAGATTGTTGAAGCCTGATGGTCTTGCTGTCATTGGCGTTCCTCACGAACTGTTTCTCCCCGCAATGCTAAAGGGCCTTTTCCGCATGTGTCGTCGCTACGGGGCCTTCGATGCGAGCCCCGGTAACATTCTCGCTGCGTTTCGGGGTCGTCCACCATTTCAGCGCCCGATTGCAGAGATTTCCCCCGGAGTCTCCTATCACTTTCACCACCTTGGCTTCGACTATCGCGCACTGGAGCGGCTGCTCTACGAGAAGTTTCAATTGGCGGAGAGGTGGTTTAGCCCATTTCCTATCCTTGGCGCCGCTCTTAACTCAGAGGTCTACTTCCTGCTCAGAAAGGCCCAACCAGCCCTTGCAGCGGACGCGCCGCAAGCGGCGCGCCGCTGAAGGGCGACGTTGAGGCTGTAGAAAAAGTCCCCTGCACCCGATCCCATGACGATCATGAGAAATTCGACCGCTCAGGATGCGCTGTGTTCAACGCTAGCGCATCGGGGAGGGGTAAGCGTACCCCTGAGAATCGATCGAAATCGGTTCTTTGGACTTTTTCTACAGCCTCGTTAGACGGCATGAGCACCTCCCGCGCTATTGGAGCCGTAGCTGGTTACGCGGCGATGGCGCTCGCCATCGCGGTCGGCGTTGCGGGATTTATGGTTGCGGGTGTTCAGCTGGCTTTGGCGCGCATAGATGCTGACGACTCGGCGATCTGGCCGAACATGGCACCACAAGTCCGCTACTTCTTTATTCCCGTGGTGGCTGGTGCACTTGTGGTGGCAGCGGTCGCGGTGAACCTACTTTTGACGCTAATTGATCACCGCCGCACCGAGCTATTGAGGCACTGGGTGTTCTTGGGTGCGGCATACACCCTTGTGGCGTCTGCGCTCCCTATGCGATATCTAGGTCTCAGTATCAGTTCGTTGCACAAAAAAAAGGCCCGGCTAAGGCCATCGCCTTCAACCGGGCTTTAAGTCCGACGGTAAATGTCGAAGTGGAGAGGGGCCGCCGGGGGTACTTCAGTTCCTAGCGATTAAAATGCCGCTGCACGTCCTTGACCATCGGACCAGCTGCTTGAACCGCCTTCTGTACCTGTTCTCGAGGCGTCGCTGCTGATGTGGGGATTGTGTCGCAGCGCGCCGAGCGCGCTGCGCGTATCCTTCGCATCGAAGTCGAATCACGCAGTTCTGGCGCTGCGCGCCTACAACCTGAAGGGAGAGCCATGAACAAGAGCATATCCGTCGTCGTCCTCCTCGTGCTCGCGGCCGGCTGCAGTAGCAAACCGCAGGATGGAGCCTACGCGCCGCAGATGGATCCGGCGCGCAAAGTGAGCGAGCAGGACTGCAGCAGACCCTTCGATACCGACGGCGGCAACCTGATGTGCCGTGAGGTCACTGAGGCCGAGCGCCGCGCCAAGATCGCGGAAGAAGAGCGGCAGGCCAGCGCCCGGAGGGAAGCCGAGGAGCACGCCGCGCGCGAGCGCCTCGAGCGTGAGCGCGCCGAGCAGCTTGCCCGGGAAGAGGCCGCCCGGAAGCAGCGGGCTGCCGAGGAGGAGCGGCTCGCCGCCGAGCGCCGCCGGCTGGAGGTCGAGGCCGCGCGCAAGGCCCAGGAAGTGCGCGAGCGTCAGGAGAGGGCGGAGGCAGAAGCCCGTGCCCGTCAGCGCGCCGAGCAGGAAGCACGTGAGGCAGCCGAGCGTGAGTGTCGGCGTCTCGAGCAGGAACGGCTCGACGGCCGCGCTCTACTCGCGAACTTCGTCGCCAACTACGGCAAGGTCGAGGAATTCAAGGGGATAGCCGGGCAGATCACCGCGTTCCTCGACAAGGCTCGCAAGGTGAAGCCATGCCCGCCAGCATGAAGTCTGCACATTGCGCTGCTCGCTGGAGTTGTGATCGCATTAGCGTGTGCGCTACTTATCAGATGGCGCTATGGGGTTAAGACGGAAGCGTATGCCGTCTAACAGCGCGTTGGTGAGCGACGTTTGCGCGGAGGCGCTGCGCGCCTTCTACAACGCGCCACAACGCGGACGTTGGGCCAACACCTCAAGGAGATAACAAATGTTGCGATTCACAATTACTGCATTCGTACTTGCAATACTTGTGGGTTGTGCTTCGGGTACGCAGATGTTACGAAAAGTCGACCCTGGAATGAGCCCACAACAGGTCGAAGACATAATGGGACGTCGTGACGGATTTTCGACTGTCGAACGTGGGGGTGATACCTACACTCTTTACCAGTTCATCAATAGATACTGCAATGCGCATGTAAGTCTTCACGAGAAATGTGACTTCTTTGTTATTCTCAAAAACAACCGCGTTATTGAGACGGGCGTTAAGGACGTCAGATCAAGCACTCCAAATATGCAGTTTCTTTACATATTCAAGCAACCGTAATGTTTCATCCAACCAAAATGCCCTGGGCGTATTCCGTGCCATCTCGGGCGGCCCTCGCATTCTTCGCGCGAGCCCAACCATGCGTTTAACCGGACGCGGTGTGACGGTGGCGCGATATCAGGCATGGCAGAGATAAGCTGGACCGACGAGGCTCGGCGCTGGCTTACCGACATCTTTGAATACATCGCCGCGGACAACTCTCGGGCCGCCGCGCCGCACAGTTCCACGATATCTGGCCCCCGCCCATGGAGTATGATAATTTGTCATACTTTGGAGGTGCGCCATGAGCAGTATCAAAGTTGCCATCACCATCGACAGCGGAACGTTGGAGCGCGTCGATGGCCTGGTTGCAAAAAAGGTTTTTCCCAACCGCAGCCGGGCCATCCAATCGGCCGTGTCCGAAAAGCTCGCGCGGATGGAGCGCGGCCGTTTGGCGACCGAATGCGCAAAGCTCGATCCCAAATTCGAGAAAGCGCTTGCTGAAGAAGGCCTGGGGCAGGAGCTCGACGCTTGGCCCGAATACTGAGGGGCGAGATCCGGTGGGCCGACCTCAATCCGGTCCGCGGCCGCGAGCAGGCGGGCTTGCGCCCGGTGCTGGTTCTCAGCCACGACGTGTTCAACGAGCGCTCGGGTACCGTCATCGCGGCGGCGTTGACAAGTCAGGCTCAGCGCGCCGGCTTTCCGCTGACCCTCGAGCTTCAGGCGACAAAGCTGCCGAAGCGTTCGTGGGTCAAGATCAGCCAGATTCGCACGCTGGCCGCCGAGCGCATCGGGACAAGACTCGGCCGCGCCTCGCCCGAGGAGATTGCGCAGGTCGTCGAGGGCCTCAATGAAATTATCGGAATCTGACCGCTGGTTCGTGACCGACGCCAAGCTTCCCCCGGTTTGATCGACGCATAGGCCTGACAGGCGAGGGTAAGAAGTCCCCCGGATATGCTCTAGAATCCGCGCCCCCATGCCGTCGATCATCTCGATCCAGAAACTCACCAAGACCTACGCCTCGGGCCTGCAGGCCCTGAAGCGCATCGATCTGGAGATCAACAAGGGTGAAATCTTCGCCCTCCTCGGCCCCAACGGCGCCGGCAAGACCACGCTGATCAGCATCGTCTGCGGCATCGTCACCCCGACCACCGGCACGGTGATCGCCAACGGCCACGACATCATCCGCGACTACCGCGCGGCGCGAGCGATCATCGGTCTGGTGCCGCAGGAACTGCACACCGACATGTTTGTGTCTCCCTGGGACACCGTGCGCTTCAGCCGCGGCCTGTTCGGCAAGGCACCCGATGCGCAGCATCTGGAGAAAGTACTGCGCGACCTTTCGCTCTGGGACAAGCGCGACGACCGCATCATGACGCTCTCGGGCGGCATGAAGCGGCGCGTGCTGATCGCCAAGGCGCTCGCGCACGAGCCGGAGATCCTGTTCCTCGACGAGCCCAGCGCGGGTGTGGACGTGGAGCTGCGCCGGGACATGTGGGAGCTGGTGCGCAAGCTCAGGCAGAGCGGCGTCACCATCATCCTCACCACGCACTACATCGAGGAAGCCGAGGAGATGGCCGACCGCATCGGCGTGATCAGCAAGGGCGAGCTGATCGTGGTGGAGGAAAAAGCCGTGCTGATGAAGAAACTCGGCAAGAAGCAGCTGACGCTGCATCTGCAGGAGCCGATGAGCGAGATTCCCGCCGCGCTAGCCGAGTGGCGCCTCGCGCTGAGGAACGGCGGTTGCGACCTGGAATACACCTTCGACGGGCGCGAGGAGCGCACCGGCATCCCGTCGCTGCTCAAGCGGCTGAGCGATCTGGGAATCGGGTTCAGGGACCTGAACACCGCGCAGAGCTCGCTCGAGGAGATCTTCGTGAGCCTGGTGAGCGAGCGCGCATGAGCGCGTTCAACGGCCGCGGCGTCCTCGCGATTTATCTGTTCGAGATGTCGCGCTTCAAGCGCACATTCTGGCAGAGCCTGGTGGCGCCGGTGATCACCACCTCGCTCTACTTCATCGTGTTCGGCGCCGCCATCGGCTCGCGCATGAAAGAGGTCGACGGCGTGCCCTACGGCGCGTTCATCGTACCGGGGCTCATCATGCTCTCCATCTTCACCGAGAGCCTGAACAACGCCTCCTTCGGCATCTACCTGCCGAGATTCACCGGCACCATCTACGAAGTGCTTTCGGCCCCGGTGTCGCCGCTCGAAATGGTGCTGGGCTACGTCGGGGCGGCGGCGACGAAGTCCATGATCCTGGGTTGCGTGATTCTCGCCACGGCGACGCTGTTCGTGCCGCTGAAGATCGTGCACCCGGTGTGGATGATCGCCTTTCTCGTGCTGACGGCGGCCACCTTCTGCCTGTTCGGTTTTATCCTTGGCGTCTGGGCAAACGGATTCGAGCAGCTGCAGTTCGTGCCGATGCTGGTCATCACCCCGCTCACGTTCCTGGGCGGCGCTTTCTATTCGATCGACATGCTGCCGGACGCGTGGCGCACGTTCAGCCTGTTCAATCCCGTGGTGTATCTGATCAGCGGTTTTCGCTGGGCCTTCTACGGTAGCGCGGATGTCGCGGTGGGCGTGAGCCTCGCAGCAACGCTCGGTTTTCTCCTGGTGTGCCTGGGCATGGTGTGGTGGATCTTCAGGACCGGGTACCGGCTGAAGAGCTGAGCCGGGGATAGCGCCCGATTCCGGATGGTTGGGCTGCGAGCTGACTGGGCGCGCCCTTTCATCACCTATCGCGGCGACGGCATCATGATCACCTGCGGGGCCACGCGTCCCAACGCGACCTATGCGGCCGACGCGCTGCGCTGCGCCGAAGCGCTGGCGGTGGCCGCCAGATCGCCGGGATCGATGCACCGCTCGATCTCGTGGCGATTCAATAGAAAACGGCGCCGCAGTATCCTGCGGCGCCGTCCAGCGCGGGGGAGGGACGCGCTGCTTACAGCCGGTGCGCGGTCGTGCCCATCTCGGCGTTGATGATGATGTCGCCCGAGCGGTACGCTTGCTCCAATTCGGCGCGCACT
>JANMSV010000045.1:0-2273 GCA_031389685.1 Betaproteobacteria bacterium
GCGGCCCAGATCAGGTCGCCCACGCGCTGGAAGCCGAACATCGAATAGAAGATGTAGAACGGCAGCATCGGCACGCCGTGCGTGCTGTAGCTGGTGGCCGCCGCGATCCAGGAGGCGAGCGCCCCCGCCTCGGTAATGCCCTCCTCCAGGATCTGGCCGTCTTTCGCCTCCTTGTAATAGAGCAGCTCCTCGCGGTCTTCGGGTTCGTAGAGCTGACCGTGCGGCGAATAGATGGCGATGTTGCGGAACAGCGACTGCATGCCGAAGGTGCGCGCCTCGTCCGCGACGATCGGCACGACGTGCTTGCCCAGTCCCGGGTCCTTCAACAGCTGCGCCAGCAGCTGCACGTACTGCATGGTGGTGGACTGCTCGCGGCCGCCCGAGCCTTCCAGCACCTTGGCAAACGCCGCGCGCCCGGGTAACGGCAGCCGCAGCGATTCGGTCTTGCGTTCCGGCAGGTAGCCGCCCAGCCGCTTGCGCTTCGCATGCAGATAGCGCATTTCCGGCGCGTCCGCCGCCGGGCGGTAGAACCTGAGCCCGGTCACGTCCTCGTCCGAGAGCGGCAGCGCGAAGCGGTCGCGGAACGCCTTCAGCGCCTCGTCGTCGAGCTTCTTCTGCTGGTGGGTGCCCATCTTGCCCTGTCCCCAGGTGCCCATGCCGTAGCCCTTCTTGGTCTTGGCGAGGATCACCGTGGGCTGGCCCCTGTGGTTCACGGCCGCGTGGTACGCGGAATAGATCTTCACCGGGTCGTGGCCGCCGCGCTTCAGGCGGTCGATGTCGTCGTCGGTGAGCTCGGCCACCAGCGCCTTCAGCTCCGGGTACTTGTTGAAGAAGTGCTCGCGGTTGAAGCGCCCGTCGGTGGCTGCGTAGGTCTGGAATTCGCCGTCCACGGTTTCGTGCAGGCGCCGCAGGATCACGCCCTCGCGGTCGCGCGCGAACAGCGGATCCCAGTCGCTGCCCCAGATGAGCTTCACCACGTTCCAGCCCGCCCCGGCGAACAGTCCCTCCAGCTCCTGGATGATCGAGCTGTTGCCGCGCACCGGCCCGTCCAGGCGCTGCAGGTTGCAGTTGACGACGAAGATCAGGTTATCCAGACCCTCGCGCGCGGCAATCGACAGGCCCGCCAGCGACTCGGGCTCGTCCATCTCGCCGTCGCCCGGGAAGGCCCACACCTTGCGGCCCTGCGTCTTCAGAACGCCGCGCTGCTCCAGGTAGCGCATGAAGCGCGCCTGGTAGATGGCGTTCAGCGGCCCGAGGCCCATCGAGCCGGTCGGGAACTGCCAGAACTGCGGCATCAGCCAGGGATGCGGGTAGGAGGACAGGCCATGGCCGCCGGTCTCGCGCCGGTAACTGTCGAGCTGGGCGTCGGTGAGCCGCCCCTCCAGGAAGGCGCGCGCATACACCCCCGGCGCCGAATGCGGCTGGAAATACACGAGGTCCGCGCCCCCCGCGGCCGCGTGGCCGCGGAAGAAGTGGTTGAAGCCGACCTCGAACAGGTCCGCCGCCGAAGCAAAACTCGCGATGTGGCCGCCGAGCTCGGCGTGCGCGCGGTTGGCGCGCACCACCATGGCGAGCGCGTTCCAGCGGATGATCGAGGCAAGCCGTTGCTCGATGGTGAAATCGCCCGGGAACGGCGGCTGCTCCTGCGGCCAGATGGTGTTGCAGTAGGGGGTGTTGAAGCGCGCGCGCGTCTGCACGTCGAGCGCGCCCGCGTGCTCGGTGAGCCGCCCCATGACGTAGCGGGCGCGCTCCTTGCCCGCGGCGGCGACGAGCGCGTCGAGCGCCTCGAGCCACTCCCGCGTTTCGGCCGGATCGGCGTCGAGCGACGCTCCCGCGACCAGCTTGGCGATGTCGGAGACGTTGGTCATCGAAGCGCCTCGAATTTAGTGCGGCGGCGCATCCCGGGCCGAGTATGAACTCTGCCGCACTTGCCGCGAATATTACGCTTTTTGACAAGGGGTTATCGATTGCAGGCCGTGCTCCCGAGGCTGCATAATTCCCCCACGCCGCCGAGCATTGTTGCAGCCCTGGGAGACAGCATGTCGAAAAACAAGGATAGGCACGAAAAGTCCGGCCGCGAGGACGACGACGACCACCACTCGGGGCACATGGGCAGGGACAAGATCCACGTCCTCGTCGGCACCAACGGCAATAACGTCCTCAATGGGACCGGCGGCAAGGACCTCATCCTAGGCAAAAAGGGCGACGACCAGATCGACGGCGGCGCCGGAAACGACTTCCTCTTCGGCGGCAAAGGCGACGACCGCCTGTTC
>JANMSV010000062.1:0-39103 GCA_031389685.1 Betaproteobacteria bacterium
CATGCTGTTTGCCATCGGCTTCATCTTCGCGTTCATACACGGCGGCCTGACCGGCCTGTTCCTCGGTAACGTGACCGTCAGCGTACCGCTTTCGGACACCATGTTCGTGGTCGCCCACTTCCATATGGTGATGGCGGTGGCTCCGATCATGGTGGTGTTCGGGGCGATCTACCACTGGTATCCGAAGATCACCGGCCGCATGCTCGACGACACGATGGGCAAGATTCACTTCTGGGCCACCTTCCTCGGCACCTATGCCATCTACCTGCCGATGCATTACCTGGGGTTTTTGGGCGTGCCGCGCCGGTATTACGCGATAGGCGGCACGGATTTCATCCCCGAATCGGCGCATTCGCTGAACGTCGGCATCACGCTTGCCGCGTTGGTCGTGGGCGCCTTCCAAGTCGTGTTTTTGTACAACCTGGTCTGGAGTTATTTCAAAGGCAAACCATCGGGTGGCAACCCCTGGAACGCCACCACGCTGGAGTGGCAAACCCCCGATACTCCGCCGAAACACGGCAACTTTGGCGCCGAGCTGCCGGTGGTCTATCGCTGGGCATACGATTACAGCGTGCCGGGCGCCGACCAGGACTTCATACCGCAAAACGTCCCGGCGCAAGCGGTCGCCCGCAAAAGCAGTAAGACCTAGGCGATGCGGAGTCCAACGACGTGAATATTTTTCATGAAATGATGGCCAAGCCCTGGGCCACGGAGCAGGGCAAGCTCGACGACCTCTACGGTGGAGACGCATCTTCCGGGCTTGCGAAAAAACTCGCTCTGAGGGTATTTCTTGCGGTGGTCGCGGTCCTGTTCGCGCTTTTGGTGACCGCCTATGGAGGCCGGATGGCGTACGAGGACTGGCGTCCCGCGCCTCAAGTAAGCCTGTTGTGGGCGAATACCTTGGTGCTGATATTGAGCAGTGTCGCCTTGCAATGGGCGCAGTATTCAGTACGTCGTGCGCGGATGGACGCCATGCGAGTGGGGCTGCTCGCCGGCGGAGCGTTGACCGTGGTTTTCCTGTTCGGACAGGTTTTGGCGTGGCGGCAACTGGGCACGATGGTGTATTTTCAAGTAACCAATCCGGCGATCGCTTTTTTTTATCTGATCACCGGATTGCACGGGCTGCACCTGTTGGGCGGTCTGGTGGCATGGGGCAGGACCGTCTCCAGAGTGTGGGGCGAATTCGACGTGGCGAAGGTCAGGCAGAGCGTGGAGTTGTGTACCGTCTACTGGCACTTTCTGCTGCTGGTTTGGTTGGTCCTTTTTGGCCTGCTGTTCACCGGGAATAATTTGGACCTTTTATTGAAGCTCTGTGGGATCAGGTAGAAAGGCCCAAAGCACATGACCCAAGCCATTCCGACAAATACCGGAGAACCCCTCGCGCTGGCTGAAGGCGTACCAGGCATCGTCGCCGACTGGTCCTCCGACCAACGAGCGTTCAAGAATGTGCCCTGGGGCAAGGCCATGATGTGGATCTTCCTGCTCAGCGACACCTTCATCTTCAGCTCTTTCTTGATCTCGTACATGACGGTGCGAATGTCAACCACGGAGCCCTGGCCCAACGTCAGTGAGGTCTTCGCGTTGACGCTCTTTGGCGAGAAAATCCCTCTCGTCCTGATCGCCATCATGACCTTCATCCTGATCAGCAGCAGCGGGACGATGGCGATGGCCGTCAAATTCGGTTATGAAAAAAATAAAAAGATGACCTTTATCCTGTTGCTGATCACCGCGGCATTGGGCGCCACCTTCGTCGGCATGCAGGCCTTCGAGTGGACCAAGCTGATCGAGGACGGGGTACGTCCCTGGGGCAACCCCATGGGCGCGGCCCAGTTTGGCTCGAGCTTTTTCATGATCACGGGTTTCCATGGCACGCACGTGTCGATCGGCGTGATCTTCCTGATCATCGTGGCGATCAAGGTGTTGCGGGGCGATCTGGATCACCAGAGGCCAGGCTTCCTCACCGGCCGGAAGGGAAACTACGAGATGGTCGAAACCATGGGTCTGTATTGGCACTTCGTCGATCTGGTGTGGGTATTCATCTTCGCAGTTTTCTATCTCTGGTAAGGTAAATCATGGCACACGCGGAAGGGCATCAGCCTGCACACGCGCAAGGGCAACAGCCTGCACACGTGGAAGGGCAACAGCATCCGATCGGCATTTATCTCAAGATCTGGGGATTGCTCTTCGTTCTCAGCGCCATGTCTTATGCGGTCGACTACTTCCACTTTCAGGGCTACCTCAGGTGGTTTTTGATCATCGTGTTCATGTTGTTGAAGGCCGGGCTGATCGTCGCGGTCTTCATGCACATGATGTGGGAGCGGCTGGCCCTGATGTATGCCATTCTGGTCCCAACGCTGTTGTTGATGGTACTTCTGGGCATCGGGGCGCTTGAAGCGGACTACACTTTTTTTACCCGGGGCGTCTTTTTCGTGAAGGGATTGTTGTAACAATGACAAAAAAAAGCTACGCGATGCACGTATGGACCATTCTTGGCGTCAGTGCGATTTTGATGCTGTTTATATTTGTTCTTGTGGCCCATCACCGCAGCATCGCCGACCGGATCCGACTGGACCGCAGCGCGCTGCTGTCCACAGCTTCGAGTGTGGCCGAGCGGATCAAACCCGTCGGCCAGATCAGTGTCGTTTCGGCGGAAACTCAGCTGCAGCCGGAAAAAAAGGCGGCCGCCACCGCCCAGCCGCCCAGCCGCAACGGGCAACAGGTCTACCAAGCAAGTTGCGTTGTCTGCCACGGGGCCGGCATTGCCGGCGCGCCGAAGCTGGAAGACAAGGGCCAGTGGGCCAAGCGCATCGCCAAGGGCGTCGACACTCTCTACGCCAGCGCCGTCAATGGGGTACAGGGGAGCGCGGGAGTGATGCCGGCCAGAGGCGGCAACCCTGCGCTGAGCAACGCCGAGGTCAGGGCCGCCGTCGACTACATGCTAGCGTGGTCGAAATAAGTGCCAGAACCCGCAACACTCCAGAAGTTTCGTTCATTGCGGTCGAGCGCGCAGACAAGGATTGGCAGAAGGCGATGACAACAAAAGCAGCGTCATCCAGTGGCGATCCCAAAATGGTCACAGGCTTGTTCAAAGACAGCGAGAGTGTCGATCGAGCATACCAATCCGTTGCCAGGCGCGGCTATGGCACAGGGGACATCAACGTGGTCATGTCCGATGACACCCGTAAACGATACTTCTCCGATGATCGTCACATCAAAAATGAACGGGGCAGAAAAGCAGCAGAGGGTGGCGAACTTGGCGGCCCCATTGGGGGAACAATTGGCACGCTCATCCCGGTACTCGCCGCCGCCGGCGCTTTCTTGGCGTTTCCCGTCTTGGGTTTGGTTGTCGCTGGGCCCATAGCCGCATCACTGCTCGGCGCTGGCGCCGCTGGCGTGGCGGTTGGCCTTATTGCAGCGCTTAGCGACTGGGGTATCCCGGAAGAGCGCGTCCATCAGTATGAAGCGGGTATCCATGGCGGTGGCATTCTGATGGGAGTGAAACCGCGCTCCGATAAGGACGCTCGGTATATCGAGAAGCAATGGAAGGCTAGCGGCGGACAACATGTGCATTCATGAGCGCGACCTGTTCTCATTTGCGCACCTCGAAGGCGACGCGTAACACAAGGCCGCCGCGGAATTCCAGGTTGATGACGACCGGGTCGCCGGCGCGCAGTGTCCGCTTCGGGGTCATCAGCATCAGGTGGTAACCGCCCGGGGCAAAGTTCAAACTCCCGTTGGGTGCAAGCTCGATCTGCGACAGGTGCACCATACCCGCCATGCCGTCCTTGACGACAGTGCGGTGAATCATCACGCTCTCGAACCCGGAACTGCTTACGGCCACGAGAAATTGTGGCCGTGATGTGTTGTTTCGCAACTCCATGTATCCCGCCATCATGGTCATGCCGGGCGGCGTTTCCCGGATCCAGGCATCGCGTACGGAAACACCCCCCTCTCCACTCGCAGCGGGGACGAGGCTAAGCGCCGATATCAGGCAGAAGACAATGGGATGTCGCCATCTCATGTCGCATTGCCTGCTTCAAGCTCGCGCACAACTTTGAAACGCCTGCTGATCGCCTCCGCATCATGGGGCGGCGTGAACACGGCATGATATCGGGCCCGCGGATCCAGCAGAAATACCGCCGTGCTGTGATAGACGGGATAGTTTTCCAAACCCGGTGTGATCGCAACCTGATATGCGACGCCTAGTTGACCGGCCAGGTTACCGATCTGCGCGTTGTCTCCCGTCACGCCGAGAAAGCTCGAATCAAAATAGTCCACGTATTGCCTGAGCTTGCTGGCGGTATCGCGATTTGGGTCCACCGAGATAAAAACGAATTGGATATTTTCGGCGCCGGCCGAGTTCTTGGCGATGTTGTCACGCGCGCGGGCCAGTACCGCCAGGGTCGTCGGACAGACATCCGGGCAATGGGTGAAGCCGAAAAAGAGGAATGACCATTTACCCCTCAGGCTTGCAAGGTCAAATACGCGATTCTTGTCGTCGGAGAGCGCAAAGGCCGTCAATGGCTTCGGGTCAGGGAACAAGGTCATTACCCGATCCGGCAGCAACACGGCTCGCGAATCGTGTTGCCGATCTATATCGGCGAGCCACACTGCGGCAAGCATCGCGACCAGCGCGAGGGTTGTTACCATGATGCTAAATTTGAAAGATATTTTGTACATTCCTGCCGGCTCCACTTGCAGGCGGGATTTTATCGCCTTCTCCGATATTGCTTCCTGTGGGGAGCTCGAAATCCACGCTGCACATGATGCGTGAGTTCGGCGTTGCCAACGTCGTCGCCAGGCAGCCGCGCGCGCCGACTGTGGCGCACATTGCCGGCGCCGCGCTTTTGTTGACCATCGCGGCGGTGCTAAACTCCACTGTATTTCGGCGTCACGAAACGTAGAGCCTCTTGATGTCCTCCAGCCTTGCCGGCCGACCGTTCGCCGCGCGCCTGAGCCAGTTCTACCAGCTCACCAAGCCGCGGGTGGTTTCGCTCATCGTCTTCACCGCCGTGATCGGCATGTTCCTGGCGACGCCTGGCATGGTGCCGCTGCAGGCGCTGATAGCCGGCACTATCGGCATCGCGCTCACCGCGGGCGCGGCCGCGGCGGTAAACTGCCTGGTCGAGCAGAGGATCGATGCCGTGATGGCGCGGACCCGCGCGCGTCCGCTCCCGCGCGGGCAGGTGACGTCGCTCCAGACACTGGTGTTCGCCGGCGTGATCGGCGGCTTGGGGCTCTTCACTCTGCACCAGTGGGTCAACGAACTCACGATGTGGCTCACGCTCGCCACCTTCGTCGGCTACGCTGTTGTCTACACGGTGATCCTGAAACCGCTCACGCCGCAGAACATCGTGATCGGCGGTGCATCGGGCGCCATGCCGCCGGTGCTGGGCTGGGCGGCGGTCACAGGCGAGGTGACGACGCAAGCCATGATTCTGTTCCTCATCATCTTCGCCTGGACGCCGCCGCATTTCTGGGCGTTGGCCCTTTACCGCACTGAGGACTACGCCAAGGCCGGCCTGCCGATGCTGCCAGTTACGCATGGCGCCCGCTATACGCGATTGCAGGTGCTGCTCTATACGCTGATCCTGTTCGGCGTGTCGCTATTGCCGTTCGCCATCCGCATGAGCGGATGGATCTACCTGGCCGCGGCGCTTGCATTGGGCGGCGCGTTCGTCGCCTACGCGGTGCGCATCTACGTCGCTTACAGCGACCAGCTGGCGCGGCGCACCTTCCGCTACTCGATCGTCTACCTTGCCGCGCTGTTCGCGGCGCTGCTGCTTGACCATTATTTCCCGCTTTAGCCTCGCGGCCTTCTGCGCGCTCGCACTGGCCGCCTGCGACGGCGGGCCGCCGAAGTTCAAGAGTACCGACATCACCGGCGTCGACTACGGCAAGAGACTGGAACTCACCGACCACACCGGCAAGCCGCGGCGGCTTGAGGACTTTCGCGGCAAGGCGGTGGTGCTATTTTTCGGTTTCACCCGCTGCCCCGACGTGTGCCCGACGACGCTCGCCGATGCGGCGCAGGCCGTCAAGCAACTCGGCGCCGACGCCGACCGCGTGCAGGTACTGTTGGTCACGGTGGACCCGGAGCGCGATACGCAGGAGGTACTCGCCAAGTACGTCCCGGCCTTCGATGCGCGTTTCCTGGGCTTGCGCGGCGATCTGGAGGCCACGCGTCGCGCGGCGAAGGAGTTCAAGGTGTACTTCGAGAAGCGGGCCGGGAAAACGCTGCAGGATTACTCCATCGACCACAGCGCACAAAGCTACGTGTTCGATCCCCAGGGGCGGCTGCGGCTGTTCGTGCGCCACGACCGCATCGCCGTGGACCTCGCGCACGATCTGCGCGTGTTGCTGAGGTAAGGCTTACGCCGTCGCGGGCGCGATCAGGGCCTTCGGCGCGTCCTGCGCCTGCATCACCTGCTTCATTTTCTGCATCGCCTTGGCCTCGATCTGCCGGATGCGCTCGGCCGAGACCTTGAACTCGGCGGCCAGATCATGCAGCGTCGCGGTGTCCTTTTCTTTCAGCCAGCGCGTCTGGACGATGCGGCGGGCGCGCGCATCCAGGCTCGCCAGCGCGAGCCGCAGGCCGTCGCTGACCGCTTTCTCATCCTGCTTCGCCTGCAGCACGCTCGCCGGCTCGGCCTCCGGGTCTGCCGCAAGGTAGTGCACCGGTGCATACGCTTCCTCGTCGCTGTCTTCCGCCTCGAACGCGACTTCGCGGCCGGCAAGCCGCGTCTCCATCTCCACGACTTCCTCGGGCTTGACCTTGAGTGTGGCGGCGACGTGCGCAATCTCGGCGGCGCCCAGCGGCCCGAGGCCCTTGCGCATCGAGCGCAGGTTGAAGAACAGCTTCCTCTGCGCCTTGGTGGTGGCGACCTTCATCAGGCGCCAGTTGCGCAGGATGTACTCGTGGATCTCGGCCTTCACCCAGTGGATCGCGAAGGACACCAGGCGCACGCCGCGCGAGGGATCGAAGCGCTTCACCGCTTTCATCAGGCCGATGGTGCCTTCCTGGATCAAGTCGGCGTGCGGCAGGCCGTAGCCGAGATAACCGCGTGCTACCGCGACCACCAGCCGCAGGTGCGATAACACCAGCTGGCGTGCCGCATTGACATCGCCGTCCTGGCGGAAACGCCGCGCGTAATCCTGTTCCTGCTGCGCACTGAGCAGCGGAAAGCGGTTGACCGACTGGATGTAGGCTTCCAGGCTGCCCACGGCCATTGGCAGGGGCATCGGTATCGGCAGAGCGTGTGCGGATTGCATCTTGCTGCCTCCTTGGGGAAATTTTAGCACTCTCGCCATTGGAGTGCTAAACATAGCTAAGGTTCCTGAGGCAAAGCAGAAAATTTCTAAACAAGGCCGTACTTTTAACGTAAGTATTTACTTACTGATAATCGAGCACCGATCCAACCGAGGAGCGCGGAAAATGCGACCAGTCCGAGCGCATCCAGTCCTGGGAGAAAGGCGAGCTGGAAGCTGGATCCATAGGTCTGTGCGAGTTCGCGCACGCCAGGATTCAGGGTGGCGAGGCCACCCCACAGGATGCCCAGCGCGAGTACGCCCCCGGCGAGACCCTGCAGGAACCCGAGGTAGAAGAACGGCCGGCGCACGAACGCGTCGGTCGCGCCGAGCAGTTGCGACACTTCGATCTCTTCGCGTTGCGTGAGGATCTGCAGGCGAATGGTGTTGAACGTGACCGCGACCAATCCGGTGGCCAGCAGGACGGCAAGCGCAGCGAGCGCAAGCCGGCCAATACGCGCCAGCGCTGCCAGGCGCTGCGCCCATGCCGAATCAACCTGCACCTGCGCGACGCCGGGCAGCGCGCGCAGCTCGGCGGCGAGCGCCTCTAGCGCCCTGGCGTCTGGCTCAGCCGCGCGCAGGACGAACGCGTCGGGCAGAGGATTGTGCTCCAGCGCCGCGACCACGTCGGCAAGGCCCTCCGCCTCGCGCAGCTCCCTGAGTGCCTCCTCGCGCGCGACGAAGCGCAGCTGCGCGATGCGGCGGTCCGCGCGCAAGCGGGCTTCGAGCTCGCCGCGCTTCGCTCCCCGATTCATGAACACCGAAAGCTGTGGTTCGAAGCTGAAGCGCTGCGCCACGCCCTGCAGGTTGGTGAGCAGCGCGTAGCCCCCCGCAGGCAGCGACAGCGCCACGCCGATCACCAGTGCGTTGAGCAGCGTCGCGGCGCGCTGCGCGGTGAGCTTGCCCAAGGCGCGGGTGCAGGCTTCGCGGTGCTGGCGCAGCCAGGCGATCACGCGGCCAGCTTCCCCTCGGCCAGGCGCAGCACGCGCTTGCCGTAGCGTTCGATCAGCGCTTGATCGTGCGTGGCGATCAGCAGGGTGACGCCGACTTGATGGAACGAGACGAAGATGTCGATGATGCGTGCCGCCGATTCGGCGTCGAGGTTGGCGGTTGGTTCATCGGCGACGAGGATGGCGGGCCGATTGACCACCGCGCGAGCGATCGCAAGGCGCTGCTGCTCGCCTCCCGAGAGTTGCACCGGGTTGGCCCGCTCGCGCGCGAGCAGGCCCACTTTGTCCAAGGCGGCGCGCGCGCGCCGTGCAGCTTCCCTGGGCGGCTGGCCGCTGAAGGAAAGCGGCAGCATGACGTTGTCGTAGACCGAACGATCGTAGAGCAGCTTCTGGTCCTGGAACACCAACCCCAGGTTGCGCCGCAGGTAAGGCAGCGCGGAGCGCTTGAGCGCGCCGATGTTCTGGCCGTTGACGACCAAGCTGCCTGAAGTCGGACGCTCGATCGCCGGGATCAGCTTGAGCAACGTGGACTTGCCCGCGCCCGAATGCCCGGTAAGGAAGGCGAACTCGCCGGATTCCAGCACAAACGACACGCTGCGCAGCGCATCCTGGCCGCCTGGATAGCGCTTGGAGACGGCGGAGAAGCTAAGCAAGCAGCGCCTCGGCGAATTCGGCGGCCGCGAACGGCCTGAGGTCGTCGAGGCCCTCGCCCACGCCGACAAACAAAAGCGGTACGGGGCGCTGACGCGCGATCGCGCACACCACGCCGCCTTTGGCCGAGCCGTCGAGCTTGGTGAGCACCAGCCCGGTGAGGCCGAGTGCCTCGTCAAAGGCATTCACCTGCGCGAGCGCGTTCTGTCCAGTGTTCGCATCCAGCACCAGCAGCACTTCGTGCGGGGCCTCCGGCAGCGCCTTGGCCAGCACGCGTTTTACTTTCTTGATTTCTTCCATCAAGTGCAGCTGCGTGGGCAGGCGCCCGGCGGTGTCGGCGATCAGTACGTCCACGCCACGCGCGCGGGCCGCAGACGCGGCGTCAAAAATCACCGCTGCCGCGTCGCCCGACTGCTGTGCGATCACGGCGACGCCGTTGCGCGCGCCCCAGGCGACCAGCTGCTCGCGCGCCGCCGCGCGGAAAGTGTCGCCGGCGGCCAGCAGCACGCTGCAGCCTTGCCCCTGGAGCCATTTCGCCAGCTTGCCGATGGAGGTGGTCTTGCCCGAGCCGTTGACGCCCGCAATCATGATGACCAGCGGCTTGGCGCGGGTGGTGTCGAGCCGCTTTTCCAGCGGCGCGAGCAGCGCGCACAACTCCTGGTGCAGCGCGTGCTTGAGGGCCTGCGGCTCCGGGATGCGATCCCTGCGCGCGCGCGCGCGCAGCCGCTCGAGGAGCACGCGGCTTGCGTCGACGCCGCAATCGGCTTGCAGCAAAGCCGTTTCCAGCGCCTCGAACAGCGCCTCGTCCACAGCGGCTCGGCCGAACAGCGCGCCCAGCCCGCCGCCGAGCGCGGCGCGCGTGCGCGCGAGGCCGTGCCTGAGGCGCGTTGCCCACGTGGTCGCTGCTAACATGATCGCGTGGATTCTAACAAGCGCGCACCCCAGGGCCGCACGCGTGCCGCGGCCGGGGGCGTGCGCATCGTCGGCGGCGAGTGGCGTAGCCGCCTGCTCGAGGTGCCAGTGCGTCCGGGCCTGCGGCCCACGCCCGGCCGCGTGCGCGAGACCCTGTTCAATTGGCTCGGCCAGCGGCTCGACGGCTGCGCCTGCCTGGATTTGTACGCTGGCAGCGGCGCGCTCGGCTTCGAAGCCGCTTCGCGTGGCGCGGCGCGCGTGGTGATGGTGGAAAAGGACCAGGCAACGCTGGCGGCACTGCGGCGCAGCTGCGAGCGGTTCAGGGCACACAGGGTATCGATCGAGCCCGCCGACGCGCTGGACTATCTGGCGCGCGCCGGCGAGCGCTTCGACGTGGTTTTCCTTGACCCGCCGTTCAGGCAGAATGTCCTGCCGGCGTTGCTCGGGAAATTGCCGCTGCACCTCGCGCAGGGCGCGCGCGTCTACCTGGAGGCGGCGCAGCCTGTCGAGCCCGCAGCGCCGTGGCGCGAGTTGAAGCGCGCGCGCGCCGGGCAGGTCCACTACCAACTGCTTGCATGGGAGCCAGCATGATCCGAGCCGTGTACCCCGGCACTTTCGATCCGCTGACGCGCGGCCATGAGGACCTGGTGCGGCGCGCGGCGAAGCTGTTCGACACGCTGATCCTGGGCGTCGCCGACAGCACGGCCAAACGCACGTTCTTCACCAATCAGGAGCGCGTGGAGATGGCGCGCGAAGTACTCGGTGATCTGAAGAACGTGCAGGTGGTGGGCTTCAGCGGCCTGCTGATTGAGTTCGTCCGGCAGAATGGCGCGCAGGTGGCGCTGCGCGGCTTGCGCGCGGTGTCCGATTTCGAGTACGAGTTCCAGCTCGCGGGGATGAACCGCAGCCTGTGCCCGGACTTCGAAACGATGTTCCTGACCCCGTCGGAGCAGCATATGTTCATCTCGGCGACGCTGGTACGCGAAATCGCGGTGCTCGGCGGTGACGTCGCCAAATTCGTACACCCCGTGGTCGGTGCCAAACTCGCGGCCAAGGTGAAGTCCCTGGGCAAGTCCTGAAGATTCAGCGCTGGCAGGCGGGACAGAAGTAGGTTGAGCGCTGTCCCAGCACGATGCGACGCACCGATGTGCCGCAGCGCCGGCATGGCTTGCCCGCCCGGCCATAGACCAGGCTGCGGTTCTGGAAGCAGCCGTAAGCACCATCGCTGCCGACGAAATCGCGCAGCGACGAACCCCCCGCGCGGATCGCGGCCTGCAGCGTGTCCTTGATGGCGCGCGACAGGCGCGCGCAGCGCTCGGGCGTCAGACGCCGAGCCGCCATGCGCGGGCTGATGCGGGCGCGAAACAGGCTTTCGCTCGCGTAGATGTTGCCGACGCCAACCACATGACGGCTGTCCATCAGGAATACCTTGATCGCCGAGCGGCGCGCACGCGTCAGCGCGTACAGGCGCGGTCCGTTAAGCGCGCGCGACAGGGGCTCAATGCCCAGGCGGCGCAGTAGCGGGTGCGGCGGCGCGTCCCCGGGTGACCACAAGACGGCGCCGAAGCGCCGCGGGTCGCGCAGGCGCAGCAGGCGATCGCCGAACACCAGATCGAAATGGTCGTGCTTTCCCGGCGCGCTGCCCGCCGGCAGCACACGCAGGCTGCCGCTCATGCCCAGATGCAGGATCAAATGTCCGTCGCCGCAATCCAGCAGGAGATACTTCGCGCGCCGGGCCACTGCGCGCACGGTGCGGCCCGCCAGTCCACGTACTGCCGTGGGAACCGGCCAGCGCAAGCGCGGCTCGCGCACCTCGATCGCAGAGATGCGGCGCCCGGCAAGCTGACGCGCGATCCCGCGTCGCGTGACTTCAACTTCGGGCAATTCTGGCATCGGACCTGGTTGCTTGTGCGGGGCACCAAATATACCTACACTGCACGCGCCATGTCTGCAGCTTTTCGCCTGCTCGCGCTTGCCGTCGCGCTACTGCTCGCCGGTGGCGGCGCGCTGGCACAGGTTGCCGACGACGCCGCGGACGAAGACGAGCCGCCACGCGCCGCTGAGGGCCCGCCGCCGAATCTGCCGGCGCAGGAGCTGACCGAAGAGCTCCTCTACGAGATGCTGCTGGCCGAGATTGCACTGCAGCGCGGCGATGCCGAGCTCGCCGCGCAAACTTATGTGCAACTCGCCAAGCGCACCCGCGATCCGCGCATTGCGCGACGCGCGGTAGAGGTCGCAAATACAGCACGCGCGCCGGGCATCGCGCTGCAGGCCGCGCGCGCCTGGCACGAAGCCGACCCTGCTTCGCCGCAGGCGTTGCAGACGCTGGCGGCGCTTCTGATACGCGCGAGCAAGGTGGAGGACGCCGAGCCTTACCTGGCCAAGTTGCTGGCGACCGACGGTGCTGCCGCCGAAAATGGTTTCGGGCAGCTGGCGCGCCTGCTGGCCGGCAATCCGGACAAACAGGCCAACTTGCGGCTGGTGCGCTCGCTGGCGGCGAAGTATCCCGAGTTGGCGCAGGCGCGCCTGGCGCTGGCGCAGGCGGCGCTGGCGGCGGAGGACGACGCGGTGGCGCTCGCCGAAGCGCGCCGCGCCAGACAGTTGCGCCCCGACTGGGAGGCTGCGGCGATTTTCGAGGCGCAGGTCCTGCAGCGCCGGTCGAGCGGACTGGCGGGCGCCGCGCTCGCCGCGTTCCTCGAGAAATTCCCGAAGGCGCGCGAGGCGCGGCTCAGCTATGCGCGCCTGCTGGCGGGCGACAGGAAGTATGCCGAGGCGCGCGCCGAGTTCGAGAAGCTGCTGGCCGCATTTCCGAACAACGGCGACGTGCAATACGCGGTAGGCCTGCTGGCGCTGCAGCTCAAGGACTATGCCACCGCCGAAGTGAATCTGAAGCGCCTGCTCGATACCGGGTTTCGCGATCCGAACGGAGTGCGCTTCACGCTCGGCCAGGCCGCCGAAGAGCAGAAGAACTGGGGCGGCGCCATCGACTGGTACCAGAGCATCCAGCGCGGTGACCATTTTCTTCCGGCGCGCATGCGCATTGCGGGCGTGATGGCCAGACAGGGCAAGGTGGGCGAAGCGCGCGAGTTCCTGCGCACGCTGAGTGCGAGCGGCGAGCAGCGCATCCAGCTGCTGATCGCGGAAGCGCAGCTGCTGCGTGAGGCCAACCAGCACCGCGACGCCTTCGAATTGCTGGGCAAGGCGCTGGAGGCGCAGCCGGACCAGCCGGAGCTGCTTTACGACCACGCGCTGACCGCCGAAAAGCTGGAGCGCTTCGAGATTCTGGAAGGCAACCTGCGCAAGCTGATCCAGATCAAGCCCGAACATGCGCATGCTTACAACGCGCTCGGCTACTCGTTCGCCGAGCGCAATCTGCGCTTGCCGGAGGCGCGCAAGCTCGTCGAGCGCGCACTGGAGCTCTCGCCCGAGGACTACTACATCATCGACAGCCTGGGCTGGGTGCTGTTTCGCATGGGCGACCTGAAAGGCGCGGCCACGCAGTTGCGGCGCGCCTACCACGGCCGGCCGGACGGCGAAATCGGCGCGCACCTGGGCGAAGTGCTCTGGATGCAGGGCGAGCGCGCTGAAGCCGAGCGCGTCTGGCAGGAGGCGCTCAAGAACCACCCCGAGAACGAAACCCTGCAAAAGACCGTCAAGCGCCTGCGGCGCTGAGGGCTGCGCATGCACGGCCTGACGCGCGTCCTGGGTGTGGTGGTAGCGCTGCTCGCTGCCTGCGCCGAGCTGCCGCGCTCGCCCGCCGGCGAATTCGAGTTCGAGCTCACGGGGCGCTTCGCCGCGCGCTACCGCGACGAGGCGGCCTCCGGCATCCTGGCGTGGCGTCACCGTGCATCCGCAGACGAAGTGCTGCTCAGTTCACCCTTCGGCCAGGGCCTGGCGCGCATCTCGCGCGAGGGCGATGCGGTGACGCTGATCGCGGGGGACAACAAGCGCTATGCCGCGGCCGACGCCGAGACGCTGACCGAGCAGGTGCTGGGATTTCGCCTGCCCTTGCGCGGGCTCGCCGACTGGGTGCGCGCGCGACCCGCGGCCGACGCGCCCTCCGCCGCGCAATACACACCGGACGGCCGGTTGCTCTCCCTCGAGCAGCACGGCTGGCGCATCGAGTACACAAGCTACGAGGAGGGGCGCCCGACACGGCTCAAGCTCAACTATCCGGGACTCGAGTTGCGGCTCGCCATTGGCGAGTGGAAGTGAACTGGTTTCCCGCCCCCGGGAAGTTGAACCTGTTCCTGCACGTGCTGGGGCGCCGCGCCGACGGCTATCACCTGCTGCAAACGGCGTTCAGGCTGATCGATCGCCAGGACCGCGTCGGCATCTCCATGCGCCACGACGGCAGGATCCTGCGCCACGATCCGCTGCCGGGAGTGTCGGCCGACCAGGACCTTTGCGTGCGCGCCGCTCTGTTGTTGCAGGCCCACGCCAAGGTGTCACTGGGCGCCGACCTTGCGCTCGATAAGCAACTTCCGGTGGGCGGCGGACTGGGCGGAGGCTCTTCCGACGCGGCGACCACCCTCGTCGTGCTGAACCGGCTATGGCATGCCGGACTCAAGCGCCCGGAATTGCAGGCGCTGGCGGCGCAGCTGGGTGCCGACGTGCCGTTCTTCGTCTTCGGCGAGAATGCGATTGGAGAGGGCATCGGCGAGCGCCTCACAGCGCTGCAATTGCCCGATGCCTGGTACCTGGTGCTGGTGCCGCCCGTGGCGCTGTCCACGCAGGACGTTTTCAGCGATAACGCGTTGACACGTAATACGAAACCACTCAAACTACCGCCCTTTTTCTCCGGCTTGGGAGCAAACGATCTTGAGCCCGTGGCGCTCAGGCGCCGCCCGGAGATTGCGGCGCACCTGCAGTGGCTGCGGGCGCGCCGCCCGCAGGCGCGGATGACGGGGTCGGGAGCTTGCGTGTTCGCGGAGTTTGCAACGGAAGCTGAGGCGCGCGCGGTGCTGGGCGAGCTGCCTGTCGCGATGAGTGGATTTGTCGCGCAGGGGTTGCAACGCCACCCGCTGCACGATTTTTGAGCGCAGGGATTTGATCCATTGGGGAGTCGCCAAGTTGGTTAAGGCAGCGGATTTTGATTCCGCCATTCGAGGGTTCGAATCCTTCCTCCCCAGCCATTTAACGACGGCAGCGTGATACGGTGAACAAGATCGGCAACCCACCCGCTTCCATGATGGACCGCCTGATGGTGTTCACGGGCAACGCCAACCCGCGCCTGGCGCAGGAGGTGGCCAAGCACCTGAACCTGTCGCTGGGACGGGCGGTGGTCGGCAAATTCTCCGACGGCGAAGTGATGATCGAGATCATGGAGAACGTGCGCGGCAAGGACGTGTTCGTGCTGCAATCCACTTGCGCGCCGACCAACGACAATCTGATGGAACTGCTGGTGATGGTGGATGCGCTGAAGCGCTCCTCGGCTGCGCGCGTCACGGCCGCCATTCCCTACTTCGGCTACGCGCGCCAGGACCGGCGGCCGCGCTCGGCGCGCGTCGCGATCAGCGCCAAGGTGGTGGCCAACATGCTCACCTCGGTGGGCGTGGCGCGCGTGCTGACCATGGACCTGCACGCCGACCAGATTCAGGGCTTCTTCGACATGCCGGTGGACAACGTCTACGCGGCACCGGTGCTGCTCGGGGACGTCTGGAAGCAGCGCTACGAGAACCTGATCGTGGTGTCTCCGGATGTCGGCGGCGTGGTGCGCGCCCGGGCGCTCGCCAAGCGGCTCGAGTCGGACCTGGCGATCATCGACAAGCGCCGGCCGCGCGCCAATGTCTCCGAGGTAATGAACGTCATCGGCGAGGTGCAAGGCCGCACCTGCGTGATCATGGACGATATGGTGGATACTGCGGGCACGCTGGTGAAGGCCGCGCAGGTGCTGAAAGAAGAAGGCGCCACCAAGGTGGTGGCGTACTGCACGCACGCGGTGCTCTCGGGCACGGCGGTGGAGCGCATCGCCGCCTCCGACCTGGACGAGCTGGTGGTCACCGACACCATCCCGCTGCGGGACGATGCGCGGGCCTGCCGCAAGATCCGCCAATTGACGGTGGCGGGATTGCTGGCGGAGACCATCCTGCGCATATTCACTGAGGACTCGGTGAGTTCTTTGTTCATCGAATAGTTTTTTTCACCAACCCCGCCAGTGCCAGGTCGCGGGCCTGGCGGATCGAAGAGGAGCAGTGCATGAAATTCGAAATCAGCGCCAACCAGCGCAAAGCGCAAGGCACGGGCGCGAGCCGCCGCCTGCGCCGCTCGGGAAGGGTTCCGGGCATCGTGTACGGCGGTGTGCAAGGCGCGGTCAATATCGAGCTCGACCACAAGGAGCTTCACCGTCACCTGACCAACGAGAAATTCCACGCTTCGATCCTGACGCTGAAACTTGGCGCGGGCACGGAATCGGTGCTGCTGCGCGCGTTCAACATGCATCCGTACAAGCCCGAAGTGCAGCATGTGGATTTCCAGCGCGTCTCCAAGGACAAGAAGATTCACATGAAGGTGCCGCTGCATTTCGTCAATGCCGAGAAGTCGCCCGGCGTGAAGGAGCAGATGGGCGTGGTCACCCACGTGTTGAACGACCTCGATGTCACCTGCTTCCCCGACGATCTGCCCGAGTACATCGAGGTGGATCTGGTCGATCTGTCGGTCGGCAAGTCGATCCACGCCATGGACCTGGTGCTGCCCAAGGGCGTCGAGTCGACGTTGCACAAGGGGGACAATCCGGTGGTGGCGACCTGCATACTCCCGGCACTGGTGGTCGAGGAAGAGCCCACGGTCACCGAGGCGGTACCGGCTGCGGCCGACGTGCCGGCCACGGCGCAGGCTGCTCCCGACAAGGCGGCCGAAGGCGCGGCGCCGGCGGCGGCAGGCGACAAGGCCAAGGCGGGCGACAAGGCCAAGGCGGGCGACAAGGGCGCGGATAAACCGGCCGACAAGGCCGACAAAAAAGACAAGAAGTAACCACTGTCCAAGATCCGTCTCATCGTCGGCCTGGGCAATCCGGGCAAGGAGCACGAGCGCACCCGGCACAATGCCGGGTTCTGGTTCGTGGAGCGCTTTGCGTTGGCCCGGGGCATGGCGCTCAAGAAGGACAATCACTACCAGGCGCTCGTGGCGCGCGACGCGGGCCTGTGGCTGGTGCTGCCGCAGACCTTCATGAACGCCTCAGGGCGCGCCGTGCAGATGCTTGCCGGGTTCTTCAAGATCCCGGCGGAAGAGATCCTGGTGGTGCACGACGAGCTCGATTTCCCGCCCGGCACCGCGCGCATCAAGCAGGGCGGGGGCATCTCCGGCCACAACGGGCTGCGCGATATCTCGCAGCGCCTCGGCTCGCACGATTACTGGCGGCTGCGCCTGGGCGTCGGCCGGCCGGATGACAAGGACTCGGGTGCGGACTACGTGCTCGAGAAGCCGCCCGCCGAGGAGCGCGAAGCCATCAACGGCGCGATTGCGCGTTCCCTGGAGGTCATGCCGCTGATGCTGGAAGGCGACCTGCAGGCGGCGATGCTCAAGCTGCACAGCCAGGACAAGCCTGTCACGCAGAAGGCGGAATCGAAGAAGCCGGAAGCGAAGAAAGCGGAGTCCAAACCGCAAGCGAAACCGCAGCCGGAAGTGAAAAAAGAAGGCGGCCTGAAGGGCTTCTTCAAGGGCCTTACCGGCAGCAAGAAATGAGCCTCAAGTGCGGCATCGTGGGCCTGCCGAACGTCGGCAAGTCCACGCTCTTCAATGCGCTCACCAAGGCGGCCATCGCGGCCGAGAACTACCCTTTCTGCACCATCGAGCCGAATGTCGGCATCGTCGCAGTGCCCGATGCGCGCCTCGCCAGGCTGGCGACGATCGCCAAGCCGCAGAAAGTGATCCCTGCGGCAGTGGAATTCGTGGACATCGCCGGGCTGGTGGCGGGCGCATCCAAGGGGGAGGGCCTGGGCAACAAGTTTCTCGCCAACATCCGCGAGACAGACGCCATCGCGCACGTGGTGCGCTGCTTCGAGGATCCGAACGTGATCCACGTGGCCAACAAGATCGATCCGGTTTCCGACATCGAGACCGTCAACACCGAACTCGCGCTTGCCGACCTGGAGTCCGTGAGCAAGCAGTTGTCGAGGAACAGCAAGTTGGCGAAGACCGGCGGCGACAAGGAAGCCCAGCGCCTGGTGGCAGTGCTGGAGAAAGCGGAAGCTGCGCTGGACCAGGGGCGCCCGGCGCGCTCGGTGGCCTGGTCGAAAGAGGAGCTGGCGGTGCTGAATCCGCTGTTCCTCCTCACCATGAAGCCGACGCTCTACGTCGCCAACGTCGCCGAGCACGGCTTCAAGGACAGCCCGCGCCTCGCCCAGGTCGAGGCGCTGGCGCAGCGGGAGGGCGCGCAGGTGGTCGCGATCTGTGCGGCGCTGGAAGCGCAGATCGCCGACATGAGCGATGAGGACCAGAAGCTGTTTCTCGCCGACATGGGGATGACCGAGCCGGGGCTGGACCGCGTGATCCGCGCCGGCTACGCGCTGCTGAGCCTGGAGACGTTCTTTACCGCGGGACCGAAGGAAGCGCGCGCCTGGCAGCTGCACATCGGCCAGACCGCGCCGCAGGCGGCGGCCGCCATCCACACCGATTTCGAGCGCGGCTTCATCCGCGCCGAGGTGATTTCCTGCGAGGACTACATCGCCCACGGCGGCGAGCAGGGGGCGAAGGAAGCCGGCAAGATGCGGCTGGAAGGCAAGGACTACGTGGTGCGCGACGGCGATGTCATCTACTTCCGCTTCAACGTGTGAAATCCGGGTTCGGCACGGCGCTCGCCGCCGATATCCCCCAGCTCGTCGAGTTGCTGGGGATTCTGTTCACGCAGGAAGCCGAGCTTTCCCCCGATCCAGAAAAGCAGCGCCGCGCGCTGGAAATCATCCTCGCGGATCCGTCGCGCGCGCGCATCTTTGTCGCGCGCGAAGCCGGGAGGGTGATCGCGATGGCCGCGCTGCATTTCACCACCAGCACTGCCGAGGGCGGCAAAGCGGCCTGGTTCGAGGACTGCGTCGTGCGGCCTGAGTACCGCCGCAAGGGCATCGGCAAGGCGCTGCTCGAGTTCGTCCTCGCGCAGGCGCGCGCCGAGGGGGCGCTGCGCGTGACGTTGCTGACCGACGCAGACAACGAGCGCGCGCAAGCGCTCTACCGCAAGGCCGGTTTTGCCGACTCCTCGATGCTGGCGATGCGCCTGAAGCTGCGTTAGCCCTACAACCCGCCCATGCAGATGTATTTCACCTCGACGAACTCTTCGCAGCCGTACTTCGAGCCTTCGCGCCCGAGCCCGGACTGTTTCACGCCGCCGAAGGGTGCGACCTCCGTGGTGATGAGGCCGCTGTTCACCCCCACCATGCCGTACTCGAGCGCTTCCGCCACGCGCCACACGCGACCGATGTCGCGGCTGTAGAAGTAGGCGGCCAGGCCGTACTCGGTGCGGTTGGCGAGCTCGATCACCTCGGCGTCGGTCTTGAAACGGAACAGCGGCGCCACCGGGCCGAAGGTTTCCTCGCGGAAGATCTTCATCGTCGGCTTCATTTCGGTGAGTACGGTCGGCTCGTAGTAGGTGCGTCCCAGCGCGTGGCGCTTGGCGCCGGTGAGCGCCTTCGCGCCTCCGGCCAGGGCGTCGGCGACGTGCTCCTCGACCTTTGCCAGGGCATTCATGTCGATGAGCGGGCCCTGCGTCACGCCCGCCTCGGTGCCGGCGCCGACCTTCAGCGCCTTCACCTTCTCTGCAAGCTTCGCCGCGAACTTCTCGTAGACGCCGTCCTGCACGAAAAGCCGGTTCGCGCAGACGCAGGTCTGGCCGGTGTTGCGGTATTTGGAGACCATCGCCCCCTCAACCGCGGCGTCCACGTCGGCGTCGTCGAACACGATGAAGGGCGCATTGCCGCCCAGTTCCAGGGAAATTTTCTTTACGGTGGGGGCGGCCTGTTTCATCAGCAGGCGCCCGACCTCGGTCGATCCGGTAAAGGAGATCTTGCGCACCGCCGGATTCGCGCACAGCTCGCCGCCGATCGCCGGCGCATCGCCGGTGATGATGTTCAGCACGCCTTTCGGGAAGCCGGCGCGTTCCGCGAGCTCGGCGAGCGCGAGCGCGGAGTAGGGCGTCTGCTCGGCGGGTTTGAGAATTACGGTGCAGCCCGCGGCGAGCGCTGGCGCGACCTTGCGCGTGATCATCGAATGCGGGAAGTTCCACGGCGTTATCGCCGCGCATACCCCGACCGGCTGCTTGATCACCAGGATCCTGCGGTCGGCCCAAGGCGTCGGAATCGTGTCGCCGTAGATGCGCTTGCCTTCCTCCGCGAACCATTCGATGTAGGCGGCGCCGATGGTGATCTCACCCTTCGATTCGGCGAGCGGCTTGCCCTGCTCGCTGGTGAGGATCAGCGCCAGGTCGTCGAGGTTGGCGAGGATCAGGTCGTTCCACTTGCGCAGGATCGCCGCGCGCTCCTTGCCGGTCTTCGCACGCCAGGCCGGAAGTGCTGCGTCCGCGGCGGCAATGGCGCGGCGAGTTTCCTCGGCGCCCATGTCGGGCACGGTGCCGAGCTGCGCGCCGGTGGCGGGGTTGTGCACGGCGAAGCTCTTGCCGGCACTGTGCCAGGCGCCATCCAGGTAGCACTGCTCGCGGAACAGCTTGGGGTCCTTCAGGGGAAGCGCCGGCAGCCCGGCGCGGGATGGAGCGTTCATGGGAGTTCCTCCGGGGTAGGCGGGAATTCTAACTCCCGCTCAGCGAACTCTTGCATGAACCACTGTTCAATCGTAAAGTCCTAAAAAATCATAAGAAATATGATGGCCTGGAGCAAAAGGCCGCCCAACCAAAGGAGAAGGCAATGGCAATCACCCGCTTCACCAGGCGCGCAATACTCGGCGCCCTCGCCGCGGCCGTGCTCGCGCCCGCATTTGCGCAGGACGCCACGGTACGCATCGGCTACGCGATCGCACGTACCGGACCATGGTCGGCGGGTGCGCAAGTGACCCAGGAGCCGAACTACATCATGTGGGCGGAGCAGGTAAACGCCCGCGGCGGGCTGAACGTGAAAGGCAAGAAGCGCATGATCGAGCTCGTCGGCCTCGACGATCGCAGCGACATGGAGACCGTCGTGCGCTCCTACGAGAAGCTGATGGGCAGCGACAAGGTCCACCTGATCCTGCCGCCTTGGGGGACCGGCGCGAATTTCGCCGTCATGCCGCTGGCGCAAAAGCACGGCTACCCGATGCTGTCTCCGACCGCCACCGGCCGCAAGCTCCTCGGCATGAAGAACCCGTACTTCTTCGCCCTGCTGCAGCAACCGGACCGCATGATGGACGCGCTCGCCGAGTACCTGGTGGCGCGCGGCGCGAAGACCGTCGCGGTGGTGTACGTCGACGAACTGTTCGGGCTGGAGCAGCTGGCCGGGCTGGAAGCCTCGCTCAAGCAGAAGAACATCCGGCTCGTCGAGAAGAAGAGCTACCCGCTCGGTGTCAAGGACCTGCAACCGGTGCTCAGCGACATCAAGTCCAAGAACCCCGATGCGTTCGTCGCCCTGAGCTATCCGCCCGACACCTTCCTCATCACGGGGCAGTCGAAGGCCATCGGATTCAATCCGAAGCTGTTCTACGCCGCCGTCGGCACCGCTTTTCCCGTCTACCGCGACAAGTTCGGGCCGACAGCCGAAGGCGTGATGGGGCTGGGCACCTGGAACCCGAAGACGAGCCCGGCAAGCAAGGCTTATTTCGACGCGCACGTCGCGCGCTGGAAGAAGGAGCCGGACCGCTGGGCGAGCGCGCATGCCTGGGCCGGCTTGCAGATTCTCGAGCAGGCGGTGGCCAAGGCGGGCCTCGATCGCAAGGCGGTGCGCGACACCATCGCCAAGTCGGAATTCGACACCATCATCGGCAAGATCCGCTTCCGCAACGGCGAGAACATCTCGACGCCGGGCGTGGTGAGCCAGTGGCAGAGCGGGGAGTTCGAAGTGGTCTGGCCGCCGCAGAACGCCACGGCCGCGGCGTACTACCCGAAGCCCGACTGGAAGTAGTCCGGCGCCCGACCTAAGCCCTGCGGCTGACCCGCAGGGCTTTTTCATCTCCATGGCCTTCTGGTTCGAACTCGTCGCCACCGGCCTGATCACCGGCGGCATCTACGCCCTGGTGGCGCTCGGCCTGAATCTGCAGTACGGGCTGATGCGCATCATGAACATCTCGCACGGGGAATTCCTGATGCTGGGCGCCTACCTGACCTGGCTCGGGTATACCGTGCTGCAGATAAACCCGCTCGCCTTCCTGCCCGTGGTGGCGCTGGCGCTGTTCCTGCTCGGCGTGGCGGTGTACTGGCTGTGCTTCCGGCGCATCGTGCGCACCGCGCCCGCGGTCGAGGTGATCGAGGCACGCAGCCTCCTGGTGGGCTTCGGCCTCATGTTCCTGGTGCAAAACGCCGCCTACCTGATGTGGGGCGCGGATTTGCGCGGCTATTCCTTCCTCGCCGAGCCGATCGAGATCGGCGGCGCGCGCTTGATGGCCAACCGGCTGGTGATATTCGGATTCGCCGTGGGCGCGAGCCTTGCGCTGCTCGCCGTGCTGCGCTGGACGCTGATCGGCAAGGCGGTACGCGCGATGATGCAATCGCCCACCGGCGCGCAGCTGGTGGGCATCGACACGCGCGTATTGCATCCGGTGGTTTTCGGCCTCGGGCTGGCGCTGGCCGGTGTCGCCGGCGCGCTGCTGTCCATGGTGTACGAGATCTCTCCCGGCATGGGCGAGCCTTACACCATCACCGCGCTCATCGTCATCGTGCTCGGCGGCCTGGGCAGCGCGCTCGGCAGCCTGCTGGGCGGATTCCTCCTCGGCCTGGTGGAGGCCTTCGGCATGCACTTCACCAGTCCCTCGCTCAAGATGCTGCTGTCCTATTCGGTGCTGATCGGGGTATTGCTGGCGCGCCCGAAGGGCTTGTTCGCCCGATGACGCTGCGCGATTCGATCCTCGCCACGCTGCTCACGGCGCTCGCGCTCTCGGCGATGCCCTGGATGGTGTCGGATTTCACGCTGGCCCTGACGCTGACCTGCCTCATGTACGCCGGGCTGGCGGTGAGCTGGGCCATGTTCTGCGGCGCGACCAACTACCTGTCGCTCGCCACGGCGGCGTTTTTCGGCATGGGCGCCTATGTCACGGCCTGGGGCGCGGAGGGGCTGCCCTATGGCGTCGCGGTATTGATCGGCGGCCTGGTGTCGGCCGCGTTCGCCGGGCTCGTCGGCGCCGCGGTGCTGCATCTGCGCGGCGCCTATTTCGCGGTGATCACCTTCGGGCTGGGCGAGCTGGTGCGCCACGCCATCACTTACTACGAGAAAGCCTACGCGGGGACCGTCGGGCGCGTCATTACCGAGCCGCCCGAAGCCGTCACGATCTATCACACGGTGCTGCTGCTCTCGGCACTCGCCGTGGTCACCGCGCTTGCGGTGCGCTCGAGCCGCCTGGGCCTGGCGCTGCGCGGTATCGGCGCCGACGAGGAGCGCGCACGCACGCTGGGCGTGAACACCCGGCGCGCCAAGATCGCCGCGTTTTCGCTGTCGGCATTCTTTGCAGGCGCGCTGGGCGCGGCGATGGCGATGCGCTGGACCTACATCGACCCGCTCACGGTATTCAATCCGTTCATCGGCTTCCAGACAGTGCTGATCGCCATGGTGGGCGGCGCGCAGACCATCCTCGGGCCAATCGCGTCAGCCGTACTGTTCAGCCTGCTGACCGAGTTTCTCCGATTGCAGTTCCCGTACCTTTTCCTGAGCCTGCTCGGGCTATTGTTGATCCTGCTGGTGCTCTATCTGCCGGGCGGCCTCGCCTCGCTGTTTACGCGCTGGCGCTGGAGGAAAAGCGATGCCTGAAGTACTGCTCTCGGCGCAGGGCATCACCGTGCGCTTTGGCGGGCTGGTTGCCGTCGACGGCGTCGATCTCGAGGTGCGTGCGGGGGAAATGGTCGGCGTGATCGGTCCGAACGGCGCCGGCAAGACTACGTTCTTTCACACGCTGTCGGGCGTGCTGGTGCCCACGGCGGGCCGCATCGTGGTCGGGGGCGACGACCTGACGGGAAAACCGGCGCACGTCTACGCCGCGCACGGCGTCGCGCGCACCTTCCAGACGCCGCGCGTGTTCAAGGAGATGAGCGCGGTGGACAACGTGCGCTTCGGCCTGGAGTTCGCCGGGCGCACGCGCCAGCACGCGCACGACGCCTTCGACGACCCGCTCTCCATCCTCGATTTCCTCGGGCTCGGGGCGGTGGCGTCCGTGCCGGCGGGCGGACTCACGCCGTCCCGCCAAAGGCTGCTCGAGATCGGCATGGCGCTCGGCGCACGTCCGCGCGTGCTGCTGTTGGACGAGGTGGCGGCCGGCCTTACGCATGCCGAAGTGGATGCGACCGCGCAGCTGATCCGGCGCGTGCGCGACGAACTCGGGCTTGCGGTGATCTGGATCGAGCACGCGGTGCGCGTCCTCATGAGTTACGTCGAACGCGTCGCCGTGCTGCACCAGGGTGCGAAGATCGCGGACAGCGACCCGCGCGGGGTGGCGCGCGATCCGGCGGTGGTCGAGGCCTATCTCGGCGCGGAAGGCGACGCGCAAAGGATGGCGGCATGAGCGGCCTGTCGATCAAGGGGCTCAGCGCCGGCTACGGTCCGATCCGTGTCCTGCAGAACCTGGACCTCGAGGCGCCCGACGGCGAGATTACGGTGATCGTCGGCCCGAACGGGGCCGGCAAGACCACGCTGCTGAAGGCGCTGTCCGGCCTGATCCCGCGCGAAGGCGCGGTGCTGTTCGATGGCGAACCGCTGCCGCTCGAGCCTGCGGCCATCGTGTCGCGCGGCCTGGCGCAGGTGGCGGAGGGGCGCCAGCTGTTCCCGCAGATGACGGTGCGCGAGAACCTCGAGCTGGGCGGGTACTTGCTGCCCAGGGGCGAGCGCGGCGCGCGCCTGGAGCGCGTGTTCGATTTCTTTCCCCAGCTCGCGCAGCGGAGTGAGCAGCTCGCCGGGACCATGTCAGGCGGCGAACAGCAGATGCTCGCCGTCGGGCGCGCGCTGATGGGCAAGCCCAGCCTCCTGATGCTCGATGAGCCTTCGCTCGGTCTGGCGCCCAAGATGATCGACGAGCTGCTCGATATCGTGCGGCGCATCCGCGATGACGGCGTGACCATCCTGCTGGTGGAACAGAACGTGGCCAAGGCGATGGCGATCGCAGAAGGCGCGTACGTGATCGAACGCGGCGCCGTGGTGATGAAGGGCCAGGCGGGCAAGCTGCTCAAGTCGGAGCGCCTGCGCGCGGCCTATCTCGGCGCCGAGCACAAACCCGGAACATTGACGTGGAAGGGAGGACTCTTCATGGCCCAGCAACAGACCACCGCGGTGACCATCGCCGCCGAGAACGCATGGAAGGGCAAGATTTTTACCGGGCGCTGGCAGATGGCGAAGGGTGGTACGCGCGAGGTGATCGAGCCGGCCACCGGCAAGGTGCTGACGGAAGTCGGCTTCGCCGATGCCGAGGATGTGCGCGAAGCCGGGCAGGCCGCTGCGGCGGCGCAGGTCGAATGGGCGAACACGCCGGCGGACCAGCGCGCGGCGGTGCTGCGGCGCGCGGCGCAGCTCCTGGAGGCGCATGCCGACTCGCTGCGTCCCTGGATCGTGCGCGAGACGGGCTCCATCCCGCCCAAGGCGGATTTCGAGCTGCACATGGTCACCGGCATCCTGCTGGAAGCCGCGGCGATCGCCACCCAGCCGCCCGGCATGATGCTGCCCTCGGGCCCGAAGCGCATGAGCTTTGCGCGGCGCGTGCCGCACGGCGTCGTCGGGGTGATCTCGCCGTTCAACGCGCCGCTGATCCTCTCCGGCCGCGCGGTTGCGCCCGCGCTCGCGCTCGGCAACGCCGTGGTGCTCAAGCCCGATCCGAGCACGCCGGTCACCGGCGGGTTCATTCTGGCGCGCCTGTTCGAGGCCGCGGGCCTGCCCGCGGGACTGCTGCACGTGCTGCCCGGCGACGCGGCGGTCGGCGAGGCGATGATCGCCGACCCGAACATCGCGATGATCTCGTTCACCGGATCGACGGCGGCGGGCAAGCGCGTCGGCGAGCTTGCCAGCCGGCACCTGAAGCGCGTGACGCTCGAGCTCGGCGGCAAGAATTCCACCATCGTCCTGGACGATGCGGACCTGGAGGTCGCGGCCTCCAGCGCCGCCTGGGGCGCCTACCTGCACCAGGGCCAGATCTGCATGGCCACTGGCACGGTGCTGGCGCAGCGCAAGATCGCGCGAGACCTGACCGAGCGCCTGGTGGCCAAGGCGAAAAACCTGCCCGTCGGCGATCCGAGCGCAGGGCCATGCGCCCTCGGGCCGATCATCAACGCCCGCCAGATCGAACGCATCGATGGCATCGTCAAGGATGCCGTCGCCAAGGGTGCGGTGCTGCGCGCGGGCGGCACCTACGACAAGCTGTTCTACAGTCCCACGGTGCTCGAGAACGTCACGCCCGACATGCGCGTGTACACGGAAGAGGTGTTCGGTCCGGTCCTGTCTGTCATTACCTTCGACACCGACGAGGAAGCGATCGCGATGAACAATGCGAGCGAGTATGGGTTGTCGGTCGGGGTGATCACCCAGTCTATCGAGCGCGCCATGGCGTTCACCGAGAAGCTGAAGACCGGCATCATCCACATCAACGACCAGACCGTCGCCGACGAGCCCTGGGTGCCGTTCGGCGGCAGAGGGGCGTCGGGCAACGGCGGGCGCCACGGCGGCGTCGCCAACTGGGAGGAGTTCACCCAGTGGCAGTGGGTGACAATTCAGGATAAGGCGACGCCTTATCCCTTCTAGAGGGTTCCCGGGAAAGCGCCGCCGTCCAGCATCAGGTTCTGGCCGGTGATGTAGCCCGCGTGCACGCTGGCGAGGAAGGCGCAGGCGGCGCCGAACTCCTCGATGGTACCGAAGCGTTTGGCGGGATTCGCCTCGGCGCGCACTTTCGCCAGCTCGGCGGCGGTCTTGCCAAGTTTCTTGGCGTTGAACTCCATGTTGCCGCGCAGCCGGTCGGTGTCGAACGGCCCGGGCAGGAGCGCGTTGATCGTCACGTTGTGCTGCACCGTCTGGCGCGATAGCCCGGCGACGAAGCCCGTCAGGCCGGTGCGCGCGCCGTTCGACAGGCCCAGTTCCGGAATCGGCATCTTAACCGCGGCCGAGGTGATGTTGACGATGCGGCCGAACTTGCGCGCGATCATGCCGTCCACCGTCGCCTTGATGAGCTCGATCGGCGTGAGCATGTTGGCGTCGATTGCCTTGATCCAGTCTTCGCGCGACCAGTTACGGAAATCGCCGGGCGGCGGGCCGCCGGCGTTGTTGACGAGGATGTCCGGGTTCGGGCAGGCGGCAAGCGCCTGCGCGCGTCCTTCGGCCGTGGTGATGTCGCCGGCCACCGCCACCACCTTGGCGCCGGTCGCCTTGCGGATTTCCTCCGCCGTCGCCTCGAGTGCTTCCTTGCCGCGCGCGGTGATGACCAGGTTCACGCCCTCGCGCGCCAGCGCCAGCGCGCAGCCCTTGCCGAGTCCCTTCGATGCCGCGCAGACCAGCGCGGACTTGCCCCTGATGCCCAGATCCATGGCGTTCAGCCTTTCTTGAGTGTGACCAGCAATACTCCCATGATCACCAGCGAACCGCCGAGGAGCTGGGTCGGGGTGAGCGCGCCGTCGAGCAGCACGAAATCCGCCAGCACGGTGGTCACCGGTCCGAGCGCGCCGATGAGCGCGAAATGGTTGGCGCCGATGCGCTTCAGAGCCTCGGCCACCAGGAACACCGGCAGCACGGTGCATACCGTCGCGAGGAGAACCACGTACAGCCAGACGGTGCCGGGAAGATCCAGTGCCGCCGGGCTCTCCAGCAAAGCGAATTGCGCAACTGCGGGCGCGGTCGAAATCATCATCGTGTAGGCCGTGAAGCGCATCGAGCCGATGCGCTTGATCAACTGGCTGCCGGTAACCAGGTACACGGCGTAGCACATGGCGGCGGCGAAAATGAGGGCCGCGCCCAGCAGGAACAGGCGGTGCTCGGGCGTTGCGCCGAGCCACTGCGAGAGCACCAGCGCGATGCCGGTGTAGGTCAAGCCGAGCGAGATCAGCTCGCGCTGTGTGGGCCGCTTGGCGAGGAACAGCGCCGACAGGATCACCACCAGCGTGGGATAGAGGAACATGATCAGGCGCCCGAGGCCCGCCGGCACGTACTGCAGGCCGATGAAATCGAGCAGGCTCGCGAGGTAATAGCCGAGGAAACCCAGGCCGACGATGCCCAGCCAGTCGCGCCGCGCGATCGGCGGTTCCTTGCGCATCCACCACGCCACCGTGGTGAAGAAAGGCAGCGCCAGCACCATGCGCAGGAACAGCAGCGTGGTCGCGCTGATTGGTGCGGCCTCGTAGCCCAGCTTGACCAATACCGGGCGGAAGGCAAACGCGATGGTGCCCGCGAGCGCGAACAAGATCCCCGTCCAGCGGTACGCGGGCATGACGGTAAAATTATCACATGGCAGGTCACAGCAAATGGGCGAACATCAAGCACCGCAAGGCCGCGGCGGATGCGAAGAAGGGCAAGATCTTCACGCGGCTGATCAAGGAAATCACCGTCGCGGCCAGGCTCGGCGGTGGCGACCCGGACATGAACCCGCGCCTGCGCCTGGCGATGGACAAGGGCCGCGAGGCCAACATGGCCAAGGACAGCGTGCAAAACGCGATCAAGCGCGGCAGCGGCCAGCTTGACGGCGTGTCCTACGAGGAGGCGCGCTACGAGGGCTACGGTCCGGGCGGCGCCGCGCTGATCGTGGATTGCCTCACCGACAACCGCACGCGCACGGTGGCCGAGGTGCGCCATGCCTTCAGCAAGAACGGCGGCAACATGGGCTCGGACGGCTCGGTGGTCTTCCTGTTCAAGCACTGCGGGCAGTTCGTGTTCGCCCCAGGTACGAGCGAGGACAAGGTGATGGACGCGGCACTGGAAGCCGGCGCCGAGGACGTGGTGGCGCACGAGGACGGCTCGATCGAGGTGCTGTGCGCGCCGAACGACTTCCGCGCCGTCAAGGCAGCACTGGACAAGGCCGGGCTCAAGCCGGAGCTGGCGGAAGTCACCATGAAGCCGGTCAACGACAGCGTGCTGGCCGGCGGCGACGCGCAGCGCATGAGGAGCCTGCTCGAGACGCTGGAGGGCCTGGACGACGTGCAGGACGTGTACACCACCGCGGTGCTCGAGGACGCGTGAGGATCCTGGGCATCGATCCCGGGCTGCAGGTCACGGGATTCGGTGTCATCGAGAAGAACGGCCAGCGTCTCGACTACATCGCCAGCGGTCGCGTGAAGTCGGGGCGCGGTGAGCTGGCCGAGCGCCTGAAGACGCTGCTCGAAGGCCTGAGTGAAGTGATCGCCACGCATCGCCCGACCGAAGTGGTGGTCGAGAAAGTATTCGTCAACGTCAATCCACAGTCGACGCTCGCGCTCGGCCAGGCGCGCGGTACCGCAATCTGCGCCGCGGTGCTCGCCGGGCTGCCGGTCGCCGAGTACACTGCGCTGCAAGTCAAGCAGGCGGTGGTCGGCAATGGCCACGCGAAAAAAGAACAGGTCCAACACATGGTAAGGCGGCTGCTTTCATTGGCTGGCGCCCCCGGCGCGGATGCGGCCGACGCGCTTGCCTGCGCCATCTGCCACGCGCATGGCGGCAGGCTTGGAACCATGCCGCTACGCGGGCTGCGCATGAAGCGCGGGAGGCTGGCGTGATCGGCCGGCTGTCGGGGAAGCTCATCGCCAAGAACCCTCCCCAGGTGATGGTGGACTGCAACGGCGTGGCCTACGAGCTCGACGTGCCGATGAGCACCTTCTATAACCTGCCGGCCACGGGCGAAGCGGTGACCTTGCTCACTCACATGGTGGTACGCGAGGACGCGCAGGCGCTCTACGGCTTCGGCTCGCTGGAGGAGCGCAACGCGTTCCGCCAGCTGCTGAAAATCTCGGGCGTGGGCGCGCGTACGGCACTCTCCGTGCTCTCGGGCCTGTCGGTGTCCGAACTCGCCCATGCAGTGGCACAGCAGGAGTCGGCGCGGCTGACGAAGATTCCCGGTGTCGGAAAGAAAACCGCCGAGCGGCTGCTGCTGGAACTGAAGGGCAAGCTCGCGGATGCCAGGCCTTCGACGGCCGGCGGTTCAGATGTGCTCGATGCGCTGCTCGGGCTGGGCTACAGCGAGAAAGAGGCCTTGGCGGCGCTGAAAGGCTTGATGCCCGGTTTGCCCGTCGCCGAGGGCATTCGCGCGGCGCTCAAAGCGCTGGCGAAGTCCTGAGCTGACTTAAAAGCGAACGATGGCGTTCACCGACCACAAGTCGGTGCGCGCGCGGTTGTAGCCCGCGTCATCCGCGTACCGGCTGTTGTATTCCAGGCGCAGGCCGACGCCAGGGCTGACCTCGTACTGGCCCCCGACCCCCCACAACATGTTCATCCGGTACCGCCCACCCTCTGCACCGTACCCGGCGTTGCCTGGCGACGACAAGGTGCCGGCCGCCGAGGACAGCGAGAACTCCGCGGTGGGCACGGCCACGCCCAGCCGGCCCTGCAGCGAGAAAGACCTGGTAATCGGCAGCAGCCCGGTGCCGGAGAAGGTCCAGGCATTGGACTGGATCGAGCTCTCGCTAGCGCTCGGGCGGCTGCCGCCCGTGTAGCCGAAATCCAGGCTCCAGGTGGGGGTGAAGCGAAAGCCCCCGAATTGCTGGTAGCCGGGATCGATCGTTTCGCGCGGCTCACTGGGGTTGGCCGGGCCGGCAGACAGCAGGCGGGGCGCGAGCGGGATCAGGCCGGACCCGAGGTACCAGCCATTCGCCGGGGCCTGCGCAAGGCCGGCAGGGGCCCAGGCGGTCGCGGCGACGGCCACGATTGCGACCAGCGTAGCTGCGTGCATATGGAAATCCTATTCCCGCAACGCGCGATGGGCAAGGGAAAAAGTGTGCGGGTCTGGCAAAATCCGGTCATGGCCATCGAGACCGACCGCCTGATCGCCGCGGCACCGGCCTCGGCGCAGGAACAGCGGATCGAGCGTTCGCTCAGGCCCGCGCGGCTCGCCGACTATGTCGGTCAGGCCAAGATACGCGGCCAGCTGGAGATCTTCATCCAGGCCGCGCGCGGCAGAAGCGAGGCGCTGGATCACGTCCTGCTGTTCGGGCCGCCGGGCCTTGGCAAGACCACGCTCGCGCACATCATCGCGCGCGAGATGGGGGTGAACCTGCGCCAGACTTCCGGGCCGGTGCTGGAGCGCCCGGGCGACCTCGCGGCGCTACTCACCAATCTCGAACCGCGCGATGTCCTGTTCATCGACGAAATCCACCGGCTTTCGCCGGTAGTCGAGGAGATCCTGTACCCGGCGCTCGAGGACTACCAGATCGACATCATGATTGGCGAAGGGCCGGCGGCGCGCTCCATCAAGCTCGACTTGCCGCCATTTACGCTGGTGGGCGCCACCACGCGCGCCGGCATGCTCACCAATCCGTTGCGCGACCGCTTCGGCATCGTCGCGCGGCTGGAGTTCTACAGCGAGCCAGAGCTGTGCACCATCGTGCGCCGGTCGGCGGGGCTGCTGCAGGTGAACCTGGCGGCCGAGGGCGGCGCCGAGATCGCGCGCCGCGCGCGCGGCACGCCGCGCATTGCCAACCGCCTGTTGCGCCGCGTGCGCGACTACGCGCAGGTCAAGGCCGAGGGCGCGGTCACGAAGAGCGTCGCCGACGCCGCGCTCAAGATGCTTGACGTGGACGCGCTCGGGCTGGACGTGATGGACCGCAAGCTCCTGCTTGCCGTGATTGAGAAATTCGGCGGCGGACCGGTCGGCGTCGAAAACCTGGCGCACGCCATTGGCGAGGAGAGCGACACCATCGAGGACGTGCTCGAGCCGTTCCTGATCCAGCAGGGCTACCTGCAGCGCACGCCGCGCGGACGCGTCGCCACGCTTGCCGCCTATCGCCATTTCGGGCTCGTCGCACCGTCGGGCATGCACGACTTGCTCGGGCCCGGCGAGCGCGGCTAGGGCGGTTCCGATCTACAATCGGTTGGTGCAGCGAGAGCCCGCGCAGGTGTTCCGCTGGCCGGTGCCGGTGTACTGCGAAGACACCAATCCCGGCGGCGCTCGCCGCACAACTACCTGAGCCCCCGAACACATGAACGTGAACACCGACCTCGATATCTGGACCCTGATCCTCGGCGCAAGCCTGGTGGTAAAGGCGGTGATGCTGCTGTTGCTCGCGGTGTCGTTCCTGTCGTGGATGTTCATCTTCAGCAAGTGGTTTGCCATCCGCCGCGCACGCGTGCAGACCGAAAATTTCGAACGCGAGTTCTGGGGCGGCAACGACCTCAATCTGCTCTACCAGGGCGCGGTGAACAACCGGCACACCATCGGCAGCCAGGAGCGCATTTTCGAGGCGGGGATGCGCGAGTTCACCAAGCTGCGCAATCAGCGCATCACCACCGAGGCGAGCGACCTGGTGGACGGCGCCAGGCGCGCCATGCGCGCCACCTCCCCGCGCGAGATGGACCACCTCGAGCGCCACCTGGCGTTTCTTGCTTCGACCGGCTCGGTGAGCCCCTATGTGGGGCTGTTCGGCACCGTGTGGGGCATCATGCACGCGTTCAGGAGCCTGGCGAACATGCAGCAGGCGACGCTGGCGCAGGTCGCGCCCGGCATCGCCGAGGCACTGGTGGCCACCGCCATCGGCCTGTTCGCCGCAATTCCCGCGGTGGTGGCCTACAACCGCTATTCGCACCAGATCGACCGCCTCTCCATCCGTTTCGAGAGCTTCATGGAGGAGTTCTCGAACATCCTTCACAGGCAAGCGGTGAAGTAGCCATGCCGGCGTTGCACCGCAGGCGTGCCCCGATGCACGAAATCAACATCGTGCCCTACGTCGACGTGATGCTGGTGCTGCTCGTGATCTTCATGGTGACCGCGCCGCTGGTGACACCCGGCGTGATCGACCTGCCCTCGGTGTCCAAAGCCTCCAACGCCCCGGTGTCGCCGCTCGAGGTGGTGGTACAGGCCGATCGCTCGATCACGATCCGCAGCCGCGACGCCAGGGGCGCAATTACGGAAGAGCGGCGCGTGCAGCGCGGCGAACTGGCGCGCCTGATCCGCGAGCGCCAGGCGAAGAACCCGCAGCAGCCGGTGGTGATCGCCGCCGACAAGGACGTGCGCTACGAGGCGGTGCTGCAGGTGATGGACGAGCTGCACAAACAGCAGGTGCGCCGCGTCGGCCTGCTGGTCAAACCGGCGCAATGAGGGTGGCGCTGGCGGGACCGTTTCTCGAGCTGCGGCGCCGGGAGGATTTCGCGCCGGCCATCGTACTCGCCGTCGCGGTGCACGTGCTGCTCGCCGCGGCGCTGATGCTCGGGGTGCGCTGGCAGAGTCACGCGCCGGAGGTGGTCACCGTAGAGCTGTGGCAGCCGCCCCCTCCGCCGCCGGTCGTCACGCCCGAGCCGCCCAAGCCCACGCCGGTCGTGCAGCCTGCGCCGCAGGCCAAGCCCGAGCCGCGCCTCGAGAAGCCGGACATCGCGATCAAGGCACCGCCCAAGCCGAAACCCACGCCGAAACCCGAGCCCAAGCCGGTTGCGAAGCCCGAGCCGCCCAAGCCGGATGACCGGCTGGCGCAGCGGCTTCTGCGCGAGGAGATTGCGCGTGAGCAGCAGTTGTTCGCTGCCGATCGCGAGCGCCAGGCGATGCGGGATCAGGTGGTGCGCGATGCGGCCGCGGCGCGCAACCACGCCATGGATTCCTATGTCTCGAAGATCCGCGGCAAGGTACGCGGCAACATCGTTTTGCCGCCGGACATCCAGGGAAATCCCGAGGCGCTGATCCTGGTCACGCAGCTGCCGACGGGCGAGGTGCTGCAAGCGAAGCTTGTGATCTCCAGCGGCCATGCCGCCTACGACGACGCGGTACTGCGCGCAATCCTGAAATCCACGCCGTTGCCTAAGCCCGACTGTCCTGGCATGTTTCAGCGCGAGTTGAAGCTGACGTTCAGACCGAAGGACTGAAATATAATTGACCCGATGAGAACTCTGCTCGCGGCAGCCCTGTGTTCCTTCGCCGCGTGCTCCGCACACGCCCAGCTCTCGATCGAGATCACCGGCGCGGGGGCGCAGCGCACTCCGATCGCCATCGCCCCGTTCCCGGGTGAAGCCGCGCTGCCCACCGGCGCGAGCGCCTCCATCAGCTCCATCGTGCGCGCCGACCTGGAGCGCAGCGGCCTGTTCCGCGGGCTGGAAGTGCCGGCGCTCGTGCCGCGGCCGACGGAAGCCTCCAGCGTCAACTATGCCGAGTGGAAGTCGCGCCTCGCCGATGCGCTGGTGCTCGGCTCGGTCTCCGCGCGCCCCGACGGACGCTTCGAAGTGCGCTTCCGGTTGCACGACGTGGTGAAGCAGGCCGCGATCGGCGGTGTCGCCTACACCATGACGCGTGAGCAGGTGCGCGCGACCGCGCATCGCATCGCCGACTACGTCTACGAAAAGATCACCGGCGAAAGGGGCGTGTTCTCGACGCGCATCGCCTACGTGGTCAAGCGCGGCACGCGCTTCGAGCTGCAGATCGCCGATGCGGACGGCGCCAGCGAGCAGGCGATGCTGGTGTCCGAAGAGCCGATCATCTCGCCGGCCTGGTCGCCCAACGGGCGTCGCATCGCCTACGTCTCGTTCCAGAACAAGAAGCCGATCGTCTATGTGCAGGACGTCGAGGTGCCCAAGCAGAACATCGTCGCCAACTTCAAGGGCTCGAACTCGGCACCAGCGTGGTCGCCCGACGGTTCGCGGCTCGCGGTGGTGCTGTCGCGCGACGGCAACTCGCAGATCTACCTGATCAATCCGGACGGCAGCAATTCGCGCCGTCTCAGCAACTCCAGCGGCATCGACACCGAGCCCTACTTCTCGCCCGATGGCCAGTGGATCTACTTTACCTCCGACCGCGGCGGCAGCCCGCAGATCTATCGCATGCCGGCGGCGGGTGGTGAAGCGCAACGGGTGACGTTCGAGGGGAGTTATAATGTGTCCCCGCGCATCAGTCCGGATGGCAAGAGCCTCGCCTACATCATGCGCAACGGCGGCAAGTTCCAGGTCGCACTGCTCGATCTCACCACACGACAAGTGCAGATCCTTACCGACAGCGACCTCGACGAGTCGCCCAGCTTCGCCCCCAACGGCCGTCAGATCCTGCTGGCCACGGTCATCGGCGGGCGCGGCGTGCTCTCGGCGGTGTCCGCCGACGGGCGCATCAAGCAACGCCTCACGGTCACGGCTGGCGATGTGCGCGAGCCGGCGTGGGGCCCTCTCGTGCAATAAGAAGGAGATCCGCTATGAGAACGCTTTTCACCCTGCTCATCGCCTGCACCCTGGTCGCGTGCGCAACCACAGAGACCACGTCCCAGCCGCCGGCGGCCGTTGAGGACCGCGCCCCGAGGACCGCCACGCCGGGTGCCACCGCGCAGCCGGCGCCGGGCCAATCGGTGACGGGCGTCGATCTGACCGGCAAGCCCGCCGCGACTGGCGCCGCCGCGCTCAAGGACCCCAACAACATCCTTTCCAAGCGCTCCGTGTACTACGAATTCGACAAGTTCGACGTGAAGGACGAGTACCGGCCGATGATCGAGGCCCACGCCAGGTACCTGCGCGAGAACGGGACCACGCGCATGCTGGTGCAGGGCAATACCGATGAGCGCGGCAGCCGTGAATACAATGTGGCGCTCGGCCAGCGACGCTCGGAGAGCGTGAAGCGCATGCTGATTCTGCTGGGCGGGCGCGAGGACCAGATCGAGGCCGTGAGCCTGGGTGAGGAGAAGCCGCGCGCTACGGGCTCCAACGAGGAAGCCTGGGCGCAGAACCGCCGCAGCGACATGCGGTATCCCGGCGAGTACTGATGCGCTGGCTGATGGCCGCGGTGGCACTGGGCTGGGCGGGAGCCGCCCCAGCCCAGTTGTTCAGCGACACGGAGGCGCGGCGCCGCGCCGATGCCGCGCACGTCGAGGTGCAGGCGGCGCAGGATAGCCTGAAGCGCATCGAGCAGCGCCTGGCCACCATGGAATCTTCGATGGTGGAGCGTCGCGCGATCCTGGATCTGGCCGGGCAGCTTGACGCGCTGCGCGGTGACCTGGCGCGCACGCGCGGCCAGATCGAGGTGATGCTCAACCAGCTTGAGGTCACCGAAAAGCGGCAGAAGGATCTGTACGTCGACATCGATTCCCGGCTGCGCAGGCTCGAGCAGGTGCAGGAGCAGGCCTCCGCCGCGGCGCTGAAGCCACCCGCGGAGGCCGGACCCTCGGATGCGGAGAAGAAGACCTACGAGAGCGCCCTGAATCACTTCAAACTCGGCAACTACTCCGCGGCCATCGACTTGCTGCAGAACATGCTGGTCGCATACCCGAACAGCAAGCTCGCACCCAATGCCCAGTACTGGATCGGCATGGGCCACTCGGGCCGGCGCGATTACCGGAATGCGATCCTGTCGCACCAGAAGGTGGTCGCCACCTGGCCCGACGACCCCAAGGCGGCCGACGCCATGCTCTCCATCTCGAGCGCGCAGGAAGCCATGGGCGACAAGAGCGCGGCGCAAAAGACCCTGCAGGACGTGCTGGCGAAGTATCCCGGCAGCCAGGCTGCGGCGAGTGCGAAGCTGCGCCTCGCGCAGAGCGTCAAGCGCTGAAAGCAGTCGTCCTGCTTTCCGGTGGACTGGATTCGGCCACCGCGCTCGCCTGGGCGCGGCGCGAGGGATTCGATTGCCATGCCCTGACGGTGGATTACGGGCAGCGGCACGGGGCCGAGTTGGCCGCGGCGGCGCGTATCGCCAGGCGGCTGGAGGCCGTCGAACACCGGGTGGTGAAGCTGGACCTGGCGCAGTTCGGCGGGTCGGCGCTGACGGACCGGAGCATCGCGGTGCCGGACAAAGGTCTGCAGTCGGGCATCCCGATCACCTACGTTCCCGCGCGCAACACCATACTTCTTTCCCTCGCGCTGGCCTGGGCGGAGACCTTGCAGGCGCAGCACATCTTCGTGGGGGCGAACGCGGTGGATTATTCCGGTTACCCGGACTGCAGGCCGGAGTATCTGCGCGCTTACGAAGCGATGGCCAATCTGGCGACGAAGGCGGCGGTGGAGGGAAAGCGCATAGAGGTGCGGGCTCCGCTCATCGACTTGCCCAAGGCCGAGATCGTGAAACTGGCGGTGGAACTTGGGGTAGACCCAGCGGAGACGGTCACCTGCTATCAACCGGATTCCGACGGGCGTGCCTGCGGCGTTTGCGATGCTTGCCGAATTCGCAAAGCGGGGTTCGTCGACAGCGGCATCGCAGACACCACGCGTTATAAAACCTGATTTCGCTGGCGAATCGGGCGCGAGGGCTGATAAAATCGCGCCCTTTCCCCGTGGGCCGTTAGCTCAGCTGGTAGAGCAGCGGACTTTTAATCCGTTGGTCGGCGGTTCGAATCCGCCACGGCCTACCAAAAATCAAAGGACCAGCTACTGGCTGGTCCTGCTTTTTCCTGATCTTCCGCAGGCGATGCCGCCACGGCAGCGGCTACCCCCACATTCGTAGGATACTGGGTAGATATTGATCAGAGCGGAAGGCAGCGCGTTAGCGCATTTGTCAATAACTGCAAGTCGACCAAGTGAGAACAAAATTGCGCCGTGAATACTTGCGTGCAAGGCAATAACCCGAGGAGAGTATCTGATGGCAACGATCAAGACTCGAATTCCCGAAGTGCTGGAGCGCCACGAAGCCGATATTCTGTCGGACTGGATGAAGACGCAGGCGACTGCGCTGACGCAGCGTCCGGACCTGATGAAAGAGTCCGAGCTGCGCCAGGAGTCCACCAAGTTCCTCAAGCTGTTCCGCGAAGCCCTCGTCGGCAACAACCTGATCGACATCCAGCAGCCGATCTGGGGACCGGTGCGCGAGTTCATCGGCGAAGTGAGCCGCTCGCGCGCCATCCAAGGCTTCTCCCCTTCCGAGACAGCCACCTTCGTCTTGTCGCTCAAGCAGCCGCTCTTTACGCGCCTGCGAAAGGTCCATGAGGGCCAGCCGGACTACCTGTTCGAGGACCTCTGGAACGTAACCGTGCTGCTCGACAAGCTGGGGCTCTACTCAGTCGAGGTTTTCCAGAAGACGCGCGAGGACGTCATCGGCCGCCAGCAAAAAGAGATGTTCGAGCTGTCGACCCCCGTGGTGGAGCTGTGGCAGGGAATCCTCGGACTTCCGATCATCGGAACGCTCGACTCCAAACGCTCGCAGCAGGTGATGGAGAGCCTCCTCAATCGACTCGCGGAGACGCAGTCGGAGGTGGCGGTCATCGACATCACCGGCGTGCCGGTGATGGACACGCTCACTGCCCAGCACCTCTTGAAGACCGTCAGCGCGACCCGCCTGATGGGCGCCGAGTGCATCATCTCCGGCATCCGACCCCAGATTGCCCAGACCCTCGTTCACCTGGGTGCCAACCTGGGCGACGTCATCACCAAGGCCTCTTTGGCCGGAGCGCTCGCAGTCGCATTCAAGCGGATGGGCCTGGCAGTGGGGCCGGCTCGGCGACAAAGCGGCGAGACCGCGTAAGGAGCCTCTCGTGGAACGTATTCCAATACTCCGCATGGGCGAGCTCCTCCTGGTCACCATCCAGGTGGATATGCACGACCGGCTCGCGACCGTGCTGAAGGACGACCTCGCCAATCGCATCGCCGGGACTCGCGCCCGGGGAGTCCTCATCGATATCTCGGCCCTGGACATGGTGGACTCCTTCATCGCCCGGATGTTCGGCGACATCGCGCAGATCGCACGAGTGATGGACGCCGAGACGGCGCTGGTCGGAATGCAGCCGTCGGTGGCCATCACGCTCGCCGAGATGGGGGTCGCCCTGACCGGCGTGCGCACCGCCCTGAACGTGGAAAAGGGCATGGCGCTTCTTCGCGCCAGGATGGACGAAGGGCGGGCGGATGATGACGCCCCTGCGCAGTGAGACCCTGCCGGTGCGCGAGCAATCCGACATCCTCCTTATTCGGCAGTTGGTGAGAGAGTGGGCGGCGCAGCTCGGCTTCGGCGTCCTCGACCAGACGAAGCTCGTGACCGCCGCGAGCGAGCTCGGCCGCAACACGCTCATCCACGGCGGAGGCGGGAAGATGCTGCTTGAAACCTTCGTGCAGAACGAGCGCCGCGGCCTGCGGCTCACTTTCGAGGACAAGGGGCCGGGCATCGCCGACCTCGAGCAGGCGATGACCGACGGCTTCACCACCAAG
>JANMSV010000124.1:0-2331 GCA_031389685.1 Betaproteobacteria bacterium
CCTGGGGCTTCTACGACGTGCTCTTCAAGGGCAACGAGTTCAAGTTCCAGCGGCCCTACGGAGCCTACGTGATGGAGCAAGTGCTCTTCAAGATCTCGTTCCCGGCCGAGTTCCATTCGCAGACCGCGGTGGAATGCGCGATGCAGCTGCACCCGCTGGTCCGGCACCGCATCGATGACATCAAGAAGATCACCATCCGCACGCACGAGGCGGCGATGCGCATCATCGACAAGAGGGGGCCGCTCGACAATCCCGCCGACCGCGACCACTGCATCCAGTACATGGTCGCGGTGCCATTGCTGTTCGGCCGCCTCACCGCCGCCGACTACGAGGACGCGGTGGCGCATGATGCGCGCATCGACCGGCTGCGCGCGAAGATCGTGTGCCGCGAAGACCAGCGCTACACCAGGGACTATCACGACCCGAAGAAGCGCTCCATCGCCAATGCGCTCACTGTGGAACTCAAGGACGGGACGAAGCTGAAGGAAGTGGTCTGCGAGTACCCGATCGGACACAAGCGCCGGCGCAAGGAAGGCATGCCGGTCCTGGTGGAGAAGTTCCGAACCAATCTCGCGCGCCGCTTCCCCGAACGGCAGCGCCAGGCGATCCTCGATCTGTGCCTGGACGCGCCGCGGCTCGAGGCAACGCCGGTGCATGAGTTCGTGGACCTGATGGTGCTCTAGTGCCGCGTCTGCTCCTCGCCGTTCTCGCTGCCGCCCTCGCCGGCTGCACCACGAGCTACACGCTCACTCTCATGCCGCGCACCAGTGGCCAGCTCTACTATGGCGAGGCCACCACGACTACCGGGAGTGACGCGCAGGTTTCGGTGACCATTGGCGAGCGCACCTACCAAGGCACCTGGGTGGTCGCCACGCGTGCGCCCACGACTGGCTTCGTGATCGGCGGCATCTTCGGCAGCCGCCGATCGGGCATCGGCACCACAGTGGCGATCGACCAATCGGCGGGCACGGAGGCCAAGGCGTTGCTGCGCTCGGCCGATGGCGCCGGCCTGCGCTGCGACTTCAGGGGCGTGAACAGCGGCAGCGGCGGCGGCTCCTGCCAGGACGACCAGGGCCTGGTGTACGACGTACAGATCCGACTCAAAGAGGAAAAGTGATCATGCACAACCTGCACAACACGCTCCAGCCGCTGAAGGGAGGAAAGTTCTACTCCCTGCCGCAGCTGGGCAAGGCACTCAACACGAAAATCTCGCGCCTGCCGGTTTCGATCCGCATCGTGCTCGAATCCGTGCTGCGCAATTGCGACGGCAGGAAGGTCACCGAGGAGCACGTGCGCCAGCTCGCCGCCTGGCAACCCAAGGCGGCGCGCACCGCGGAAATCCCCTTCGTGCTCGCGCGCATCGTGCTGCAGGATTTCACCGGCGTGCCGCTGCTGTGCGACCTCGCAGCGATGCGCGGCGTGGCGCACAAGATGGGCAAGGATCCCAAGCTGATCGAGCCGCTGGTACCGGTGGACCTGGTGGTGGACCACTCGGTGCAGGTCGACCACTACGGCAACAAGAGCGCGCTCGACCTGAACATGAAGCTCGAATTCAGGCGCAACCAGGAGCGCTACCAGTTCCTGAAGTGGGGCATGCAGGCCTTCGACACCTTCAAGGTGGTGCCGCCGGGCATCGGTATCGTGCACCAGGTGAACCTGGAGTACCTGGCGCGCGGCGTGCACCGGTCGAAGGACGGCGTGTATTACCCGGACACCCTGGTGGGTACGGACAGCCACACCACCATGATCAACGGCATCGGCGTGGTGGGCTGGGGCGTGGGCGGCATCGAGGCCGAAGCCGGCATGCTCGGCCAGCCGGTGTACATCCTCACGCCCGACGTGGTGGGCGTGAACCTGAAGGGCAAGCTGCATCCGGCCTGCACCGCCACCGACCTGGTGCTTACGGTCACCGAGATGCTGCGCAAGGCCAAGGTGGTGGGCAAGTTCGTGGAGTTCTTCGGCGCAGGCACCGCGTCTCTCGGCGTGACCGACCGCGCCACCATCGGCAACATGGCACCCGAGTACGGCGCGACCATGGGCCTGTTTCCCGTGGACGAAAAGACGCTCGATTATTTCAGGGGCACCGGGCGCACCGATGCCGAGATCGAAGCCTTCGCCGCCTACTTCAAGGCGCAGGGCATGTTCGGCGTGCCCAAGGCGGGCGACATCGATTACAGCGAGATTCTGGAGCTCGACCTGTCGAGCGTGATGTCCGTCGTAGACGAAGCCCACCATCACGTCGGGCCGGATGGTGCGGATCATGCGCACGTAGTCGCCGAGAATCGTCTGGCCGCCCCACTTCTCGAGCGTCTCTTCGACGCTGAAGGAATA
>JANMSV010000135.1:0-8507 GCA_031389685.1 Betaproteobacteria bacterium
GCAGCCCTTCGGGCGTGAAGCCCGCGGGCACCGAGATCGCCGGATGGCTGGTGATGGTGATGTAGTAACAGCTCTTCATCCAGTCGAGGTAGTTGCCGAGCTTCGTCCCGGCAATCTCCGTCGGATACTCCATCTCCACCGGGAACGGGGAAAGTTGATTCACCGGCGCGAGCAGGAACTCGTACTTTTCGAGGAACGTGCGCATCCGGTGGAAGAGCTCGGTGCGCAGCCCCTCGGCGCGCGCGATTTTCGCGCCGTCGAGCGCGAGGCCCTGCTCGATGTTCCAGATCACCGTGTCCTTGAGCAGCGCGCGGTGCGTCTTCAGCAGCGGCGCGAAGCGCTGCGCGAAGGAGATCGCGCGCAGGGTCTCGAAGGCCTCGGTGGCGCCGGTGAAGTCCGGGCAGGCCTCCTCCACGGTGCAGCCCAGCGACACGAACACCTTGCGCTGCGCTTCCAGCACCTGCGTCACCGCCGGCTCCACCGGCAGCCCGCCGAAGTCGCGCGTCCAGGCGATGCGCAGCTTCTTGAACGAGCGGCGCAGCGGCCGGTTGAAGATCGAACCGGGCTCGCTGATCGACAGTGGCGCGCGCCGGTCCGGCCCCGCCATCGCCGAGAGCAGGAACGCCGCGTCCTCCACCGTGCGCGCGACCGGCCCGATCACCGGCTGCGAGTCCCAGGCGTTGGCTGCAGGGTAGGCAGGCACGCGGCCCGGCGTGGGGCGGAATCCCACCACGTTGCAGTAGTTACCAGGGTTCCTGAGGCTCGCGGCAACGTCCGAGCCGTCGGCGAAGGGCAGCATGCCGCAGGTCACCGCCACCGCCGCGCCGCCGGAGGACCCGCCCGCGGTTTTCGTCAGGTCGTAGGGATTGCGCGTTGCGCCGAAGACCTTGTTGAAGGTGTTGCTGCCGGCGCCGAACTCGGGCGTATTGGTCTTGCCGAGCGTGATCGCGCCCGCCGCCTTGAGGCGCTCGACGAGGAGCGCGTCCTCGGTCGGCACGTTGTCCCGGTAGACCGGCGAGCCGAGCGTGGTGCGGATGCCCTTGGTCGCCACGAGATCCTTGTAGGCAATGGGCAAGCCGGCGAGCGGACCGCCCGGCGTCTTCCTGCGGTCGAGCGCCCTGGCCTGCGCGAGCGCCTGCTCCGGCAGGAAAGTGACGAGCGCATTGACCTGCGGATTGACACGCTCGATCTGTGCGATGAACGCGCGCATCACCTCGGTGGCCGAGAGCTTGCGGCTGCGGACCAGGTGCGCCAGTTTCCTGGCGGAAGCGAAGCAAAGGTCCATCACATGATCACGATGTCGAACTGCTCCTGGTGGTAACCCGGCTCCACCTGCAACGACACCGGCTTGCCGATGAAGTCCGACAGCATGGCGACGGAGCCCGACTCCTCCTCCTGCAGCAGGTCGATCACGGCTTGCGCGCCGAGCACGCGGAACTCGCGCGCGTTGAAGGCGCGGGCCTCCCTCAGGATCTCGCGCAGGATCTCGTAGCACACGGTGCGCGCGGTTTTCACCTCGCCGCGGCCGGCGCAGATCGGGCAGGGCTCGCACAGCACGTGGGCGAGCGATTCGCGCGTCCTTTTGCGCGTCATCTCCACCAGGCCGAGCTGCGTGAAGCCGTTCACCGTCATGCGCGTGCGGTCGCGCGCCAGCGCCTTCTTCAGCTCCTCGAGCACCGCGGCGCGGTGCTCCTCCAACTCCATGTCGATGAAATCCGCGATGATGATGCCGCCGAGGTTGCGCAGGCGCAGCTGGCGCGCGATGGCCTGCGCCGCCTCGAGGTTGGTCTTGAACACCGTGTCGTCGAAATTGCGCAGCCCGACGAAGCCCCCGGTATTGACGTCGATGGTGGTCATCGCCTCGGTCTGGTCGATGAACAGCGTGCCGCCGGACTTCAGGTTCACGCGCCGCGACAGCGCCTTCTCGATCTCCGGCTCGACGTTGTACAGGTCGAACAGCGGCCGCTCGCCGGTGTAGTGCTCGAGCCTGCCGCGCACCTCGGGCATGTAAGTCTCGGCGAAGGCCGCGAGCTTCTGGTAGTTCTCGCGCGAATCCACGTGCACCACCGCGGTTTCCCCGGTCACCACGTCGCGCAGCACGCGCTGCGCGAGCGACAGGTCCTGGTACAGCAGCCGCGGCGGTTCGGCGCCGAGCGAGCGGCCGCGGATGTCCGACCACAGAAGGCGCAAGTACCCGACGTCGGTGCGCAGCTCCGCGTCGTCGGCGCCTTCAGCGAGCGTACGGATGATGAACCCGCCCTTTTCTTCGGCGGGCAGCATGGCCTTCAGCTTCTCGCGCAGCGCCTGGCGGCCGATCTCGTCCTCGATCCTTTGCGAAATGCCGATATGCGGATCCTGCGGCAGGTACACCAGCATGCGCCCGGCGATCGAAACCTGGGTCGAGAGGCGCGCGCCCTTGGTGCCGATCGGATCCTTCACCACCTGCACCAGCACCGGCTGGCCCCCGGCGAGGATCTTCTCGATCGGCTTGGCGGACTCGCCGTTCGGTTTCCTTTGCTCCCAGATGTCGGCGACGTGCAGGAACGCCGCACGCTCCAGGCCGATCTCGACAAACGCCGACTGCATGCCCGGCAGCACGCGCGCCACGCGTCCCATGTAGATGTTGCCCACCAGGCCGCGGTTCGCCGCGCGCTCGATGAGCAACTCCTGGACGGCGCCGGCGTGCACCAACGCCACGCGCGTTTCCTGCGGGGTGATGTTAACGAGGATTTCTTCGCTCACGCCGGGCTCCCAAGCGTTGCAGCAGCTGAGCGGTCTCGTACAGCGGCAGGCCGACGATGCCGGACTGGCTGCCGCGGATTTCGGCGACGAACAGCGCTGCGCGCCCCTGGATCGCATAGGCACCCGCCTTGTCGTCGCACTCGCCGGTGGCGACGTAGTCGCGGATCTCCTCGGGCGCCAGCTCGCGGAACTGCACGTCGGAGGCCGACAGCGCCGTTTCCACGTCGTCCTCGTACTGCACCACGACCGCGGTGAGCACTTCGTGGCGCTTGCCCGAGAGGGCGGCGAGCATGGCGGCGGCCTCGGCACGATCGGCTGGCTTGCCGAAAATGCGGCCCTCGAGCGCCACCGAGGTGTCGGCGGCGAGCACCGGATGGCGCGGCAGGTTGCGCTCCAGCATGCGCCGCCATCCAGCCTCGGCCTTGGCGCGCGCCACGCGCATCACGTAGTCGCGCGGTGCCTCGCCCTCCAAGGGCTCTTCGTCAACGTCCGGTGCGGCGCCGGGGCGGTCGCGGAACAGCAGCAGGTGGAACTTGACGCCGATGTGACCGAGCAGTTCGCGCCGGCGCGGGCTGCGCGAGGCAAGGTAGATGCTGCGGTCGAGCGGTTGTGCCATGGCTACGCCGAGCGGCGCAGTTTAGCAAAGCTCGTCGCGGTGATACGGGTGTCCGGTGAGGCGCGTGGCCGCGCGGTAAAGCTGCTCGACGAGCAGCACTTGCGCCAGGGCGTGGGGCAGCGTCAGCGAGGACAGGCGCAGGAGCAGCGCTGCCGACTTCCTTGTCTGCGCGTCCAACCCGTCCGGCCCGCCGACCACGAAGGCCACCGGCGCCTGTTCGGCGGCCCAGCGCCCGAGATGCGCTGCGAACTGCGCGGTGGTGAACTCGCGGCCGCGCTCGTCCAGGGCCACGAGGCGCGCATTGCGCGGCGCCGTCGAGACGCACTCCAGCGCGTAGCCGCGCGGCATGCGCCGCAGGTAGTCGTCGCGCGCCTGCGCCGCCCAGCCGCGCAGCTTAGCGCCGTGCGCGACGAGGTAGAGCTTTGCCATGGCCTGCGAGCTTCACCAGTTTGCCGCCCCAGATTTCCTCCAGGTTGTAGTGGCTGCGCACCGCGGGATGCATCACGTGCACCACGATGTCGCCGAGGTCCACCAGCACCCAGTCGCCCGTCGCCTGGCCTTCGATGCCGTGCACGCGCGCCCCGAGCGCGCGCAGTTTCTCCTGCACGCTGTCGGCCAGCGACCTTACCTGCCGGCTCGAATCGCCGCTCGCGATCACCACGCGCTCGAAGAACGGCGAGAGCCGCCCGACGTTGAATACCACGATGTCGTGGCCCTTCACGTCCTCCAGGGCCTCGACCACCGCGCGTTGCTTCTTGCGGATGTCCATCAGCGGTACAGGCGATGCCGCCGTATGTAGGCCAGCACCTTGGGCGGAACCTGCGTCGCGACGTCCTCGCCGCGCGCTAGGCGCGCGCGGATTGCAGTGGCGGAAATGTCGAGCGGCGCCATCGGCACGAAGCGTGCGCGGCCGTCGGACGCGGGCCAACCCGGGCGCGTGAAGACGGCGAGGCTCGCCAGTCCGAGGATCTCGCGCCAGCGGTGCCAGGTCTCGAATTTCGCATACTGGTCGGCGCCGAGCAGCAGCACCGGCTTGCCGCCGAGCGCGTGCAGGGTGTCGAGCGTGTATCCGGAATGGCCGGGCGCCAGCTCGCGTTCGTCGATGGCATAGCGCGGCTCGCCTTCGAGGGCGAGCCTCAGCATGGCGACGCGGTGCGCCGCAGGTGTCTGCGCGGGTGCGCGGTGCTGCGGGCTGCCGGTGGGCATCCACAGGATGCGCTGCAGCAGCAGCGCCTCGAGCGCGGTGCGCGCGATAGCGAGATGCGCGTTGTGTACCGGATCGAAAGTACCGCCGAGGATCCCGGTTTCGCCCACTACTGCCGGATCTCTCCGTGGCCCAGCACCACGAACTTCTGCGTGGTGAGGCCTTCCAGGCCCACCGGGCCGCGCGCGTGCAGTTTGTCGGTGGAAATACCGATTTCGGCGCCCAGGCCGAATTCGTAGCCGTCGGCGAAGCGCGTCGAGGCATTCACCAGCACCGAGCTGGAATCCACTTCGCGCAGGAAACGCTGCGCGCGTTCCGGGTCCGCGGTGACAATGGCGTCGGTGTGCTGCGAGCCGTACTTGGCGATGTGCTCGATGGCCTCGTCGAGCCCGCGCACCACGCGCACCGAGACCACCGGCGCGAGCCACTCGGTGGCGTAGTCCTGCTCGGTGGCGGCTTTGGCATCCGGGATCAGCTTCCTGGTCGCCGCGTCGCCGCGCATCTCCACCCGCTTGGCGCGGAAGATGCCGCCGATCTCGGGCAGCACCTGCGCCGCGATGCCCTCGGCCACCAGCAGCGTCTCCATGGTGTTGCAGGTGCCGTAGCGCTGCGTCTTGGCGTTGTCGGCGATCTTCACCGCCATCGCCGGATCGGCGCGATCGTCGACGTACACGTGGCACACGCCCTCCAGGTGCTTGAGCATCGGGATGCGCGACTCGCGCATCAGGCGTGCGATCAGCTCCTTGCCGCCGCGCGGAATGATCAGGTCCACAGTCTCGTGCAGCGTGATCAGCTCGCCCACCGCGGCGCGGTCCGCGACCTCCACCATCTGCACCGCCGCCTCCGGCAGCCCGGCCGCCTTCAGCCCGGCGCGCACGCAGGCGGCGATGGCCCGGTTCGAGTGCAGGGCTTCGGAGCCGCCGCGCAGGATGCAGGCGTTGCCGGCCTTCACGCACAGGCCGGCGGCGTCCGCGGTCACGTTGGGGCGCGACTCGTAGATGATGCCGATGACGCCGATCGGCACGCGCATGCGCGCCACTTCGATGCCGCTGGGACGCCGCTGGCGCTCGCTCACCGTTCCGACCGGGTCGGGGAGCGCCGCCACCTGCTCCAGGCCGGCGGCCATCTGTTCGATCAGTTGCGGCGTGAGCGTGAGCCGGTCGACAAAGGCCGCGTCGTGGCCGTCCTTGGCGGCCTGCCCGGCGTCGCCCCGGTTGGCTTCGAGCAGCGCCGGCGAGCGCTCGCGGATGCCTGCCGCCATGGCCCTGAGGGCGTCGTTCTTGGCTTGCGTTCCGGCGCGCGCCATCTCGCGCGCCGCCGCGCGCGCGGCCTGGCCGAGGCCGCGTACGTAGGACTTCACGTCAAGCTTTTGATCCACCTGCCAATCTTAACCCGAGGGCGGTGAACTGATCCCAGGCGTCGCCGCGCGCCACGCCCTTGATGACGCGGTCGATGAGTGCCGCCTGCGCGAGCGCGGCCTCGAGCGTGGCGCGCGCGTGGCGCCGCGCCGCAGCCTGCACCGCGCGCTGCAGCGGCTTATTGAACAGGCGATGCTCGCCGAACAGCCGCTCGACGGGTTTTCCTTCGGCGGCGCCGCGCAGCACGAACAGCGCGCTCGAGATGGCGAACAGCACGAAGGTCGGCGCTTCCCCCTCGCCGCGCAGGCCCTGCAGCACGCGCGTGTAGCGTGCGAGGTCGCCCGCCACCAGCGCCTCGGCCGCGGCGTAAGGGTCGTAGCGCGCCACCGCCGCGACCGCGTCCTGCACGGTATCCAGCCCGAGCTCGCCGGGGGGCGCGAGCAGCGCGAGCTTCTGCACTTCCTGGTGCGCGGCGAGCAGATTCCCTTCCACGCGGTCGGCGAGGAACTCGAGCACCTCGCGCGGCGCATTCTGGCCCTGGCGCGCGAGGCGCGCGCCAATCCATTCGGGCAGGCGCGCGCGCTCCACCGGCCACACCTCCACCACCACGCCCGCGGCGGCGAGCGCGCCGAACCAGGCCGAGGACTGCCCCGTGCGGTCCAGGCGCGGCAGGCTGACCAGCGTGAGCATTTCCGGGTCGAGCCGCTCGCAGTACGCGGCGATGGCCGCGGCGCCCTCCGTGCCCGGCTTCCCGGTGGGCAGGCGCAGATCGATGATCTTCCTGCCGCCGAACAGGGACCGGCTGGCGCCGGCGTGCGCAAACTCGCTCCAGTCGAAGCCGCGCTCGGCCGTGTACACCTCGCGCTCGGCGTAGCCGCGCTGGCGCGCCGCGCTGCGCACCGCATCCGCCGCTTCCAGCGCGAGCAGCGGTTCGTCGCCGTGCACCACGTAGAGCGGCGCCAACGAGCGCGCGAGCTGCGCCTGCAGTTGCTCAGCGCGCAGTTGCATCGGCGACGGGCTGCCGGGCGCCGGCAATGCGCCGCATGATCTGCTGCACCATGTCGGTCTGCATTTCGCGGAACAGCAGCTGCTCCTCGGTTTCCTTGGCCAGCACGTCGGCGTCGTCGTAAGTGACGTCTCGGCTGAGCGTCACGGTGTTCGGCGGCAGGAAATCGCCGCCTGTGCGGTCGCTGACGCGGAATCCCACGCGGTACACGAGGCGGAACTCGCGCACGCGCCCCCCGGCGCTGAGCGACAGGATCTCCTTGAAGCGCGTTTCCTCGGTGAACTGCAGCAGCGCCTGCGCGCCCTTGGCGTCGTCCACCACGCGCGTTGCAGTGCCGGACTGGATCGTGCGCTTCAGGTCGAGCGCGATGCCGCCGCTGGCGTTCGGCACGTAGAGAGTTTCGAACGGCAGGCTGGCGCTGCCGCGCAACTGGAAGCCGCAGGCGGCGAGCAGGAGAAGTGCCAGGACTGGAGCTGCGCGCTTCACACCACGACGTTGATCAGTTTTCCCGGCACCACGATGATGCGCCGGATCGGCTTGCCGGTGGCGTAACGTTGCACCAGCTCGCTGGCGCGCACCAGGCTCTCGAGCGCCGGCTGTCCGGCCGACTTGGGCGCGCGCAGGCTGCCGCGCGTCTTGCCGCCGACCTGCACCACGTATTCGACCTCGTCCTGCTCGAGCGCCGCCGGGTCCGGCTCCGGCCAGGGCGCGGCCATCACGTCCTCGCCGAAGTCGAGCTCGCGCCACAGGTGGTGGCAGACGTGCGGCGTGATCGGCGCGAGCAGGCGCAGCAGAATCGACAGACCTTCCTCTGTAACCTTGTTCCTCCCACCAGCAAACCTTTCGAGTGCATTCAGTATCTTCATTGCGGCCGAGGCCACAGTGTTGAACTGGTGCTTGGCGAGATCGTAGTTCGCCTGCCTGAGCACTGAATGGATTTCGAAGCGCGTGGCCCTGGCCAGCTCATCTGCCATCGCGGGACCGGGATTGTCGAACCGCACGCAATAGGCCCACAAGCGCTTGAGGAACCGGAACGAGCCTTCGACACTCTCGTCGCTCCACTCGAGCGTGTTGGTCGGCGGCGAGGCGAAGATGATGTAGAAGCGCGCGGTGTCCGCGCCGTACTTGTCGATCAGCGCCTGCGGGTCGACGCCGTTGTTCTTCGACTTGGACATGGTGCCGATGCCGTCGTATACCACCTCCTTGCCGTCGCGCGTCCTGCCGCCGAGGATCTTGCCTTTCGCGTCGCGCGTCACTTCCACGTCGGCCGGGTTGATCCACTCGCGCCGGCCCTGCGCGTCGCTGTAGTAGGACTCGGCGAGCACCATGCCTTGCGTCAGCAGATTGGTGAAGGGCTCCTCCACCTCCAGCAGCCCTTCCGCCTTCATCGCACGCGCGAAGAATCTGGAATACAGCAGGTGCAGGATGGCGTGCTCGATGCCGCCGATGTACTGGTCCACCGGCATCCAGTACTTCGCGCGCGCATCGAGCATCGCGCGCGCGTTGTCCGGGCAGGCGAAGCGCGCGAAATACCAGGACGAGTCGACAAAGGTGTCCATGGTGTCGGTTTCGCGCTTCGCC
>JANMSV010000016.1:0-13079 GCA_031389685.1 Betaproteobacteria bacterium
CCGGTTTCGCCGGTGAGCACGGTGAACCCCGGCCCGGTTTCGAGCTCGACGCGCTCGACGATCACGAAATCCCGGATTCCCAGCGCGCGCAGCATATACGGATAGGAGAATCTATCGCGCCCGGGGTACGCCGTGCAGGCCCGTGCAGCGCGAATTGCACTTGCGTGGTGTTTCCCGGTGATCGATCGGGCTTGTCATGGGATGCTCTCCAGGCGTTCGGGGCGTGCGCAATCGGTGCGATAACGAATGCTGCCCGTGTTTGTCCCCTTCAGGCAAGTGAAGCCGCGCCCACGCGGCCTTGGCGTGCTGCGCGACCTCGCTCAAGCCTTCGGTGATGGCGCTGGAGATCGTCCCCGGAACTGCGACCTTCGCCGCCTGCACCCCGCGGCTGCGGTTGGAATACCAGCCGCACCTAGGGTACGGGAGACGCGTCTCCCGAGCCCTATTGCACCAAGTGCACGTAGCGATCGGGAATGTGTTTGCACAACAGCTCCAGCCACTCGGCGCCGGGCATCACCTGAAAGTTGCGCTTGAGCCCCAGGTGCATCTTGGAGCGGTAGATCACCGTGCCGCTGGCCGTGTCGTTGCTCATCTTGGCAAGCGAGAGCGGCGCGAGGACGTTCTCTTCTACCCACTCACCGTAGAAAAGGACTCGCTTCTGGTGGCAGCTCGGACAAAAGTATCTGGTCTTGCAAGAGTAAGCCAGCAGGTAGTCGTGCCCACAGGCATCGCACCGAATGCGGGCGAAACCGTAATGCGGGTCAGAAGTGCGTCGCGGTAGTGCTTTTGCTTTTCGGCGGTGTTTACTTTGCCCAGGCGTCGCCGGATGGCAGGCCGCAGAACCAGGCCGCATACCCGGAGTCGGAGGCGGCAGCGGCATGGCGTGGGCTCGCAGCGAGCTATGTGCGCAAGGCTCTCGAGGACCAGAAGCTGGGTAAGGACCCGACGTTGAACGCGCGCGTCGACACCGTAATGGCCGCGGTTGGTGCAGCAGTGGCCGCCATCGATTCGCGTTTTGCCAATTCCTCCTGGGGGGCCATATTGATCGAGGACTTCGGCCACGGTGCAGCGGCATTCCCCGGGGAAACCATACTCGTAGACGCGAAGTTCGTGCGCACGCTGCAACTCAGCGACGACGAGCTCGCCTTGATCTTCTCCCGCGAGGCGGACACGGTCGGGGCGGCCATTTTTTTGCGACCGGATATGATTCGCAACGGGCTCCGGGGCTGTTCGACAAGCTGGCGGAACTGGAGGCCGGCGAGGACGGGCGGACCCCGGACTCCCACGATGCTGCGAGAGTACGCAAACAGGCTGTTGCCGGCGTGATTGCAGAACTGCAGCAGTTTCTCGCTCGCCGCGGTTCTGAGGCACGTTAGGAGGAAAGGGTAGCCGCAGCTCTTCCCTCACAGTTCCGCGGCCGCAAGCACCATCGGCTGGGCAGGCTATATCTTGCCGAGCAGGAGCAGGATCACGACTATCAACAGAACCAATCCGAGACCGCCGCTGGGACCATAACCCCACTTGTTGCTGTGGGGCCAGGTGGGAATCACACCGAGCAGCGCCAGTACCAGGATCACCAGTAGCACAGTTCCTAAGGTCATTTTTCTTTTCCTTGTTTCGCCATCTGGCCGCGACTCGCAGGACGGGCCGCTTTACTGCTGCCCTTTGACGATCATGTCATTCTTGACGGATGTCACGCCCTTAACTTTGCGCGCAACCTTCACGGCCTTGTTGATATCGGCGCGAGACCTGACGAAGCCGGTCAACTGAACAATGCCTTTGTAAGTTTCGACGTTGATTTCGGCCGACTTCAGCGAAGGTTCTTCAAAAACTGCAGCCTTCACCTTGGCAGTGATGACGCTGTCCTCGACATATTCCTTCGGTCCCTCTTTCTTCGAGGTCGAAACCGTGGCAGTCTTTTTGGCGGGCTTGCTTGCATCCGCCGACTTCAATTCCGCCTTTGCATCAGCGATGGTGCGGGTTTCGGCGGCCTTGGCTTCCTTCACGCAGACCGCTTTGTCATTGCCGCTCTTGTCGTCGCATTTTTCCTTGGCTACCGAGTAGTCGGCTTTGGCTTTGGCGATACTCACCGCGTAGCGGTTCTTGTTGCTAGGCGTATTGCGTGCTTCGAGCGCGGCCTTGGCGACATTTTGCTTGCCCTTTGCTTCGGCCTTGCATATGTCTTTCGCATTACCGGACATGGATGCACAGGCGGCGTTGGCGGATTTGTAGTCGGCAGCGATACCGTCTTTGCCGGACTTGTATTCGGCTTTCGACATGCTTTGCGCCATCGCGCCGGCACTGAACGCGAGGCTGATCGCAACTGCAATCGCATGGACAGTGAATTTTTTCATGGGGTTCCTTGCCTTAGTGTGCTGACTCGACGAACCCTATGCGAATCGGGCAGCCGGTTCGGTTCGCTATCGCACATAAGCAAGTGTTTCCGCGGGTTCATCCGCATTCCCGGTACCGATAGGGTGCCTATCGAACCGCGGGGAAGCTGCAATGCCTGTCGTAGGATGGGCACTTTCGAAAAGTAACGCCATGGAGCTGCTGCAGATAACCGTACTCGTGTCGCTTTGCGCGGTCGCGCTCTGCTGGGCCGCACGGCATTTTAATTTTCCCTACCCCATCGCGCTGGTCATCGGCGGCGGCGTGCTCGGGTTTATCCCGTTAGTGCCGCAGTTACCGTTCGACCCCGAGCTCATCCTGGTCCTGGTCCTGCCGCCTATCCTTTATCAGGCGGCAGTGCTCACCTCCTGGCGCGATTTCGCGGTGAGCATCCGCACCATAGGCCTGCTCGCCATCGGCCTGGTTGTGGTAACCACGCTTGCCGTCGGTGCCGCGCTCAAGCTCCTGATACCGGATATTCCCTGGGCCGCGACCTTTGTTTTCGGCGCCATTGTTTCGCCTCCGGACGCGGTGGCCGCTACCGCGATCCTGTCGCGGATGAACATTCCGCGCCGCGTGGTCACGGTGCTCGAAGGCGAGAGCCTGGTCAACGATGCATCGGCGCTGGTGCTCTACAAATTCGCCGTCGCTGCCGTCCTGACGGGGACTTTTTCGCTGCTCGATGCGAGCGTGCAATTCGTCGGCGTGGCGATCGGGGGCATCGTACTCGGCATCCTCACGGGGCTGGTGTTCATCATCATTCACCGCCGTCTCGGCGACGTCTTCATCGAAGTGCTGACTTCGCTGCTCGTGCCGTACGTCGCCTATGTTTTCGCCGAGTCCCTGCACGCATCGGGAGTGCTTGCCGTGGTTGCAGCGGGGCTGGTGCGCGGGCGTCACGCGCCAGTCATCGTATCGGCGGAGATGCGCATTCTTTCGCGCTCGATGTGGAACGTGATGGTGTTCCTGTTGAACATGCTGGTTTTCGTGCTGATCGGCATGCAGCTTTCGGACAGCGTTGCGCGCCTGGAGGGATACCCGGCGGCCAAGCTCATGGCCGACGGAGCCCTGCTGAGCGCGGTTGCGATCATCGTCCGCTTTGCCTGGGTCTATGCGGCGCTGTATCTGCCGCGCAAGCTGAGCGCCTCGCTGCGCAGGAGCGAGGCGGCACCGCCCGAGGCGGAGTTTTTCATCATGAGCTGGTGCGGCATGCGCGGCATCGTGTCATTGGCGGCCGCTCTGGCGCTGCCGATCGCGCTCGCCGACGGGACGCCGTTTCCGTACCGCGATGTCATCATCTTTTTCACCTTTGTGATCATCGCGGTGACACTGGTGCTGCAGGGTTTGACACTGCCGGCCCTGATCCGCAGGCTCCGGGTCGGCATCGACCGAAGCCTGCGGGAGGAACACGAGAACGCGCGCAACGTCATGAGCAAGGCGGCGATTGCCGCCATCGATGCACTGGCGCAGCAGGAATGCGTTGCACCTGACCTGGCGGGACGCATCAGTGCCGAATTCGCCGAGAAAAACGCCGCTGGCGATGCGGACGCGTCTGTTGCGGAAGATCGCGCCGAGCTCGCGCGGCGGCTCAGGCACGCCGCAATCAATGCCGGGCGGCAGGAGCTGATTCGCATCTGGCGCGGGAACCAGATCAGCGATGATGTGCTGCACGAATTCGAACAGGAACTCGACTACAAGGAATCACACCTGTGAACGCCGGGCGATCGCCTTATGTACGATAGCGTATGGAATGTCCCGGGCGGAGTTGGACAATCTGGCACGACACCCCGGCCCTGCGGGGCCCATGGCCGATTGCCCCATGCCGCAGGCCGAGCGGACTTGCCCGTCATAGAGCACCAGCGTCGGGGGGCGGTACTGGCTGTTCGACTGCTGGAAGATCTTGCCCCAGACGACCTCGGTGCTGCCGAGGATCTTGGACACGAACTGCCCCATCTGGTCCGCGGGCGCGCCCTTGGGCGCCTCGCGCGTTTCGCGCTGGGAGGTGACCTGCTCGGCCACGTTCAGCACGGTGCTAGGGTCGAAGCCGAGGAAATAGGCGATGACGGCGATCACGACGCCGCCCACGCCCAGACCGCGCCCAACCATGCCGATCCCACGCCGATCCTCGACGTTGCCGCTGGCCCGCTGGTCGTCTAGTTGCATGTGGATCAGCCCAGGTTCATAGCTTCTGCGCGACGGCCCGGCCTTCCGCGTTCACGAATACCCGGTAGCGGTTGCCGTTCTTGCATGACGCGATGTGGTCGTTCTCCGCTTGCCGTTTGGCACTCACGACCTGGCCGCATGGCTTGCCCAACAGCATGATGACGGATGTCAGGTCCTTGAGCAGCGCAGCGTCTTCCGCGGCCGGCGACGGTCCTGCGAAGAGCGTCGCGAGCGGGAATATCAAGGCCGAAGCCCGGGCACGTGTGATCAAGACGCTTCTCCTTAAGTCAGGCAACTGAATTGAATTTTTCCGGATCCGCGAGGATGCCCCAGATCGCTTCGCGCGACCCCGAGATCGTGCGGGCCAGGGATGGATCGCTGTCCTGGACGAGCGCGAGCACCTTGAGGACCAGCATGTCGTACGGTTGCCGCAGTGAGGCGACGCTGGTCTTCTGCCCGCTCCGGTGAAGCGCCCGGAACTGTTGCAGCAGGTCATCCACCTGGTTCTTGAGCGCGAGCTTGGTGAAGACGCCGATGGCATTGGTGTCCCGCAGCCGCGCCTTCAGAGCCGCCACGTCCAGTGGCGGCTCCAGCTTTTTAGCGACGGGAGGAGGGTCCTCATTCTTCCGTGGCTGCTCAATGGACGGCGCAGAGGCGGAAACTTTTACAGTCGCTTTGGCGGGCGGCGGAGCGGCCTTGGCGGCGCTCCGGCTCTTGGAAGGCGGCGGCGGCGGCGCCAACGCGACGGCCGCTTCCTCCTTCACTTCGGACCGGGACGGCTCGGCCGCGACGGCCCCGCCCTGGTTCGGCCCGAGCAGGGACGGATCGACCATCAGGAGTCCTGTTTGCGCCATCACGCTCGGCGGCGCCTCCTTTACCCCGGCGCAACCGGCCGCCAGGGCGAAGAAGACAATTCCGATAGTACGCACTGCGGGCATCATTTGCGCGGCCTGGACAAGGCGCGCAATCTATCCGTCTGCCACGGCGCCGTCTGTTCGGCAGCCAACTGACTCAATTGTCGCCAGGTGCTGCGCCCCATGCTGGAGGCTGCCGAACTCCAGTGCGTACTGCCTGGTGAACTCCGCACCCAGGAAAAATATCTGTGCCGAGTAATAGACCCATGGCAACAATGCGATGAGCGACCCTGCCACGCCAAAGCTCGAGGCCACGCCGCTGTTGCCCGGGTACAGGCCAATCGCATATTTTCCCAGGCTGAACAATCCCGCCGTGAAAGCGGCACCGATCCAGACATCGCGCCAGGAAAGTGGTGCATCCGGCAGCCCTTTGTAGATCACCGCAAAAAGACAGGCGATGGCCCCGAATGCAATCACCGAGGAGAGAATCGCGAAGATATCGTAGGAACTGCTCCAGATCCCACCGGCATAACGTTCAAGCACGGCAAGCGCTGCGCTGAGCACGAGAGAAACAAGCAGCAGGAAGGCCAGCACCAGTACCGGTCCGAAGGAATGCAGTTTGGTGCGCAAGAACACGATGATGGCCAACCCTTTGGGTGGTTCGATGCACGGATAGGAAAATCTATCGCGCCCGGGGTACGCCGTGCAGGCCCGTGCAGCGCGAATTGCACTTGCGTGGTGTATCCCGGTGATCGATCGGGGTTGTCATGGGGTGCTCTCCAGGCGTTCGGGGCGTGCGCGCTCGGCGCGATGACGAATGCTGCCCGCATTTGTCCCGTTCAGGCAAGCGCGGGCGGGACAGGCGCGCACAAGGACCGACCGCGGTCGGTCCTTGTGCTCGAATATCCCGCATTTTCTGCAGGCTTGGGGATTTCCCGGTTCAAGGCCGATGCCGCAGAGGACTTTATGTTGTCACCATCCCTGACTTGCACTATCCTGCCTCCGGCATAAGGGACTGTGTCCACCATTTTGGAGAACACCGTGCTCCAGAAGACCCTCCGCAGGATTCTCGGATGTGCGTTGTTGTCATACGGCAGCACTGCCCTGGCCTTTACGCTGATCGAGATTCCGCAGGAGCAAATCAGCCCCAGCAACACCATCACCGACGCGACCACCCTCGGGACGCAGATTCAGCCGGTCGCAGGAGCCATCAGGGCGCAGTTGTTCAGTCACCGACGCCTGAAAAGATCCGAAAAAGTGACGCAGCTTGGCCGCATGCTGGCGGCCAACGCGCATGCGGACAGCCTCAGCGATTTCAATTACCTTGCGGCCGCCCTCAAGGACCCCTCCGCTGCGGGCAGCGCAGACGGTGGCAATGGCGGCGATACCGAAAGCCTGTGGATCAGCTCCGCATATAACTCTCTGGAGAACGATTTCTCCCGCACCAGATTTCATGGCGATACCCACAACCTTCTGGCTGGCTTTGACTTTACGCGATCGGACAAGTACGTCCTTGGCATCGCCGTCGGCCATGAAGCCAGTAATTTCATTACCGCGTTCAATGTGGGCAATGAAAGAACGCGCGGTTTCAATGTCAGTCCCTATTTCGCCTATTTGCTGTCCGACACATGGAGCTTTGATTTGAGTCTGGGGCATGGCCAGTTCAACACCCGTCAGTCCAGGACGTTGGCCTCGTTGTTCGCGGGACCACCCCCGGCACTGGTCACGGTTGCCGTGGACAGTGAATTTTCATCGACGCGCGATTTCGCATCGACGAATCTGACCCACGTCTCCGCCTGGGGTAACTGGAAACTGACCGAATCGCTGGGCCTGCTTGCGGCAAAGCGGAAGCAGGACGCCTACCTGGAAAGCAACGGTACCGCGGTCGGCAGCTCCAGCCAGAGCATCAAGCAATGGAATTTGTCAGGGGAGGCCGCCTATGGCCGGGGCGCTTCGGAAACCTACGCCGGGTTGATGTACGAAAAAACCCGAGATCCCCTGAAAGTCCAGTTCGCGACGGGCGAGCAGCCGGCAAACGACCCCGACAGCGTCTTGCTGACTGCCGGGTGGCGCCATTTTGGCAAGGGCCTGACGGCAAACTTCGTGTTCGGTACGCGCCTCGCCCAGGACCAGGTCACCGATTACGGCTTCTCGATGATGATGCGCTTCGACCTGTAGAAGAACGTCAACGCGAGTTTCTTGACATAGCGTCATACCGGCGGATCGCGTTTGCCGCGTAATGCTCGACCGGGGCGAAATCGTCGGTCAGCAGGGCATGGGAATTGAGCAGCGCATCCGCCGGACGCAGTTCCAGCGCGGCGACGCCTCTCAGCATCGGGTAGGCGAACTCGACCGCTGCCGCTTGCCGCAAATCAGTTCGTTTGTCCGGATTTGAGGAGTTGTGACCGATAAAAATGAAATTCTGCAATTCCTCGCTGCCTGGATCCACCGTCGCGATGACATAAACCTGCGGAAAGACGCTGCGCATCGTTCTGAGAACGGAATAGATCAGCGATCGGCTGTCCGCTCCCAGGCTGCCGTAGTAGTTGGCGATCAGTACGCCGTTTTCCCTGAGCTTGCTTCGCGCCAGGCGGAAAAACTCCTGGGTGGTGAATTGCAGGGGCACGGACATGAACGAACGATAGGCATCCGCGAAGACCAGGTCGTAACGCTCGGCGGTGTCGTGCAGGAACCGGCGCCCGTCGATCACATGATTCCTCAGCCTCGCATCGTCGGGCAGCGCGAAGTACCGGACTGCCAGTGAATGCAGCGACGGATCGATTTCCGCCACATCCACGATCGCCCGCGGGGAATCGTGCAGAATGGACCTGGGCACGGTGTACGCGCCGCCGCCGATCGCCAGGGCGCTTGTCAGTTCGGGCGTGAACAGTCGGTACAGATCGAAGTACTTGGTGTAGTCAAACGCCATGCTGCCGTCATCCAGATACAAGCCGCCGCTGACGTTGTGGTCCTGCAACAGGATGCGCGCGTTGCGGCCGCGATGTGGTATGTCGCGGATCACGATTCTTTCATACAGACCGTCCACGGCGAAAACGACACCCCGGTCATCCGCCGTCTCGATTTGCCTCAGTGCAATGCCAAATAGCAGGCCCAGAACCGCCAGTCCGGCCGGAACGATCTTCGGCACCTTTCGGCAAATCAGCAGTCCGACGCCGCCAAGCAGCACCAGGCCCGACCCCACGCCGACGATGATGTTGCCGATCCCCCATTGCGGGATCAGCAGGAAGCCCGTGCTCAGGCTGCCCGCAAGGCTGCCCAGCGTGGACCAGAAAAACACCAGCCCTGACGCATTGCCAACGCCCCTGCTGGCATCGCGCGCGTGCATCAGCCTGATGGCGAACGGCGACAGCATCGCCAGGAACATGGCGGGCAGGAAGAACATCATCATGGATACGACCAGCGGACCGTTGACCAGAGACAGCCTGTAAGCGATGCCCGGCAACAGCATCGCGTTGAAAAATTGCAGCAACAGAACCGAAAAACCTGCGATCACGATCAAGGAAAAGAACCACGCCTCGGAGGGTTTGCGGTCCGCCAACCAACCGCCGAAATAGTAGCCAAGGCCCAGCGCAGCCAGCACAATGCCGATGACGCTCGAAATCGTAAAAATGGAATTGCCGAAGAAAGGCGCCAGCATTCGCGTGGCGGTGATCTCGATGATCAGGACCGCCATGCCGGCCAGCGTGACGGACAGCAGAAGTGCGAATCTGTGACTTTGCGCACTCATTATTGGATCACCGGGCGCGCCTTGGGCGAAAAGGGAGCGAAAATAGAAACCGAAAGGCGCATGCGTTGCGCGGATCCGTCGGAATCTAGCCCTCGGCCCGCGCAAGGTCAATCGCCGCCCCCAAGGCGTCGAGACACCGCGACCAGGGCCGCCACCTGAGGAAGCATCACGATGCAGCGTAGGGATCGTCAATGACGCGGGGAACTTGCCAAGGAGTCACGCAATGAAACTCCACCTTATCGGCATCAGGCTGATTGTTCTGGGTCTGTGGCTGCTGCCGGCCCTTGTCGCGGCTGCGACGCCTTCCATCGGACGGGTGTCGCGGATTACGGGCGACCAATTGAGCAATGCGGAGGCGCCGGGCGGTCCGGCGCGAAAGCTGGCGGCGGGAGATCCCGTGTTTGCGGGTGAGCGCATCCGCACCGGCGCCGGGACGGTCTTGCAGATCGAGTTTGCCGACAAGGCGCGCTTTACCCTGGGGCCCAATGCCGAATTCGAGGTGGCACGATACAGCTATGCGTCGGGCGGTGCCAATGAGGACGCCTTTTACTCCAGCGTCCTCAAGGGCGCATTTCGCTTCGTCTCCGGGCTTATTGCCCGCAAGGAAAGGAAAAACATGCAGGTCAGGGTCCTGGTCGCCACGATCGGCATTCGCGGCACGCATGTCGAGGGCGAAGTGACCGAGCGGCAGGAGAAGAACGGGGTGATGGTGGATGCTTCCGCCAAAGTGTCGCTGCTGGAACCGGAAGGAGCGGACAAAGATAACGCCATCATCGTGGAGAATCAGTTTGGCAGCGTGGTCATCGACAAGCCCGGTTACGGTACCGAAATTCTGGATGAGAAGAGCCCGCCTTCGCCAGTGAAGAGGATGCAGTTGCGCACCATCGACAACCTCCTGCGCGCGGTTCGTTCGTCTTCGCGAACGGGCGGTCCGGTCCGGCCCGGGAGGCCTTAGCCACGAAACGCTGCCGCCATGCACTGCCGCGCGGACGTCAATTGAACCCCAAACCAAAGCTCGGATTGCCCGTCGCAGTGCTCAAGGCTTAGCGACGGGACAACGCGTCAGTCTTCGGGCCGCTGTCCCCCCGATTCGCTCCAGCTCAGCTTCTCGCGCAGCATGGCGAAGTAGCTGTAGCCCGGCGGGTGCACGAAGCGCACGGCGTCCGCCGATCGCTTGAGCACCAGCCGGTCCCCCGCGGCCATGTCGGTGAGGGCGAAGCCATCGAAATGCGCGCGCGCGTCCACCGCGCGCAGCAGCTCGATTTCGATCGTGCTGCGATCGCTGACGCTCACCGGCCGCGCGGAGAGCACGTGCGGGTTGAGCGGCACCAGCGCGAACGCCCCCACGCCCGGCTGCAGGATCGGTCCCTGCGCGGACAGTGCGTAGGCCGTGGAGCCGGTGGGCGTGGCGACAATCAGGCCATCAGCGCGCAGCGCGTACACGTACTCGCCGTCGATGTGCACCTCGACCTCGATCAGGCGCCCCTGGGCGCCCTTGCCCACCACCGCCTCGTTGAGCGCCAGCGTACGCAACAGGCTCTTGCCGCCGCGCAGTATTTCCGCCTCCAGCAGCGCGCGCTCCTCGATGCTGTAGTTGCCGTCCAGGATCGCACTTACGGAACTGCGGATGTCCTTGAGTGCGATGTCGGTCATGAATCCGACGCGCCCCTGGTTGATGCCCGCCAGCGGCACCTTGTGGCGCGCCAGGTTGCGCGCGGCCGCCAGCATGGTGCCATCGCCGCCCAGAACGATGGCCAGGTCGGCGCTGGCCCCGATCTCGTCGTAGCTCGCGGCGCCCTCGGACTCGCCGATGCGCGCCGCAGTGTCGCGCTCCACCCGCACCTCACAGCCACGGCCGCGCAGCAGCGCGCGCAGCTCGCGCAGCGACTCGGCGATTTCCGCTGTGTGCTTGCCGATCAGCGCGACGCAGCGGAACGCGGCCTTTGGCATCGCGGCATTCTAACCGCATGTGTAGAATGCCCCGGATGCTCGATAAACGCGCCCAGCTCCTGCTGAAGACGCTGATCGAGCGTTATATCGCCGAGGGCCAGCCGGTCGGCTCGCGCACCCTGTCCAAACACTCCGGGCTGGACCTGTCGCCCGCCACCATCCGCAACGTGATGTCGGATCTGGAGGAGCTGGGCTTCATCTCCAGCCCGCACACCTCCGCCGGGCGCGTGCCCACGCCGGCGGGCTACCGGTTCTTCGTCGACACGCTGCTGATCATGAAGCCGCTCGGCTCGGGTGAGCAGCGCCAGCTCGAAGACCAGCTGCACCCGGACAACCCGCAGCGCGTGATCCAGAGCGCCTCCCAGCTGCTGTCGCAGCTCACCCGGTTCGCCGGGGTGGTGGTCACGCCACGCCGGCGCACCCTCAGCTTCCGCCAGATCGAGTTCTTGCGCCTGTCCGAGAAACGGGTGCTGCTGATCGTCGTCACGCCCGAGGGCGACGTGCAGAACCGCATCCTGTTCACCGGGCGCGATTACTCGCCGGCGGAGCTGGTCTCGACCGCCAACTTCATCAACCAGCATTACTCCGGCCACAGCTTCGAGGAGGTGCGCCAGCGCCTGCACCGGGAGCTGCACGAGATCCGCCAGGACATGATCCAGCTGATGAGCGCGGCGCTCGAAGCGGGCACCCGCGCGGTGTCCGAGGGCAGCGAGCCCTACGTCATTTCCGGGGAACGCAACCTGCTCACGGCGCAGGACCTGTCGCAGGACATGGGGCGCCTGCGCCAGCTGTTCGAGATGTTCGAGCACAAGACCACGCTGCTGCGCATCTTCGACCTGTCGCTGCACGGCGAGGGCGTGCAGATCTTCATCGGCGGGGAGTCCGGGGTCACGGCGCCCGAGGACGTGAGCGTGGTGACCGCCCCCTACCAGGTCGACGGCGAAGTGGTCGGCACGGTCGGCGTCATCGGCCCCTCGCGCATGGCCTACGACCGCGTGGTGCCGATCGTAGACGTCACTGCGAAGCTCCTGTCGAGCGCACTGTCCAAGTCCTGAACGGCATCCTCCTCGTCAATCTCGGCACGCCGGCGGCCCCGACACCGGCGGCGGTGCGCACCTACCTCGCCGAATTCCTGTCCGACCCGCGCGTGGTCGAGCTGCCGCGCTGGCTGTGGCTGCCGATCCTGCACGGCGTGGTGCTGCGCCGGCGCCCTGCGCAGTCCGCCGCCAAGTACGCCAAGATCTGGCTGCCGGAGGGCTCTCCGCTGGCGGTGCATACCGCACGGCAGGCGCGCCTGCTGCGCGAGGCCACCGGCCTGCCGGTCGAGTACGCCATGCGCTATGGCGAACCGGGCATCGCCGGCGCCTTGGAGAAGCTTCCTGGTCAGCCGCGCATCGTTCCCCTGTACCCGCAGTACGCGCGCAGCACCACCGAATCGATCCGCGACGTTGTCGGCAGGCAGGTGGACTTCGTCGAGCAGTTTCACGAGCACCCCGGCTATATCGCGGCGCTTGCGGCGCTGGTGCAGGAGCGCCCCGACGTGCTGGTAATGAGCTTCCACGGCCTGCCCCAGCGCGCGGTGGAGCGCGGCGATCCGTATCGGGACCAGTGCGAGCGCACGGCGCAGCTGCTGGCCGAGGCGCTGCAGCTGCAGCCAGGCGGGTATCGCGTCACTTTCCAGTCGCGCTTCGGCCCGGCACGCTGGCTGCAACCCTACACCTCGCAGGTGCTGGCCGAGCTCGGCGCGGCGCGCACGCGCCGCGTGCACGTGCTGTGCCCCGGATTCGTCGCCGACTGCCTGGAAACGCTGGAGGAGATTGCCATCGAAGGCAGAAAAATCTTCATGCACGCGGGCGGCGGCGCGTTCCGCGCCCTGCCCTGCCTCAACGAATCTGCGCTCTGGATCGAGGCGCTGCGCCGGATCGCTACTTCGGCGTAACTTTCTCCTCGATCTTTTTGTGCACCTTGGCGGC
>JANMSV010000148.1:0-1899 GCA_031389685.1 Betaproteobacteria bacterium
ACAGCCCGTCGAGCCGCCTGGCGATCAGCAGCGCCGCGGTCGATTTGCGGTAGGTTCTGCCGCCCATCACGAGAACCATGGTATCGAGCGGGCTGCGTTCGCCAAGCAGCTTCTCGGCCACCGGGGACTGGAGCGAAGCGAAGCGGAACTGCTTGCGCGCGTCGCGCGCGATCACGAAGCGCACGCTGCCGGTGCACAGATTGCAAACCCCGTCGAACAGGATGACCGGGCCCAGGTGATCAGCAGCTGCTGTCATGCCGGCCGGTCCTCGGCTCGGGGCGCTCGAAAGGCTGCTCGAGGGGCAAGATCCAGTCGGCATGGCGCAGGCTGCGCTCGACGCGGGCGAGGTCGCGCTCCGGGTCGATGAGCAGCGCCGCTTTGCGACCGTTCAGCGAGGCGCATACGCGCGCGCGCACTTCGACCCCGGGAACCTTGCGCTGCTCGGCCCACACGCGGGCCAGGTGATGCGCGAACTGCAGGATCATGTCGGGCCGCGACTCCATCTCGCCCACCTGGTGGCGCGCCAGATAGCGTCGCGGCTCGACGCGCCATTCGCGGCCGCTGGCCGGGTCGCGCACGACGAACGTCGCATCGGCATCCTTGTCGCGCAGCTTCATCTGCCACGCGAAGCGGTGCCCCTCCTCGGTCCAGCTCACGTTTCCGGGGTAGAGCAGGTGGCGCAGCGGCACCAGGACCTGGATCGCGAGCCATACGGCGATGAAGCCCAGCAACAGCAGCTGGCCGGGGCGCAGCGGTTCGCTCACGTCAGCCACGGGCCGCCTCGGCGCCGCGCCCGAGCAGCCGCTGCGCGCCCTGCCGCGCCCAGCGCAGCGCGCGCCGCGGCCAATCGGGCTCCAGGAACATCAGGGTCCCGGCCATCGCCACCCAAGGGAAGATGCCGATCTGGAACAGGAAGTGATTCGCCAGGTGGAACGCGAAGTAGATCACCATGGTCCAGCCGCGCGTGCGCCGGAACAGCAGCAATGGCGCGCCGATGATGTGGATGGCGATCGCGCCGTAGGATGCGACCGCGACCACCCAGTCCTGGTTGAACAGCTCTCCGACCAGCCACCAGTCGTCGCGCCGCGCCAGCCACATCCCCATGGGCTCGAGCCGCAGCCAGTCGGCGTTGATCTTGACGATGCCGGCGAAGATGTACATCAGCTCGAACTGCAGGCGGAACAGCCACACCGACCAGGCCGGCACGGTGGCGCTTCGCAGCCGCGGCCGAAGCGCCGCGTCCAGCGCAAACGCGCGATGCGCGGGGACCACCATCAGGATGAAGGCGATCAGGATGACGAGGTAGAAGTGGTTCAGGTAGCGCGCCTGGTCGAGCAGGAAGACGTAGCTGAAGGCGAAGAAGAACGCCACCGCCGCGAGCCGGTAGAGGGCCCCGAGCGTGATCAGAAGTGAGAGCACCGCGAGCGCCGCGAAGTGCCAGAGCATGCCCTCGCCCGCCCAGGGCCCGATCCACTCGAAGCCGTAGTACTTGAAGAAGAACTGCGGCTCGATGTAGTGGCGCTCGATCCAGCCGTGCGACCAGAAGCGCCAGCACTCCACCAGCATGATGACGCCAAAGGCGACGCGCAGGAACACCAGCGAGGAGGCGTCCACCTCCTCGAACAGGGGATCCATGAAGCGCCGCCTGAGGCCCAGGCTCATGGTCGTTATCTTGCATCAAAAAAAGGAAGGCGACCTTCAGGGCCGCCTTCTTTTCAACGCGTCCGGCGCCAATTCTAGCGGCGCCGGCCTTGCTCAGTCGTCATCGTCATCGTCGTGGCCCTGGTCCGTGCCGAGGCCGATCTTTTTCGCGTCGCCCTTCAGCTGCAGGATATCGAACCCCGCGCCGTTGCGGTCGACCGCGAGGACGTACCCGCGATTGTCGACTTCGAGGTTGTT
>JANMSV010000214.1:0-13046 GCA_031389685.1 Betaproteobacteria bacterium
CGCATCCGGCGCGGACATTCTTGTCGCGCAGGGCACCGAGGCGGGTGGACATGGAGCATCCCGCGGCCTGGTTACGCTGGTGCCGGAGTTGGTAGACGAACTAAGGACGAACATACCAATCGTCGCGGCAGGCGGGATCGCGGACGGCCGAGGATTGGCCGCCGCGCTTATGCTCGGCGCCTCCGGTGTTCTCGTGGGCACTCGATTCTATGCAACACCGGAGGCCGCTGGCGCGGAGGCAGCAAAGCACCGCATTTGCGCCGCCTCTGGTGACGATACTTTGCGGAGTATTGTGTTCGACATCTCGCGGCGCAATGTTTGGCCCGCTCCGTTTACCGGAAGGTGCTTGCGCAATGAACATCTGGAACGCTGGTACGGTCGCGAGGTTGAACTCATGCGCCACCTGGATGTAGAGTCGACGAGATATGTTGCGGCACGCAAGGATGGGAACTTTGACATTGCGGCTGTGATTGCCGGCGAGTCCGCCGGTCTCATTCGTGAGATCTCCTCCGCGCGCGAAGTCGTTGATCGAATCGTTCGTGATGCCTCGACGCTCCTTGCACGCGGCAATTCGTATGTCGAAGGCGTTGAGGCCTAACCCCGCGCTCAACCTGACTCGCTACGTCGGCGCTTCGCGCCTCGTAGCTCGCAGGTTAGCTTTGCGTTGGGTGGCAAATCCACAGCGAGCGTAGAATCGCAGCAACTATCGAGGTCTCTATGCATTTCACCATCGAGCACGAGCGGGAAGACGACGGGCGCTGGCTGGCGGAAGTCCCTGAACTACCGGGCGTTCTGGCTTACGGCGCGACCGCCCAGGAGGCTATGGGGAAAGCTCAGGCGCTGGCTTTTCGCGTGCTCGCGGAACGCCTCGAACACAACGAGACCGGACCTCAGTCCATCTCTATCGCCGTGGCATGACCTCTTGGCCTTCGTCGAAGGCCAATCGTGTACTTGCAGCTCTTTACCGGATCGGCTGGACGCTCAAGCGCCAGTCCGGTTCACACAAAACCCTCTCCCGGTCCGGCTGGCCAGACGTCGTCTTCGCGTTTCACGACCGTGAGGAGATCGGGCCGCGCATGCTTGCCCGAATCTCCAAACGCACGGGTCTGAAACCGGAGGATTTGTGATTGGGGAAATTTGCCACCCAACCGTGCCGTCGAAGCCGACGCGCCAAAAGCGGCGCGCGATTCACGCCAGACGTTGAATGGCAGTGGATGAGCGCTTGATGATTTTAGAAATCACTGGAGAAATCGCGCATGCCGAAACGTTTGCGAGCGGAACCTACGGCAGCCCGCTTAACTCAAACGAAAGGCCGCCATGAAATGCCGTGCAATTCGTGCGATCATTCTTGCCGCCACGCTCAGCGCCGCTATATGGGTTACTTCACCCTGGGCTACAGGTCACCAGGAACCGTGGTACGCAGAAAGCCTCTACTACGTCACGTCGCTGATTGCAAGTGGACTTGTCTCGTGCATCTTGATCCCGAAGCCGCTCCGGGCGCAGTACACGGGCAGCGGACCGGTCGAGTCGCCATATTTACGGGAGAGCCAGGCGGTGTCCAAGCTGCGCTTCAGGATCTCGATGTCGCTCGACGGCTTCGTTGCCGGTCCCGGCCAGAGCGTGGAAAATCCCCTCGGTATCGGCGGCATGCGTCTGCACCAATGGGCATTTCCACTCGCAATCTGGCGAGCGATGCATGGTCTTGAAGGCGGCGAGATCAACGAGAGCGCGCAGGTCGTCGAGGCGTCGCTTGCCAACATCGGAGCCACAGGCGTTCGTGCTTACACATTACGGGCGTGAGCCGCTCGAACTTGACGGAGGAACGAGCTTCACGTTCGTCACCGACGGCATCGAGGCGACGCTGGAGCAGGCACGGCGCGCCGCCGGGGGCAAGGACGTCGCGCTTGCCGTCGGAGCGAATGTCGCGCAGCAATACCTCGCGACCGGACTGGTCGACGAGATGGAGATCAACGTCGTGCCCACGGTCCTCGGCGGCGGCCAGCGCCTGTTCGATGGCGTCGGCGACAATCTGCACGGACTCGAGCTTGTGCGCACGGTCGCCGCGCCCGCTGTAACGCACCTCCTTTTTGCAAGGCACTGAGTGGGCGGCGCCTGAACGAGGCATCACGACACGCCCGAGCCGGACCAGCGCCGCGCCCTGCCTTTCCAGGAGCAGCAGTCAACCCAGGAGACCAACATGACGGAACCGATGGACAAGGGCGCCCCGTAATCATGTCGTGCGCAATTCTCCGCGCTAAGCGCCTCCTCGCCCTGCTCGCCGCGCTGCTGCTCGCCGCCGGCGCCGGCGCACAGCAGGAACTCCCGCCCAACGGCCTCCTGCTCGTCGCCAAGCCCGGGCTGGAGGATTCGAACTTCGGCCGCAGCGTGGTGCTGGTGACGCAAACGCCCGACTTCCACACCGTCGGCGTGATCCTCAACCGCCCGACGCGCACCGAGCACCGCGGCAAGGCGCTGTGGTTCGGCGGCCCGGTGATGCCCCAGATGGTGATCGCCGTGTTCCGTGCGAGCGAGCCGCCCGCCGCGCCCGCCTTCCATGTGCTGAAAAACCTCTACCTCAGCATGCACCCGGACAACGTCGAGGCGCTGCTCGAGCGCAAGGAAACGGACTACCGGCTGTACTCGGGATTCGCCGGATGGCTGCCGCGCCAGCTGCAGGGCGAATTCGGCCGCGACGGCTGGTACGTGCTGCCCGCGGAGGAAGCGATCGTATTCCGCAAGGACACGGAAGGGCTGTGGGAAGAGCTGGTGGCCCGCGCAAGCAAACCGCAGACTTGAAAAGGAAAGCCCCGCACGAGGCGGGGACCGAAAAGGAAAGCCCCGCACAAGGCGGGGACCGAAAACGAAAGCCCCGCACGAGGCGGGGCTTTGGGGCCCGGTTGCGCCGGGCGGTGCCGCATGAACGGCACTTTTGGATGCGGAACCCGCATTACGCCGCGTCCTTATTCGCAGCGCTTGAGCTCGATCGCTCGCCCGGACAGGTCGCCCGGATTTGCGTCTCGGCGCGGCCGGACTTTCCGACCGTGGTTGCAGACTCCAAGGCCAGTCTACTCCCGCAGACAATCGCGCTACAATGTTTTTCGTGAAGTTTCTGCGCGCCCTCGCGAAGGTGATTCTGTTGTGCGCCGCAGCGCTTCCGGCGGTCGCGCAAGCGCAGGAAAGCGAAGCGATTTTCCTCGTCGCGCACCCGATGTTCCGCGACCTGGACTACCGGCAGACGGTGCTGCTGGCGGCGCCCGTGCCCAGCGGCGGCCACGTCGGCGTGATCCTCAACCGCCCCACGCGCCGTTCCCTGGGCAGCCTGTTCCCGAAGCATGCGCCCTCCAAGAAGGTGGTGGACCCGGTGTACTACGGCGGGCCGTTCTCGCGCGGCGCGCTGGTGGCGCTGGTGAAGACCGACAGCACCCCCGGGGCGGGTTCGGTGCAACTGATGAAGAACCTGTTCCTCGCGTTTCGCGCCAACACCATCGACGAGGTGATCGAGCACGCGCCGAACGACGCGCGCTACTACGTGGGCTACGTGGGCTGGCGCCCAGGCGAGCTGAAAGGCGAGATCGACCGCGGCCTGTGGACGGTGATCGACGCGGAACTCGAGATGGTGTTTCGCAAGGACACCGAGGGCCTGTGGGAAGAGCTGCTGCAGCAGTCGCGCCGCATCCGCGCCCACTTTGGCGGGAAGGGGTGCGGGGGAACCGGCCGGTTCTCCTGCATTGACTACGCCGCCGCGCGGGCCGGCGATTTGTCGAACGTAATCTTCCCGCCGCGGTAGTCGGCGCGGATCGCGTCCTTCGGGGCGAAGCGCCCCTCGAGGATCGCCTTGGCGAGCGGATTCTCCAACGCGGACTGGATGGCGCGCTTCAGCGGCCGCGCGCCGTACACCGGGTCGAAGCCCACTTTCGCCAGTTCGGTGACCGCGGCATCCGAGATGTCGAAGCCGTAGTCCATCTTCGCCAGGCGCGCCTTGAGCACGCCGAGCTGGATCCTGGCGATGGACCGGATGTGCTCCTCGTCCAGGCCGTGGAACACCACCACCTCGTCGATGCGGTTGACGAACTCCGGCCGGAACTGGTTCTTCACCTCGGCCATCACTGCCAGCTTGATCACGGCGTGGTCGCCACCCGCCATCTGCTGGATCATGTGCGAGCCGAGGTTGGAGGTCATCACCAGCACCGTGTTCTTGAAATCCACGGTGCGGCCCTGGCCGTCGGTGAGGCGCCCCTCGTCCAGCACCTGCAGCAGCGCGTTGAACACGTCGGGGTGCGCCTTTTCCACCTCGTCGAACAGGATCACCGAGTAGGGCTTGCGCCGTACCTGCTCGGTGAGCTGCCCGCCCTCGTCGTAGCCCACGTAGCCGGGCGGCGCGCCGATCAGGCGCGACACCGAGTGCTTCTCCATGTACTCGGACATGTCGATGCGGATCAGGTGATCGTCGGAATCGAAGAGGAAATTCGCCAGCGCCTTGCACAACTCCGTCTTGCCCACGCCCGTGGGCCCGAGGAAAAGAAATGAACCGTAGGGGCGGTTGGGATCGGACAGCCCGGAGCGCGAGCGGCGGATGGCGTCGGACACCAGGCGCACCGCCTCGGTCTGGCCGACCACGCGCTCCTGGAGCTGGTCCTCCATGTGAATGAGCTTTTCGCGCTCGCCCTGCATCATCTTGGACACCGGGATGCCGGTGGCGCGCGACACCACCTCGGCGATCTCTTCCGCGCCGACCTGGGTACGCACCAGCTGGGTCCTGGCCGACTTGGCGTCCGCCTTCTCGGCGCTCTTTTGCTGCGCTTCGAGCTGCGGCAGCTTGCCGTACTGGAGCTCGGCGAGCTTGTCGTACTGGCCCTTGCGCTGCAGCTCGGCCATCTGCAGGCGCATTTTCTCGATCTGTTCCTTGATGTGCTGGCTGCCCGCGACCTGGGCCTTCTCCGCCTTCCAGATCTCCTCGAGGTCGGAGTATTCCTTCTCCAGCCGCTTGATCTCCTCCTCGATCAGCGCGAAGCGCTTTTTTGAGGCCTCGTCCTTTTCCTTCTTCACCGCCTCGCGCTCGATGCGAAGTTGTATGAGGCGGCGCTCGAGCTTGTCCATGGACTCGGGCTTGGAGTCGATCTCCATCTTGATGCGCGCAGCCGCCTCGTCGATCAGGTCGATCGCCTTGTCCGGGAGGAAGCGGTCGGTGATGTAGCGCTGCGAGAGCTCGGCCGCGGCGACGATCGCCGGGTCGGTGATCTCGACGCCGTGGTGCAGCTCGTACTTTTCCTGCAGGCCGCGCAGGATGGCCACCGTGGCTTCCACCGAGGGCTCGCCCACCAGTATCTTCTGGAAGCGCCGCTCGAGCGCGGCGTCCTTCTCCACGTACTTGCGATACTCATTCAGAGTGGTGGCGCCGATGCAGTGCAGCTCGCCGCGCGCCAGCGCCGGTTTGAGCATGTTGCCGGCGTCGATGGCGCCCTCGGCCTTGCCCGCGCCGACCATGGTGTGCAGCTCGTCGATGAACACGATGGTGTTGCCCTCGTCCTTCGCCAGGTCCTTGAGCACCGTCTTCAGGCGCTCTTCGAACTCGCCGCGGTACTTCGCGCCGGCGAGCAGCGACGCCATGTCGAGCACCAGCACGCGCTTGTGCTTCAGCGACTCGGGCACCTCGCCGTTGATGATGCGCTGCGCCAGCCCTTCGACGATCGCGGTCTTGCCCACGCCCGGCTCGCCGATCAGGACCGGGTTGTTCTTGGTGCGCCGCTGCAGGATCTGGATGCAGCGGCGGATCTCGTCGTCGCGGCCGATCACCGGGTCGAGCTTGCCGGCGCGCGCGCGCTCGGTGAGGTCGAGCGTGTACTTCTGCAGGGACTGGCGCTGCGACTCGTCGCTCTGGCCGGAGACATTGGCACCACCGCGCAACTCGTCGATCGCCTTCCCCAGCTCTTTGCGATCCACGCCCGCCTGCTTGAGGAGCTTGCCGGTCTCGCCCTTGTCGCCGGCGGCGGCCAGGAGGAACAGCTCCGAGGCGATGAACTGGTCGCCACGCTTCTGCGCGTCCTTGTCCATGACGTTCAGGAGCGCCGCAAGGTCGCGCGAAACGTGGACTTCGCCCGGCGCTCCCTCGACTTTGGCGATGCGGCCGAGCGACTCGGCCAGGCCCTTCGTCAGCGCACCCGGGTTGCCCCCCGCCTTTGCGATGAGCGCGGCCGTGCCCCCGTCCTCCTGGCTCAGAAGCGCGGAGAGCAGGTGCAGCGGCTCGATGTACTGGTGGTCCTGCCCCAGGGCGAGGCTTTGGGCCTCGGCCAGGGCTTCCTGCAGCTTGGAGGTGAATTTGTCGACACGCATGCAGGGAAATTGGGGGCAGGTGCCCCCGGATTCAAGCCAAGGTGCGGTAGGTGGCGAAGCCCAGGACGGTGGCGAAAGCCGCGGCGTTCACTTCCAGCGCTCCGCGGCCTTGTCGTCCGCGTCGCGCGCCTCGACCCAGCCCGCCGCTTCCTTTTTCCAGAACGGCGCCTGAGTCTTGAGGTAGTCCATGATGAACTCGCAGGCGGCGAAGGCGTCGGCGCGATGGCTGCTGGCCACCGCCACCAGCACGATCTGGTCGGTGGGCTGGAGCGGGCCGGTGCGGTGAATCAGCGTGCAGTCCAGCACCTGCCAGCGCGAGCGCGCCTCCTCCACGATCTTGTGCAACGCGCGCTCGGTCATGCCGGGATAGTGTTCCAGCGTCAGCGCCACTTCGCGCACCACGCCGACGAAACTTGCCACCGCGCCGACCTTCGGGTCGCGCGAGAGATTGCGCATTTCCGCGCCGGAATCGAAGTCTGCAGTCTGGACGGAAACTTTCATCCGCCGGTCACCGGGGGAAAGAACGCCACCTCGTCGCCCGCCTTGAGGGCGGCGGTGGGCGGCGCCATGTCCTGGTTCACCGCCGTGCGCACCAGTTTGCCGTCGGCGAGCGCCAGCTCCCAGGCACCGCCGCGCCGGCGCAGGTGCGAGCGCAGCGCGGCGACGGTGCCCACGCCCGCGGGCAACTCCAGGTCCTCGCCCGAGGTGCCGAGCCGCTCGCGCAGCGACGCGAAAAAAAGCAATTTCACTTTCACCGGTACAACTCCGAATAAGGCAGGTAGCGCACGCGCTCGCCCTGGCGGATAGCGTGGTTCGGCGGGTTGTCCACCAGGCCGTCCGCCCAGGCCGTGGAGGTCATCACCGCGGAATCCTGCGTCGGGTAAAGCTCGAGCCCGCCTGCTGCGTTCCATTTTACGCGCAGGAATTCCTGCCGCACGTCGGGCGCGGGCCAGTCGAAATCGGCGCGCGCCTCGATGGCGCGCGGCGCCACCTGCGCGATGCCCTGGGTCCTCAGGAGGAACGGGCGCACGAAGATCAGGAAGGTGACGAAGCTGGACACCGGATTTCCCGGCAGGCCGATGAACGCAGCCTCGCCCACCTTGCCGAAGGCGAGCGGCCGGCCCGGTTTCATGGCGATTTTCCACATGAGGAGCGAACCCTCGGCCTCGACCGCCGGCTTGACGTAATCCGCATCCCCCACCGACACGCCGCCGGAAGTGACGATGATGTCGCACTCCCCCGCCGCGCGCTTGAGCACGGCGCGCGTGGCCTCCAGTGAATCTGGCACGATGCCGTAGTCGCGCACTTCGCAGCCGAAGACCTGCGCCAGGCCGTTCAGGGTGAAGCGGTTGGAGTTGTAGATGCGCCCTGGCGGCAGGGGGTCGCCCGGCATGACCAGCTCGTCGCCGGTGAAGAACAGGCCCAGCCTGACCTTGCGGTACATCGGCAGCGACTTGATGCCCACCGAGGCGGCGAGCCCCGTGTCCTGCGGCTGCAGGCGGATGCCCGCGGCGAGGATCCGGTCGCCCCTGCGGATGTCGCTGCCGGTGCGCCGGATCCAGGCTTCGGATTCCGGCGCCTTGTGCACCACGACGAACTCGCCGTCGATCGCGCAGTACTCCTGCATCACGATCGCGTCGGCCCCCGGCGGGATCGGCGCACCGGTGAAAATGCGCGCGGCGGTGCCGGGCTCGAGCACGCGGCCCACCGCGCCGGCCTGGATGCGCTGCGCGATCTTCAGCTTCGTGCCGGGCCCTTTCATGTCCGCCGTGCGCACTGCGTAGCCGTCCATGGCGCTGTTGTCCATCGGCGGCACGTCCATCGCAGATACCTGGGCTCGCGCCAGCACGCGGCCGGTGGCTTCCAGCGTGGGCACCGCCTCCACGCCGGTGACCGGGCGCGCACCCGCGAGCAGCACTTGCAGCGCTTGATCGACGGAGAGCAGGCCCTTGTTCATGCGAGCTTCAGGTGCTTGACGATGAAATCGGCGATGCCGCCGTCGTCGTCGAGATCCAGCAGTGGGAGCTTCGTCTCGACTTTCGCGTCGCTCGCGACGGCCACAATGTGCGGGTCCTGCAGATGCAGCAGCGCCTCGCCGGTCACGGCGCGCCAGACTTCGAGCTTGGGGATCGGCGCGTGCTTGAAGCCCTCGACGATCAGCAGGTCGCAGGGCGAGAGATGCTTCAGTTGCCCGTCGAACGAGGGCTCCTGAGTACCTCGCAGCTCATGCATCAGCACCCAGCGCCGGGACGACGTGACCAGCACCTCGGTGGCGCCGGCCTGGCGGTGGCGGTAGGAGTCCTTGCCGGGGTGGTCCACGTCGAAAGTATGGTGTGCGTGCTTGAGGAGCGATACGCGCAGCCCGCGCTGCGTGAAGCGCGGGATGAGCTTCTCGATCAGCGTGGTCTTGCCGCTGCCCGACCAGCCGGCGAAGCCGAAAACCTTCATACGAGCACCATCTTGGCCCCGGCGAGCACCAGCACCACGGCGAGCACGCGCCGCACGACGGGATTGGCAAAGCGCCGGCTGCCGTATTCCGCGCCCAGCCAGCCGCCGACCAGCACCGCGCCGGCGAGCACCCAGGTGGCGGACGGCAGCGAGGCCGTTCCGGCGACGAAACCGGCCGCCAGGCCGGCGAGCGAATTGACCAGGATGAAGGGCGCGGCCACCGCGGAGGTCTGCTTGGTCCCTGCCCAGCCGAGCATCAGCAGCAGCGGGCTGAGGAAGATCCCGCCGCCGACGCCGGTGAGTCCCGCCAGCAACCCCATCGCCGCGCCGATCGCCATGGCCAGGGCGATCGCGGGCTCGCGCACCGCGCGCATTTCGTCCCCCGCACGGCCGCTGCGCCAGAGCGGCCAGGCTGCGTACACGAGGACCAGCCCCACCACGATCTTGTAGATCTGCCCCGGCAGCGTGATCGCGCCGCCGAGGTAGGCAAAGGGGATCGAGACCGCGGCGAACGGCCAGAACAGGCGCCAGCGGAAGTGACCCGCGCGCCAGAACTTGAACGCGGCGATCGAGGAGACCAGCACGTTCAGGGTCAGCGCGATGGGCCGCATCTCCGCCGGTGCCAGGCCTGCAAGCGCCATGGCCGCGATATAGGCGGAAGCGCCGCCGTGGCCGACCGAGGCGTAGACGAACGAGGCCACCAGCATTCCCGAGGCCAGCAGCAGGAGGATCGTTTCGTTCACGCCCCCGCTCTATACCACACGACATGGCGATGGCTGTTATCGGGCCCGGGGGGCGTTGGGGAAGAACAGTTGCTCGCCCCCGATCTTATGGTCGGCGATGGCCGCCTGTCCCTCCGGCGATACGACCCAGTCGATGAACGTCTGGCCCAGGTCCTGCTTGACGTGCGGATGCTTCACGGGGTTCACCAGGATCACGCCGTACTGGTTGAACAGCCGCCGGTCGCCCTGCACCGAGATCACCAGCTCGCCGCGGTTCTTGAACGACAGCCAGGTGGCGCGGTCGGTGAGCGCGTAGGCGTTCAATCCGGCCGCCGTGTTCAGCGTAGGACCCATGCCCGAGCCGGTGTCCCGGTACCAAGGCCCCTTGTCCCTGGAGATATCGACGCCCGCCGCCTTCCACAACTGCAGTTCCGCGAAATGCGTGCCGCTGTTGTCGCCGCGCGAAGCGAAGGGCGCCTGCGCGGTCTGGATCTTTTGTAACGCCGCGACGATGTCCTTGCCGCCTCCGACTCTCGCGGGATCGGCCCTGGGCCCGACCAGCACGAAGTCGTTGTACATCACCTCGAAGCGTCGCAGGCCGTAGCCTTCCGCGACGAACTTCTCCTCCAGCGCCTGCGCGTGCACGAACACCACGTCCGCGTCGCCGCGCCTGCCCATATCGAGCGCCTGGCCGGTGCCCAGCGCCACCACGCGCACCTGGATACCGGTCTTCTTCTCGAATCCCGGCAACAGGTGCCTGAACAGGCCGGACTGCTCGGTCGAGGTGGTGGACGCGACGGTGATGTAGCGCGCCTGCGCCTGCACCGTCGAGAACATCATCATTGCGAGCAATACCCTCAGCATCAAACCCATGGCAGTTCTCCCTTGACGAAAGACGCGGCTTCGGGGGAAGCGGGTTGCGGAAAGAATCGGTCCACGGGCGCGCGCTCGAGCACGCGCCCCTGGTGCAGGTAGATCACCTCGTCGCCCAGGCGCCGCGCCTGGCCGAGGCTGTGCGTGGACATAATGACCTTGGTGCCGGCGGCGTCGAAGGCCTTGATGATGGTTTCGATCTCGCGCGTCGCGCCCGGATCCAAGTTGGCCGTCGGTTCGTCGAGGAACAGCACCTCGGGATGCAGCGCCCAAGCGCGCGCCAGCGCGAGCCGCTGCTGCTCTCCGCCGGAGAGCACGCGCGCGGGACGCTGCGCCGCCTGGCGCAAGCCGACCTCCTCGAGCGCCTCTTGCGCCAGGCGCTCGCGCTGCGCCGCCGGAACGCCCGCGACCTTGAGCGCGTAGGCCACGTTGGCGAGCGCCGAGCGCCGCAGCATCACCGGCCGCTGGAACACCATTGCTTGGCGCCGGCGTGTGCCCTTCGAATTCCACGCGATCCGGCCCGAGCTCGGCGCGAGCAGGCCGTGCATCAGGCGCATGAGCACGCTCTTGCCCGCGCCATTGGCGCCGAGGATGATGGTGCTCGGGCCGGCCTCGAGTACGAGGCTCACGCGCTCGATGATGGCGCGGCCATCCACGGCATACGAGACCTCTTCCAGGCGCAGCGGCAGGATGGCGCTCAACCTACCCTCCGCTGCGCTACTTCCTTGATCACGTGGGCGGCGGCATTGAGGGCCAGGACGATGGCGATGAGCACGATGCCCAGCCCGAGCGCGAGCGGCAGGTCCCCCTTGGAGGTCTCCAGCGCGATGGCAGTGGTCATCACGCGTGTCACGCCGTCGATATTGCCGCCGACGATCATCACCGCCCCGACTTCGGCGCTGGCCCGTCCCAGCCCCGCCAGCACGGCGGTGAGCAGCGAGAAGCGGATGTCCCACAGGACGGTGAGCGCGCCCCCCCACCCCTCGACGCCGAGCGAGCGCAGCTGCTCCTCATACTCGCGCCACGCGTCCTCCACCGCCTGGCGCGCGAGCGCGGCGATGATCGGCAGCACCAGCACGGTCTGTGCGATCACCATGGCCTGCGGCGTGAACAGCAGCCCGAACTCGCCGAGCGGACCGGCGCGCGACAGCAGCAGGTAGATGAACAGCCCCACCACCACCGGTGGCAAGCCCATCAGCGCGTTCAGCACTACGATCAGCCCCTGGCGTCCCGGGAAGCGTCCCACGGCCAGCGCGGCGCCAAGCGGCAAGCCAAGCAAGGTCGCCAGAGCAACCGCTGAGAGGCTGACGGCAAGGCTCAGGCCGACGATCTCCCACAGGCGCGCGTCGGAGAAGATGGCGTCAAACATTCTTATTATGCAAGTCTGTGCATACCATAAGTTCTAAGGTCACTTTACACGGCAGGACTACTGTACTTAAATAGGCACCTGAATGCATACCAGCTTCACCGTCGAGTTCGACCATGCTTGGCTGAGCGGGCGGGACTTCCCGCGCGAGCGCGGCCGCACCCTGCTGCGGCTGATGACGGAACTGGCGCAGTCGGGCTCGCTGCGCGAGGCGGCCCGCAAGGCGGGCGTGTCGTACCGTTCGGCGTGGGGTGCGCTGGGCGAGGGCGCGCGCCTGTTCGGCGCACCGCTGGTGGACATGCAGCGCGGGCGCCGCGCCAGCCTCAGTGCACTGGGCCGCAAGGTGCTGGACGCAGACGAGCGCGTGCGCGGCGACCTGGGCGAGCATTTTGAGCGCCTGCGCGCCGAAATTCCCTTGCTCCTCGCCGGGGCACTTCCAGACTCGCGCCCGCACCTCACGATGCATGCGACCCACGATCTTGCGCTGGCCGGCTTGAGCGAAGTCTGCGCGCCCAAGCTCGAGCTGGAGGTCGTGTTCCGCGGCGCGGACGAGGGCCTCGCTGCGCTGGCCCGCGGCGAATGCGACCTGGCTGGATTCCACGTTGCCGATGCGCTGCCGCGTGCAGCGGCTGCGGCTGCCGCGCTCGGCCGCTGGCTCGACCCGCGCAAGCACACGCTGATCCAATTCGTCACACGCGAGCAAGGGCTCATCGCCAGGCCCGGTTCCCGCATCCGCGGCGTGCACGACCTGGCGCGCCCGGGCGTGCGCTTCATCCATCGCCAGTCCCGTCCCACCCCTGGCGAGGAACTCTCGGTGGCCGAGGCGGTGGCCGCGGGCCGCGCCGACGCCGGCTTCGGCTTGCGCGCCGATGCCACCCGCTACAAGCTTGCCTTCGCACCGCTGGCCGTCGAACGCTACTTCTTCGCCTGTGCCAAGGCAGCGCTGCGCGGCGCAGCACTCAAGGTCCTGCTCGACACCCTCAAGAGCCCGGAGTTCTCGGCACGCGTGGCTCGGCTCCCCGGCTACGGCGCATTGCAGGCGGGCCGCCGCGAGGCGCTCGACGCCGCCCTGACCTGGGTGCAGCGGCCGCGGCGCGAGGCGCGGGGTTGACAGACGCCGCCGGGTCGCGGCAAAGTGCACGCTTCGGGGAACGCAGGCTCCCCGCGCCATCCCGGCAAGACGTTTGCGTCCAAGCTCTGCGGTCTCTTCAGGAGAGAGCCATGGACGCGAGCATCACCCCCGCCGCATTGCGGCAAGCCCTACGTTCCGACCAGCCCCCGCTCGTCATCGACGTGCGGAAGAAACC
>JANMSV010000064.1:0-1875 GCA_031389685.1 Betaproteobacteria bacterium
CGAGATCGTCGGCCGCGCCGATGCGCGTGAAGATCTGGTCGAGCGGCCCTAGGCGCGCCGCCTTGGCGGGCACGAAGGATCCGACGTGAGCGAGCAGGGCGATGAGCGCCACCTGGCGCATGTAGGTGGACTTTCCGCCCATGTTGGGGCCGGTGATGAGGAGCAGCTGGCGTGAGGGCGAGAGGCGCGCGTCGTTGGCGATGAAGCGCTCGACCTGGTCCTCGACCACCGCGTGCCGCCCGGCGTCGATCTCGACGCGGATGTCCTCCGTGAACTCGGGGCGGCAGTAGCTGCGCTCGGTTGCGACCGCCGCAAAGGCGGCCAGCACGTCCAGTTGCGCCAAGGCGCGCGCGATGCGCTGCAATGCGGCCAGGTGCGCCGCGAGTGCCGCAAGCAGCTCTTCGTAAAGCGTCTTTTCCAGGGCCAGCGCCCGATCGCGCGCCGACAGCGCCTTGTCCTCGAAGGCCTTCAGCTCGGGCGTGATGTAGCGCTCGGCGTTCTTCAGCGTCTGGCGCCGGTGGTAATCGGCGGGGATCTTTTCCGTGTGGGAATTGGTGACCTCGATGTAGTAGCCGTGCACGTGGTTGTAGGCCACGCGCAGGTTCGGGATGCCGGTGCGGGCTCGCTCGCGCGCCTCCAGCTCCACCAGGATCTGTCCCGCGCCCGTTTGCAGCGTGCGCAGCTCGTCCAGCTCGGTGGAGTAGCCCTCGGCGATCACACCGCCGTCGCGCAACTGCGCCGCGGGTTCCGGCGCCACCGCGCGACGCAGCAGGTCCAGACATGCCTCTGGTGTTTTCAGGTCCTCGCGCAGGGCCTGCAGCAGCTCGCTCTCCGCAGGGATGGCGTTGCGTAGCTCCGGCAGCAGCGCGATACTGTCTCTCAACCCGGACAGGTCGCGCGGCCGGGCGTTCTTCAGCGCGATGCGCGCGGTGATGCGTTCTACGTCGGCGCAGCGGCGCAGCGTCGCGTGAATGGGGACTGATCCGTTCAGCAGAACTTCCACCGCCGCATGGCGCTGCGCCACTGCAATCCGGTCACGTAGGGGATGGTGCAGCCAGTGGCGCAACAGCCGGCTGCCCATGCCGCAGGCGCAGCGGTCGAGCTGCGAGTACAGCGTCGGCGCGGGCTCGCCGCGCAGCGTCTCGGTGATTTCGAGATTGCGCCGCGTGGCGCCGTCGAGGCGCAGGAATTGCGCACTGCGCTCCGCCGCCACCGCGGTGACGTGGGCAAGCGCCTGTCCCTGGGTCTTCTTCGCGTAGTCGAGCAGTGCGCCGCAGGCGGATACGGCGAGGCTGAAGTCCTCGCAGCCATAGCCAGCCAGGCTCGCCGCGCCGAGCTGCGCCAGCAACCGCTTCTTGCCGGTATCGGCGTCGAACTGCCAGGCGGCGAGGCGCGTGATGAAGAACCCCGGAAGGTCGACGCCCTCGGCCGCCAGGATCTCGGCCGGCGCGATGCGGCGCAGCTCATTGTCGAGCGCCTGCGGCGCGACTTCCGAAAGGCGCAGTTCGCCGCTGGCAAGCGACAACCAAGCCAGGCCCACGGTGGACTTGTCTGCGGTGAGCGCGAGCAGGATGTTGTCCGCCTTGTCGTCCAGGAGCTCCGGGTCGGTCAGGGTGCCCGGGGTGACGATGCGCGTGACTTGGCGCTCGACCGGGCCTTTCGCGGTCGCCACATCGCCGACCTGCTCGCAGATCGCCACCGATTCGCCGAGCTTCACCAGCTTCGCCAGGTATTGCTCCACGGCGTGCGCCGGCACGCCGGCCATCTTCACCGGCGCGCCGGCCGATTGCCCGCGCGAGGTGAGCGTGAGGTCGAGCAGGCGCGAGGCGCGCTCCGCGTCGCCGTAGAACATCTCGTAGACATCGCCCATGCGGT
>JANMSV010000030.1:0-2225 GCA_031389685.1 Betaproteobacteria bacterium
CGCGTTGCGCCACGGCGTACTCTACGACCTGCTCGGGCGCGTGCAGCACCGCGACATGCGCGCGGCGACGGTGGCGCAGTTCGCGCGCCGCTACCACGTGGACGCGGCGCAGGCCGAGCGCGTGCGCCGCCTCGCGCTGACGATCTACGATGCCCTGGCGCCGGGCCGGGAGCGCGAGGACGACGCCGACCGCATGATGCTCGAATGGGCGGCAGGTCTCGCCGAGATCGGCCTGTCCATCGAGCACGCGCAGTACCACAAGCATTCCGCCTACGTGCTGCAGAATGCCGACATGCCTGGCTTCTCGCGCATGGAGCAGCAGCGGCTTGCGAGGATCGTGCTCGCGCACCGCGGCAAGCTGGGCAAGATGCACGATGCGGGGCTGGAGAAGGACGACTGGCCGCTGGTGTTCGCGCTGAGGCTTGCGTCGCTCATCCTGCGCCGGCGCACCGACGTTAAGCTGCCGCTGCTGCGCGTGGCGGGTGACGCTGGCGGGTTCGAGATCGAACTGGCGCAGTCCTGGCTCGACGAGAATCCCCTGTCGGCGGCGGCCCTGGAAGACGAGGCAGTGCACTGGAAGGCCGTCGGCATGAAGCTCGTCGTGAGCGGGCTCTCCGACAAAAAAGTTTCGGTACTGAGCCGGGGCTAAATCAGATCCGGCGCCACCACGGCCCGCACCACCACCTGAGTCTCGTCATTGCGCACGCGGTTGGTGAGCCACCACAGCCCACCCTTCTTGATCGTGCCGTCGCCAGCGGCGCCGGACACCAGGTGTAGCGCGACGCGGCCCAGGTCGGGCTGGTGGCCGACAACCACCACCGAAGACTTGCGCTCGGGCCATTCGGCGGCCTCGAGGATCGCTTCCACCGAGGCGCCCGGGGCAAGGCTCGGGACCGTCCTGAACGCGACGCCGAGCGCCTGCGCCGTCTCCTGCGCCCGCCGGGCCGGACTGGCGAGAACCACGAACTTTGCCGGCAGCCGCTGCAGCAGCCACTCGGCAACGCGCGCGGCGTGCTTCAGGCCGCGGGGCGTGAGGCGGCGCTCGAGGTCGGGCGGGCCGTCCTCGGCCTCGGCGTGGCGCCAGAGAATCAGGTCCATTTCAGTTAAAATCCCGCTCCTCGTTCCTTTAGGCGCGTAGCTCAGCTGGTTAGAGCACTACCTTGACATGGTAGGGGTCGTTGGTTCGAGTCCAATCGCGCCTACCAATTCCCTCAAGTAGTTACGTCGAAGCAACTTCCTCCGCTGGCGACGTGACCCCTGTTTTAGCAGCAGTTTGATTTAGAGTCCGTCGCTGCAAACTGTACTCGATTCTTTTGCGCCTGAGTTCGCGAGCGAATTCAGGCGCGGGCTATGCTTGCCGGCACATAATTCCGGCCTGTGGCGGCGGGGGCGACACGGTCACCTCGCGTCAAGCACGGTGTAGAATCTCATCGGCTGATTGCCACGCACACGCAGGCGGATATGCGGGGCCGCACCGAAGGCAGGCCGATGTGCGCAGTTCGACAGGACGACACATGAGAACGCTGGATCAGCTTGGCCTATCGCCCAACGACACAGCGGCGATCAAGGCCGCACGCCAAATACTCCTCACGCGATTTCCAGTCGAACGCGTGATCCTGTTCGGCTCCAAAGCGCGGGGTACCGAGGATGCGGAGTCCGATATCGATCTGCTGGTATTGACTTCGCGGGAGATCACCTGGCGGGAGCGCGAGGCAGTCGTCGGCGCGCTGTATGACATCCAGCTTCGTTACGACGTGCTGCTCAGTCCGCTGGTCGTGCCGACGACGGAGTGGGAGGCAGGTCTGTACTCGGTGTTGCCGTTGCATCGCGAAATCGAACGAGACGGGATCGCTGCCTGACCGAAGAAGAGGCGCGGGACCGGGCGGTTCAACATTGGTTGCGCAAGTCTGCCGATGCGTTGGAGTCCGCCCGGTCCGAGTTGCGGGCTGGTAGACACGACTTTGCGGTCAATCGTGCCTACTACGCCGCCTTCTATGCGGCGAGTGCGGTCTTGCTGGCCCACGGCCGGCACTTCGTGAAGCACACGGGTGTTCGCGCGGCGATTCACCAGACGCTCGTCAAGCCAGGACTGCTCGACCCGCGTTCCGGTCGCATTTACGAGCGCCTTTTCGATGCCCGCCAGCGCGCGGATTATCTTGCGCTGACCGAGACTCAGGCGGAAGAAGCCGCGAGCATGGCGGCAGAGGCCAGTGAGTTCGTGGTGG
>JANMSV010000001.1:0-6429 GCA_031389685.1 Betaproteobacteria bacterium
GCGTTCCGGGCGGCTTCGCCACCACGGCGGACGCCTATCGCGAATTCCTGCGCCAGGACGATCTGGATTCCCGCATCGCCAAGCGCATCGCCGGGCTGCAGCAGGAGGACGTTAAGGCCTTGGCGGCTTGTGGGGCGGAGATCCGCGGCTGGATCGAGGCTGCACCATTTCCAAGTAAATTTGAGGAAGAGATAAGGAAATATTATCAAGATCTTATAAAGTTATCCTCTAGTAATTTATCATACGCTGTGAGGTCCTCGGCCACGGCCGAAGATCTGCCTGACGCCTCCTTCGCCGGCCAGCAGGAAACCTTCCTGAATATCCGTGGCGCGGACAACATTCTGCAGGCGATCCGGCAGGTATTCGCCTCTTTATACAATGACCGCGCCATCTCCTACCGGGCCCACCAGGGCTTCGCGCACGGCGTCGTCGCGCTCTCGGCAGGCGTGCAGCAGATGGTGCGCAGCGACCTGGGCGCGAGCGGTGTGATGTTCACCCTTGATACGGAGTCCGGATTCCGCGGGGTGGTGTTCATTACCTCTTCCTACGGTCTTGGCGAAATGGTGGTGCGGGGCGCGGTCAATCCGGACGAATTCTATGTACATAAGCCGATGCTCGAGCGTGGCAGGCCCGCAGTCATCCGGCGCGCGCTCGGCTCGAAGCTGCAAAAGATGGAGTTTTCTGACGCCCTCGCCGCTGGGCGTTCCGTGCGTACGGTCGATGTCCCCGTTGCCGATCAGCACCGCTTTTCCTTGACCGATGCCGACGTGCTGGAATTGGCTCGCGCCGCAGTCTCGATCGAAAAGCACTACGGCCGCCCGATGGATATCGAATGGGGCAAGGATGGCCAGGACGGCCACCTTTACGTTCTGCAGGCACGCCCGGAAACGGTCAAGTCGCGCCCGCGCAGCGATACCGAGGAGCGCTTTCGGCTCAAGGGTCGCAGCCGCGTGCTGGCCAGCGGACGCGCCATCGGGCAGAGGATCGGTGCCGGCAAGGTGCGTGTGGTCGCCAACGTGGAGTTGATGTCGAGCGTAAGAAAAGGCGACGTGCTGGTGACCGACATGACCGACCCGAACTGGGAACCGGTGAAGAAGATGGCGGCGGCGATCGTCACCAACCGCGGCGGGCGTACCTGCCACGCTGCGATCATTGCCCGCGAGCTCGGCATTCCGGCGGTGGTCGGCTGCGGCGACGCCACCGAGCGACTGCACGATGGCCAGGCGGTCACCGTTTCCTGCGCCGAGGGCGATACCGGCAACGTTTACGAAGGCACGCTGCCGATCGAGGTGAGCACCGTCGAGCGCGGCGCGATGCCCGAGATCCCGGTCAAGATCGCCATGAACGTGGGCAATCCACAGCTGGCGTTCGATTTCGCCCAGCTGCCGAACGCCGGCGTCGGCCTGGCGCGCATCGAGTTCGTCATCAACAACGAGATCGGCGTGCACCCGCGCGCCTGCCTCGAGCATGCGCAACTGCCGCCCGAGTTGCGCGCCAAAGTACAGGCGGCCGCGCGCGGCTATGCCGACCCCGTGGACTTTTTCCGCGAGAAGCTGGTTGAGGGCATTGCCACCATCGCGGCCGCGTTCTGGCCCAAGCCGGTGATCGTGCGCCTGTCCGACTTCAAGTCGAACGAGTACCGCAAGCTGCTGGGCGGCGAGCGTTACGAGCCCGAAGAAGAAAACCCGATGCTCGGTTTTCGCGGCGCTGCGCGCTACCTGGCCGAGAGTTTTCGTCCCTGTTTCGAGCTCGAATGCGCCGCCTTGCGCAAGGTGCGCGGCGAACTGGGTCTGAGCAACGTCGAGCTGATGGTGCCCTTCGTGCGCACGGTGGATGAGGCGCAGCGGGTGATCGAGCTGCTGGCGCGTAACGGCCTGCGGCGCGGCGAGGAGGGCCTGCGCATCGTCATGATGTGCGAACTGCCCTCGAACGCGCTGCTGGCCGAGGCCTTCCTCGAGCATTTCGACGGCTTTTCAATCGGCTCCAACGATCTGACCCAGCTGACCCTCGGCCTGGACCGCGATTCCGGCCTGGTGGCGGAGGAGTTCGACGAGCGCAACGCCGCCGTAAAGGCGCTGCTGGGTATGGCGATCCGCGCCTGCCGCAAGCACGGCAAGTACGTCGGCATCTGCGGGCAGGGACCTTCGGACCACCCGGACCTCGCCGTCTGGCTGATGGAGCAGGGCATCGATAGCCTGTCGCTCAACCCGGATACGGTGGTCGCCACGTGGCAGGCGCTTGCCGCCGTGCCGCCGGCGCCCCGGCGCTCAGCGGCTGCGTAGCAGTTTTTGCTTGTCGCGCTGCCACTGCTTGTCGCGCTCGGCCGCCCGCTTGTCGTGCTTGAGCTTGCCGCGCGCGAGTCCGATCTCCAGCTTGATGCGTCCCTTGCTGAAATGCAGGTCGAGTGGGATCAGCGCGTAGCCGCGCTGCTGCACCTTGCCGATCAGGCGGCGGATTTCCTCCGCATGCAGCAGCAGCTTGCGCGTGCGCCCGGGATCGGGCACGTAATGCGTGGACACCGTCGCCAGCGGCGTGATGTTGCCGCCGATCAGCCACAGCTCCTCCCCCTTGATCAGCACGTAGGCGTCCGCCAGCTGGGCGCGGCCCGCGCGGATCGCCTTCACCTCCCAGCCTTCGAGCGCGACGCCGGCCTCATAGCGTTCCTCGATGAAGTAGTCGTGGAAGGCCTTGCGGTTGTGGGCGATCGACATGGGCGCGATTGGGCTGGAGGCGCGATTCTCCCATGAAGCGCATCGCACGCTCCGCCATCGTCGAGCACGGGGCGTGCGCGATGTACGCGCTGGTCGAGCGCATCGACTTCACGATGGAGTATGAATTCGCCGGTGCCGTCGTCTCCAGGGCGCTGGGGCCGGTGTTCGAAGCCATTGCGGACTCCATGGTTGACGCCTTCAAGCGCCGGGCAGACACGGTGTATGGCCAAGTTGCGCGTTGAGGTCATCCAGGCGCTGCCATGCCACCAGGACGTGGTGACGCTGGAACTCGAGGAGGGCGCCACGGTTCGCATGGCGCTGGCGGCCGCCGGCATGCCTGCCCACCCTGCGGTGGGCGTTTACGGTCGGCGAATTTCCCTGGATGCCCGCCTCGCCGATGGCGACCGGGTGGAAATCTACCGGCCCTTGCAGGTGGACCCTAAGGAATCACGCCGCCGCCGCGCCCGCCGCCCGGCGCGCTGAGCCGGCTCAAGCGCACCAATCGCTCACCGCCTGGCGTGCTTTCACGGCTTCGGCGGCCCGCACGTCGTCATCGAGGTAGTATCGCTCGCCTTGCGGGTTGGTGCGCGCGACGCGCTGCCCGCTGTCGTAGGTGGCAAGGGCCTCCCGGGCGCGGGTGCAGTTCGCTTGCTTTGCCTCGTTGTCTTTGCGCGCCAGTTCCTCTTTTTCCTGCGACTTGCGCGCTTCCATCTGGCGCTTGCGGAACGCCTGCTCCTGCTCGGTCGGCGTGAGAGGGCCCTTGTGGGCATCCTTGGCCGCATCGTCCTTGGCAGTATCGTCGCCCGCGGCAGGCGGGGTCGAACCCGGGGGCGACCCAAGCGTCCGGGTTTTTACCCCCGGCGGCGGCGTGTCGCCATAGCGCACCTTGCCGTCCTTGTCGACCCAGCGATAAAGCTGCGCGGATGCGGCGGTAGCAAACGCAAGCATCAACCCGAAAATCAGGATACGCAACATGTCGGTTTCCTCTTCTGCCCCCGGCACACGGAAGCGGATTTCACTGACGCGAGTATAATGCCGCTTTGCGTGAAAGGCTGATCATGCGCGTCATCCAGAAGGCGCTGACCTTCGACGATGTCCTCCTGCTTCCCGCCCATTCCCGCGTCCTGCCGCGCGAAGTTTCCCTCAAGACCCGCTTCACCCGAACTCTCGCACTGAACATCCCGCTGGTGTCCGCCGCCATGGACACGGTCACGGAGGCTCGGCTGGCGATCGCCATCGCGCAGGAAGGCGGCCTGGGTATCATCCACAAGAATTTTTCGCCCCAGGAGCAGGCCGCCGAAGTCGCCAAGGTGAAGCGCTTCGAGTCCGGCGTGCTGCGCGACCCGATGACCATCGCGCCGGAAATGACCGTGCGCGACGTGATGGCGCTGCAAAAGCAGCATAAAATTTCCGGATTTCCCGTGGTCCGGGCGGGCAAGGTGGTCGGCATCGTCACCAATCGTGACCTGCGGTTCGAGACCAAGCTCGACCAGCCGGTGAAGAACATCATGACGCCGCAGAAGGACCTGATCACGGTGCGCGAGGGCGCCAGCCGCGAGCAGGCCAAGGAACTGATGCACCAGCACCGCCTGGAGCGCGTGCTGGTGGTGGACGCCGAATGGCACCTGAAAGGGCTGGTGACGGTCAAGGACATCATGAAGGAGACCGAGCACCCGAACGCCAGCAAGGATGCGCAAGGCAAGCTGCGCGCGGGCGCGGCGGTCGGCGTCGGCGAGGGCACCGATGAGCGGGTCGCCGCACTGGTCGAAGCAGGCGCCGATGTGCTGGTGGTGGATACGGCGCACGGGCACGCGCAAGGCGTGCTTGACCGCGTGCAATGGATCAAGAAGAAATATCCGCAGATTCAGGTGGTGGGCGGCAACGTCGGCACGGCCGATGGCGCAAAGGCGCTGGTCGATCATGGCGCAGACGGCGTCAAGGTGGGCATCGGCCCCGGATCGATCTGCACCACGCGCATCGTCGCCGGGGTCGGAGTGCCGCAGATCACCGCGATCCAGAACGTCGCCGAGGCCCTGGCGAAAACCGACGTGCCCCTGATCGCGGACGGCGGCATCCGCTTTTCCGGCGATGTCGCCAAGGCGCTGGGCGCGGGAGCACACGCGGTCATGCTGGGATCCATGTTTGCGGGCACGGACGAATCGCCGGGGGAGATCGAGCTCTACCAGGGCCGTTCCTACAAGTCCTACCGGGGCATGGGGTCCCTGGGCGCAATGCAAAAAGGCTCAGCCGACCGCTACTTCCAGGATTCGGATATGAACGTCGACAAGTTGGTGCCCGAAGGCGTCGAGGGGCGGGTGGCCTACAGGGGCAGCGTGGTGTGGGTGATCCAGCAACTGCTCGGCGGCGTGCGCGCGAGCATGGGCTACACCGGCAGCACCACGGTGGAGGAGCTGCGCACCAAGTCCCGCTTCGTGGAGATCACCTCGGCGGGCATGCGCGAATCGCACGTGCACGACGTGCAGATCGTCAAGGAAGCCCCCAACTATCGCGCCGAATGAGATCGGGATGCACGACAGGATCCTGATCCTCGATTTCGGGGCGCAATACACGCAGCTGATCGCCCGCCGGGTGCGTGAGGCGCAGGTCTACTGCGAGATTCACCCCTGCGACGTCTCCGACGCTTTCGTGCGCGAGTTCGCACCCCGCGGCGTGATCCTGTCTGGCAGCCACATGTCGGCTTACGAAGATTCCACCGCCAAGGCGCCCGCAGGCGTTTTCGAGCTGGGCGTTCCCGTATTGGGGATCTGCTACGGCATGCAGACCATGGCGCAGCAGCTGGGCGGCAGGGTCGAGGCGGGCAAGGTGCGCGAGTTCGGCTATGCCGAGGTGCGCGCGCGCGGGCATACGAAGCTGCTCGAGGGCATCGAAGACTCCCGCAACAGCGAAGGCCATGGGCTGCTCAAGGTGTGGATGAGCCACGGCGACAAGGTGGCGCAGATGCCGGCAGGCTTCAAGCTGATGGCCTCGAACGACGCCTGTCCGGTCGCCGGCATGGCAGACGAGCAGCGGCGCTTCTACGCGGTCCAGTTTCACCCGGAAGTGACGCATACCCGGCAGGGGAAAAAACTCCTGCAGCGCTTCGTGCGCGAGATCTGCGCCTGTCGCGGCGACTGGAACATGCCCGACTACGTCACCGAAGCGGTGGCCGGGATCCGCAAGCAGGTGGGCAAGGACGGGGTGATCCTTGGACTCTCGGGCGGCGTGGATTCTTCGGTGGCGGCGGCCCTGATTCACAAGGCCATCGGCAAACAGCTCACCTGCGTGTTCGTCGACCACGGCCTGCTGCGCCTGAACGAGGCGGCGCAGGTGATGGAGACTTTTGCCAAGCACATGCACGTGAAGGTCATTCACGTGGACGCTGCGAAAGAGTTTTTTGCCGCACTGGGCGGCGTGGCCGATCCCGAGCAGAAGCGCAAGATCATCGGCAAGCATTTCGTCGACGTATTCCAGCGCGAGGCCGCCAAGATCAGCGGCGCCCAATGGCTGGCCCAAGGCACGATCTACCCGGACGTGATCGAATCGGCCGGGGCCAAGACAAGCAAGGCGAGCACCATCAAGTCGCACCACAACGTCGGCGGCCTGCCCAGGTCGCTGCGCCTCAAGCTCCTCGAGCCGCTGCGCGAGCTGTTCAAGGACGAGGTGCGCGAGCTCGGCCTGGCCCTCGGCCTGCCGCGCGAGATGGTGTTCCGCCATCCGT
>JANMSV010000002.1:0-13852 GCA_031389685.1 Betaproteobacteria bacterium
CTGTCCGCCGGCCGGCAACCAACCCAACAGGTGGAAACAAACATGCCGCGTATCAAATCAAGCCGTCTTGGACCGGCCAGGCGTAACATCAATGGCTTGTGGCAACGCGTGGCGGGCGCCGCACGTCCAGCCTGAGTCCTAAGAGGAGGAGAGCATGGACCACAAAAGCTTTTTTTGCGCGATCGCTGCGCTCGCAGTGGCCTGCGCGGGGTTCACCGCCGCGGTGCGCGCCGACGAAACCTGCAACTCGCCGTACATCTCCAAGCTGATCAAGGGACAGGAGGACTACGTCTACGTCTGGGCGCTCGGCGTGGAGGGGCAGGGAAACGGCTCCGACAAGCTCGTCACGGTGGACGTGAATCCGAAGTCGAAGCGCTACGGCAAAGTCATCCACTCGGTCTCCACCGGCGCGCGGGCCGAGGCGCATCACATGGGATTCACCGACGACCGCCGCCAGATATGGGCGGGCGGGCTTGCGGAAAACCGGATCTGGGTCTTCGACATCGCGACCGATCCCGCGAAGCCGAAGCTAGTGCGAACCATCGGCGATCTGGGGGACAAGTCCGGCTATCTCGGGCCGCACACCTACTACGCGCTCCCCGGGCGGATGCTCGTGGCGGCGCTGTCGAACACCAAGGACAAAGGCGGAGTGACCGGCATGGCGCTGTACAACAACAAAGGGAAGCACCTCGCCTCCTACGCGATGCCGACGGAAGGGGGCGGCGACGGCTACGGCTACGACCTGGCGGTGAATCCGAAGAAGAACGTGCTGCTGACCTCGAGCTTCACCGGCTACGCCAACTACATGCGGCCCCTCGGCGAGCTGATCAAGGACGGCGAGGCGATGAAGAAATTCGGCAACACCATGGTGCTCTGGGATCTGAAGGCCATGAAGCCGAGAAAGGTGCTCGCCGTTCCCGGCGCGCCGCTCGAAATCCGCTGGTCGCTCAATCCCAAGGACAACTGGGCGATCACCGCCGCGGCGCTGACCTCCAAGCTCTGGCTCGTCAAGCAAGACGCCAAGGGTGAGTGGATCGCAAAGGAGGTCGGCACGATCGGCGATCCGTCCAAGATCCCGCTGCCGGTGGACATCAGCATCACGCGCAACGGCAAGGGCCTGTGGGTGAACACGTTCATGGACGGCAAGACCCGGTACTTCGACCTGTCCAACCCCGAGGCGCCGAAGCAGACCTACGAGAAGGTGACCGGCACGCAGGTCAACATGATCTCGCAGAGCTGGGATGGCAAGCGCGTGTACATCACCTCGTCCCTGCTCGCGAACTGGGACAAGGGCGGCGCAGACAACGAGCAGTTCCTGCGCGGCTTCGCGTGGGACGGCAAGGAGCTTGCGCAGAGGTTCGAGGTTGATTTCACCAAAGAGAAGCTCGGCCGGGCGCATCACATGAAGCTCGGTTCGAACGCGCTGCGTTCCGCTGCAGCGGGCAAGTGAGCGGTGCGCGAGGCATCCAGCGCGCGGCGCGGGCGATCGCGCTGCTCGCCGCGCTTGGCTGCGCGCCGATCGCCGGCGCACATCAGGGCGAACCGCTCGCCGAGCCGGACTTCATTCCGCCCCCGCCGGGCACCTACACGCTCCACCGCATCATGGCGGCGCCCGAGGGCCGGGTGCTCGGGATCGACGGCCGCCCGCAGCCGCTCTCGCGTTACACGCGCGGCCAGATCACGCTTCTTGGCTTTATTTACACGACGTGCACCGATCCCGAGGGCTGCCCGCTCGCCTACCGCGTGTTCGACGCATTGAAGGAGGCGATCGCGGCGACCCCCTCGCTGCACGGCAAGGTACGTTTCGTCACACTCTCGTTTGATCCCGCGCGCGACTCACCGGACGTAATGCAGCAGTACGCGGGTAGCCGCGCGGTCGAAAAGGACGGAGGGCTGCGCTGGTACTTTCTGACCACCGGATCGGCGCGCGAGTTGCTGCCTCTGGTCGAGGGTTTCGGCCAGGATGTACACATCACGTTCGATCGCTCCGGCGGACGCACGCGGCGCGAGCTCTCGCACGTGCTGAAAGTGTTCCTGATCGACCGCATGGGTGATGTGCGCGAGATCTACACCTCGACGTTCCTGTATCCGCGGCTGGTCCTGAACGACATCGAGACGCTGCTGATGGAACAGGGCCTCAAGCAGAGCCGCGCACCGGTCAAGAAGTAATGGCCCGACAGGCCATTAATGCGCGTCGCGATCAAGCGCGCCTTCGATCCCGACAACCTTCTCAACCCCGGGAAACTCGTCGCGCTCTCCCTCGCTGGCGCAGCGCGCTCGCCACCAGCGCCTCGATCATCCAGCGCACCACCGCTTCCGCCTGGCGGTCGCTCGCGCGGCGTTGCAACGTCACCCTGGTAGCTGAAGCGCTTGAAGACGTTGTGTCGTAGCATCCGCGCGATGTGGCGACGCCGCGTTCACGCTGCTCTCGGATTTCTTGCGCCGCTCGTCGTGTTGCTGGTGCTCTGGGAGCTGCTGGTCCGCGTCTTCGAGGTCCACCCGCGTGTCTTCCCGGACCTGGGGTCGGTCGCCCAGGCGGGGCTCGACTCGATGCGCGACGGATCGCTGCCGCGCCATGTGGCGGCCAGCTTCGCGCGCGTGGTCACGGGAACAGCGCTCGCGCTGGTGGTGAGCGTCCCGCTCGGCGTGGCGATGGGGGTGAGCCCGGCGGTCTCGAGTTTTTTCACGCCGCTGCTGCGCTTTTTCTCGGTGCTCGCCGGCATCGCCTGGATTCCGATCGCGACGCTGTGGTTCGGCTATGGCTTCGGCGCGATCACGTTCGTAATCTTCAACGCGGTGTTTTTCGTGGTGGCCTACAACACGCTGCTCGGAGTGGCGAGCATTCCGCTGCCGCTGCGGCATGCGGCGGCCTCGCTCGGCGCGGGGAGATGGGCGATGCTGACGCAGGTGTTGCTACCCGGCGCGCTGCCGAACATCGTCACCGGCATCCGCACCGGCCTGGGCTTCGCCTGGCGCGGGCTGATCGCCGCCGAGATGATCGCGACCGACGTCGGGCTGGGCTAAATGCTGTTCGTCGCCCGGGACTTCTACCGCACCGAAGTCATTGTGTGCGGGATGATCGTGATCGGTGTGCTGTGGCTGCTCATCGACCGGCTGGCGCTCGCGCCGCTCGAGCGCGCGACCATCGAGCGCTGGGGCATGGTGCGCGCCGCATGAATGCGCTGCTCAGGACCTGGAGTCTCTACCTGCGCTGGGCCGCCCGCTGGCCGGCGCTGCGCTCCCTCGTGCCTTTCATCCCGGTGATCGCGCTCTGGGCGATCGTCGCCGAGTCGCAAGTGTTTCCGCGTGCCTTCTTCCCGGGGCCGATGGACGTGGTGCGGGCCTTCGGCACGCTTACCTACAAGGGAATCCTGCCCGAGTACCTGGAGGACAGCGTGGTGCGGCTGGCGGTCGGCGCGGCGGCGGGGATGGCGCTCGGCATTCCCCTCGGCGTGCTGGTGGGCTTGAGCTCGCGCGCGCGCAAGGCGCTGTGGCCGCCGCTGCTCTTTTTCCAGGCGATCGGCGACATCGCGTGGCTGCCGATCCTGCTTATCTGGTTCGGCTTCGGGCTGACCACCATGACCTTGGTGATCGTCTACACGGTGCTGTTCCCGGTCGTGCTCAACACCGTGCTCGGCGTGCGCTCGGTGCCGGTCACGCTGCAGCGGGCGGCGCGCAGCCTCGGTGCTTCGCGCGCGCGCGTCCTGTGGGAAGTGGTGCTGCCCGGCGCGCTGCCCAATATCCTCACCGGGCTGCGCAACGGACTCGGCTACGGCTGGCGGGCGCTGATCGCGGCGGAAATGATCGTCGGCACCAGCGGCATCGGCTTCATGATGTTCGACGCGCGGCGCGGCGGCTCGGTGGTCGAGATCCTGCTTGGCATGATCGTGCTCGGATTGCTGTGGTACGTCGTCGACGGCTGGGTGCTGGCGCCGATCGAGCGCGCCACCGGGCAGCGCTGGGGCCTGGTCGCGCGGTGAAGAACCTTACTCTGCGCAGTCTCTCCAAGACCTACTTCGACCCGTACGCGGGCGCACACGTCACCGCGTTGCAGGACGTGTCGCTCGAAGTGAAGCAGGGCGAGTTCGTTTCGATCGTCGGGCGCTCGGGCTGCGGCAAGACCACGCTCCTCAACATGATCGCGGGCTTCATCCCGGTCACCGGCGGCGAGATCCTCCTCGACGGGCGCGCGATCAACGGCCCGGGGCCGGACCGCGGCGTGGTGTTCCAGTCGTTCGCGCTGTTCCCCTGGAAGACCGTGCTCGGCAACGTCGCCTTCGGGCCGCGCATGCGCGGGCTGCCGGGCGAGGAGTGCGAGCGCATCGCGCGCGAGTACCTGGCGCTCGTCGGCCTGGCCGGCAACGCCGGGCGCTATCCCGCCGAGCTCTCGGGCGGAATGCAGCAGCGCGTCGGGGTGGTGCGCGCTCTCGCCAACAATCCCGACGTGCTGCTGATGGACGAGCCGTTCGCAAGCGTGGACGCGCAGACGCGGATGACGCTGCAGGAGGAGCTGACGCGTATCTGGACGGAGCGCAGGCCGACCATCGTGTTCGTCACACACGACGTGGAGGAGGCGGTGTTTCTGGCCAACCGCGTGGTGGTGCTTTCCAGGGGACGCGTGCTGCAGGAGATCGACGTGCCGCTGCCGCGGCCGCGCGTGTGGGACGCGATGATCGAGAACGCGCAGTTCAAGACGCTTTCGGCGCAAGTGCTGCAGCTGGTGCGCGCGGAATGAAAACAAGAATTCTTGCGGGTTTGACTCTTGTTTATCTGGCATGGCAGGGCTGGCTGACGCTTGCGGCGCCGGCGAAGATCGCGCCAGGCCTGGATGCCGAGCGGGTGAACGTGCTGGTGACGCTGCCGTTTCCGCCCGAGCGCTTCCACGTTCTCGTGTTCCAGCGCCATGGTAGAGTTTCGGGCACCCACGACAATTCGGTCGAAGTGCGAGGCGTGAGGCGCGAGGATCTGAGCGCTGTCGCCCGGCACTACTGGGTGAAGAGCGTCGAACCGCTGAGAGGAGAGCGATCATGATGCGAATTCTTTTCTTACTTTCCCTGCTTTTCATCTCGCCTTCGCTCGTGCTTGCCCAGGCGAAAACGCCGGTCAAGCTCAAGGCGGGCATGGTGACCGGCATCGACCAGGTCGGGCTGCCGATCGCGCTCGAGCGCGGGTACTTCGAGAAGTGGGGCCTCGACGTGACGATTGCGCGCCCGTACGCCACCGGGGTCGACGCGCTCAACGCGCTGCAGGCGGGCGAGAGCGACCTGGTGCAGGTCGGAGTGCCGATGATCGGCGCAATTTTGCGCGGCATGGACCTCGTCGCGCTCGGCAACTACAGCGGCAACCCCACCAAGCTTGGTTCGGATGCCACGATGGCGGTGATCGCGCGCGAGGGATCGGGCATCAGCAAGGGCGATATCAAGAGCCTCAAGGGCAAGCGGATCGCCGCGTCCTTCGGCACCATCAACCATCTTTACATCCTGGCGCTGCTCGAGAAGGCGGGGCTTGCGCCGGGCGAGGTCACGTTGGTGAATACCCCGCCACCCGACATGACGGTCGCGCTGCTTGCCAAGGGCATCGACGCCTTCTCCTGCTGGGATCCGTGGCCGATCGTCGCGCTGAAGGACGTGCCGGGCGCGGTGCAGATCATCCGCGGCGGCGAGGCCATTTCCTACCTCGGCTTCAACGTCGGCCTGCGCGCGTGGATCGCGAACAACGGCGACACGGTCGAAAAATTCCTCGCCGCGGTATCCGAGGCCGACCAATGGATGCGCAAGAATCCCAGGCAGGCTGCGCAGGTCGCGACGCGCTGGATTCCCGGCATCAAGCCGGACGTGGCCGAAGCGGCGATGCAATTCAATATCCAGCAAGCCGACCGGCGCCTGTCGGCGAACAACTATCGCGCGCTGTGGGCCGCGCAGGACAGACTGCACCGCGCCGGGTTCCTGAAATCGACCTTCGACGTCAACAAGCACATCGAGCCCAAGCACATCGTGAACGTGATGAACAAGCATCCGGAGCTGTTCTCCGATCTCCCGCCGATTCCGGACAGCGTGGCGATCAACCCGGGGTTCGTGTTCAAGCCGTAGCGGGCTTGCTCCAGGAAGCGCGCAGCGTCCTAGAAAGCCCCCATCGCCAATCCCGCCGACATCGCCGCGCCGAGCTCCTCGCACGCGGCGAGGTGCTCGGGCTTCAGCTCCTTCACCACGATCAGCGGCGCGCAGATCTTCTTCAGGCGCAGTCCCGTGACGATACGCTCCACCGAAGTGACCGCGCCGCTGCCGTCCTGGCCCGCGCCGACGAACAGGGCCCACGGCCGGCCTTCCACCTTGCCCTCGCAGGCGTAATAGATCCGCTCCAGGAAGTCCTTCATCATCCCCGACATGTAGCCGAAGTTCTCCGGCGTGCCGAGGATCAGGCCGTCGGCGGCAAGGACGTCTTCGGGCCCCGCGTCCGCGCAGCGCTTCACCACCACGCGCAGGCCTTCTTCACTGCGTGCGCCACGCTCGACGGCTTCGGCCATCTGGGCGGTCTTCACGCCGCCGGTGTGAAAGACGATCAGCAGGGTTTTCATGTTTGCAGCCGCGCGGCAGGGTCCTGCCGGTAGTACAGCTTCATCTGTTCGTAGACGTCAGGATAGCGCCGCCGCGTCTCGTTCGGCGCTTCGAAGAACGCCTCGCTGATCACGGCGAAGAATTCGGCCGGCGCCTCCGCGGCGTAGGGGTCGAGCCAGGTTTCCTTCTCGCGCTCCACGGCGTCGCAAAAGCCCTCGTAGGCGGCGCGAAAGACCGCGATCCAGGCGCGCCGGTCCATGCCCGAATGCAGCGGTGGCAGGCCGTCGGCCTCGCCGTTCGCCATGTCGAGCTTGTGCGCGAACTCGTGGATCACGACGTTCATGTCCGGCGCGTGCGCCGCGGCGTCCCAGGACAGCACCACCGGCCCGCCCTGCCAGGATTCCCCCGCGCGCTCGTCGTCGAACTCGTGCACCACGCCATGGTCGTCGGTCTCCTGCACCGGGACCTTGAAGTCGCCGGGATGCACGACGATTTCGCTCCAGCCCTCATAGCGCTCGATGCCCAGCTCGAGAATCGGCAGGCAGGCCTGCACCGCGATCGACAGTCGCATGGCGTCGTCGAGGGTAAAGCCGCGCGCGCCCGAGAACTGCTTCTCGGCGAGGAACAGCAGCGAAAGTTCGCGCAGGCGCCGCAGTTCCGGCGGCGACAGCCCGCGCAGGAACGGCAGGCCGGATAGCACCGCATTCCAGAGCCAGTCGTCGATACTGTGGCGCGCGAGCACGCGCCGGCGCTTCCAGTCCTTCAGCCAACCCATCGGATGCCTGGCATGGTCCTCGCTACAATACCTGCATGGTCTCGGTCGTGCAGTTACATCCGCAAAACAGCGCCGCGGCGCTCGAGCCGCTCGCGCAGGGTCTGTCGCGCGAGGCGCGCGCGCAACTCGCCGCTGCGCTCGAGTTCGCCGAGCCGCTGTACGCGGGCCACCTGTTGTCCACCGGCGAGCCGGTGTGGCCGCACGCGCTGTGCCTCGGGGCGAATCTCGCCGCCATCGGGGTCGATCCGGCGGCGCGCGCCGCGGGCGTGCTGTTCGCCGCGCCCAAGTACCTCGGCGAGCGCGGGCAGGAGCTGCTGGCCGGGCGCTTCGGCGCGGAAGTTGCCGGGCTTGCCGCGGGCGTAGAGAAGCTCTACCAGCTGCGCGTGCTGACCCGCGCCAGCGCCGCGCAGCAGACCGAAACGCTGCGCAAGATGCTGCTCGGCATGGTCGAGGACGTGCGCGTGGTGTTGATCCGTCTGGCGAGCCGCACGCAAACGCTGCGCTGGTTCGCCAGGAACTCGCTCGAGGAGCGCGCGGCCTACGCGCGCGAGACGCTCGATATTTACGCGCCGCTCGCCAATCGCCTGGGCGTGTGGCAGCTGAAGTGGGAGCTGGAGGACCTGTCGTTCCGCTTTCTCGAACCCGAGGTCTACAAGCGCATCGCCAGGATGCTCGACGAGCGGCGCCTGGAGCGCGAGCAGTACATCGCCGAGGCGGTGGCGGCGCTCTCTCGCGAGCTCGAGGCGGCCGGCGTGAAGGGCGAGGTGAGCGGCCGGCCCAAGCACATCTACTCGATCTGGAACAAGATGCGCTCCAAAGGCGTCGGTTTCGAGCAGCTGCACGACGTGCGCGCGCTGCGCGTCATCGTCGCCCAGGACCAGGACTGTTACGGCGCGCTCGGCGTGGCGCACAACCTGTGGCAGCCGATCGCGCGCGAGTTCGACGACTACATCTCGCGCCCCAAGGACAACCTGTACCAGTCGCTGCACACCGCGGTGTTCGGCCCCGGCGGCAAGACGCTGGAAGTGCAGATCCGCACCGAGGAGATGCACCGCCACGCCGAGCTCGGCGTCGCGGCGCACTGGCGCTACAAGGAAGCGGGCACGGCGACGCGCGCGGACCGCCGCTTCGACGACAAAATCGCCTGGCTACGCCAGCTGCTGGCCTGGCGCGACGAGGTCGCCGACAGCGGCACCTGGGCCGAGAGGACGCGCCGCGCCGCGCTCGATGACACCATCTATGCAGTGACGCCGCAGGGCAGGATCGTGGACCTGCCGGCGGGCGCCACGCCGGTCGACTTCGCCTACGCGCTGCACACCGACATCGGGCATCGCTGCCGCGGCGCCAAGGTGGACGGGCGCATCGTGCCGCTCGATACGCCGCTCAAAAGCGGGCAGCGCGTGGAGATCTCCGTCGCCAAGACGGGCGGGCCGTCGCGCGACTGGTTGAGCCCGGAACGCGGTTTCCTGAAGACCAGCCGCGCGCGCAACAAGGCGCGCCACTGGTTCAACCTGCAGGACGGCGGGCGAGAGGAGGCGGCGCCACGGCTGAAGCCCGTGCCGGAGAAGCGCGCGCCGCCGCCGGCGAAGAAGCGCAAGGCCGCGGCGCCGGACAGCGGCATCCTGGTGGTGGGCTTGGACCGCCTGCTCACCCAACTCGCCAAGTGCTGCAAGCCGGTGCCGCCCGATCCGATCCAGGGCTTCGTCACGCGCGGGCGCGGCGTGTCGATCCACCGCAAGGACTGCGCGAGCCTGAAGCGCCTGGCGCAGGCCGACAGCGCGCGCCTGCTCGATGCGCAGTGGGGCGGCGCCGCGGGCGCCTACAGCGTCGACATGGTGGTGACGGCGAGCGACCGGCCGGGACTGCTGCGCGACATCGGCGACGCACTGGCGCGCGAGCGCATCAACGTCACCGCGGTGCGCACGCAGAGCCGCGACGAGCTGGCGTTCATGCGCTTTTCCTTCACCATCGGCGACCTGGCGCAGTTGAAGCGCGCTTTTGTCGTGGTGCGCGAGGTGGCTGGGGTGATGCGGGTGGCGCGGGGGTGAAATGAACGAACTGCTTTCCGGACTGAGAGAATTGCTCGGCAATCCGATGGTGCAATCGAGTTTGCTGCCGCTCGCGGCCGGGCTGCTGTGCGCCACCGTGCTCTACCCGCTGCGCCTGGAGGGGCTCGCGGCATTTGCCGGATTCCTCGCGGCCGTGCTGGCCATCGGCAACTTCGCCTTCGAGCCGCTCACGGTGACGCGCAAGATCGTGGTCCTCGGGGGCGCGGCGGCGATTCTCGGCGCGATGTTCGACCTGGCGGTCAAGCCGGAGCGGCTCAGCGCTCCGGTGCTCGGTGCGATATCCGGTGCCGCCGCGCTCTGGGTATTCGCTGCGGTGCTCGGTCAGAAAATCCCGCTCGAGGCCGCGGCGCTCGGCGCCGGGGTGGTCGCGCTGACCGCCTGGCTGGTGACGGCCACCGTAGCGCTGCACTACGATTCCGCGCGCGCGGGGGCGGCCGGGCTGGCGCTGGGCCTGGGTGCGGGCGTGTCCGCGGTGCTGGGGGCATCGGCGCTGATCGGCCAATACGGCATGGCGCTCGGTGCGGCCTGCGGCGGCTTCCTGCTCCTGCTGCTGATCCTCGGCCCGCGCGTATCGGCGGGAGTTTCTCTCACGCTCACCGCCTCGGTGCTTGCCGCGCTGCTCTCGGCCGGCGCAGTGCTGCTCGCGCAGCTGCACTGGGCATCGCTCGCCGCGCTGGCGCTGGTGCCGGTGTTCGTGCGCCTGCCGCTGCCGCGCTCGCCGCTGTGGATGAAACCGGTGGTGGCGAGTGTTTACGCGCTGCTGGCCGCGGGCGGCGCATGCGCGCTCGCCTGGCTCGCACCGCGCGGCTGGACGTTTTAGCCTGATTCAATCCGCATCCCAAGGGAGTTTCCTAAGGGCCCTGCTCGGGGCCCTTTGCATGGTTCGGTTACAGGCGGGGCAGCAGCAACACCAGCCAGACAATCCCTGTCGTGCTGAGCGCAATCATGACCGCCGCACTGCCGTAATCCTTTGCGCGCTTGGCGAGCTCGTGGTCCTCCAGCGATACGCGATCAACCACCGCCTCGATGGCCGAATTGAACAGCTCCACCACCAGCACCATCAACACGCTGCCGACGAGCAGCGCGCGCTCCACGCCGTCGTTGCCCAGCCAAAGGCCGAACGGCACGAGCACGACGGCGAGCATCAGCTCCTGGCGAAACGCATCCTCGTGGCGGATTGCCGCGGCCAGCCCGTCATAAGAGTAGCGCGTGGCATCGAGTATCCGCCGGATGCCGGTTGCCCCCTTGTGCGGACTGAGCATCAGGACGGCGTCGCCAAGGTAAACAGCAACTCCTCCTGCGCCGAGCGCCGTCGCCCGCGGCGCGGCTTGACGCGCGCATAGGCGCCCCCGGCGTCCATGGCCCAGGCCTGGCCGTTGTCATCGATGTAGGGCTGCAGGCCTTCACGCATCACGCGGCGCTTCAATGCCGGGTCGAGCACCGGAAAGCACAGCTCGATGCGGCGGAAAAAATTCCGGCTCATCCAGTCGGCGCTGGCAAGGTACATGTCCTCGGCGCCGTCGTTCAGGAAGAAGAACACGCGCGTGTGCTCGAGGAAGCGCCCGACCACCGAGCGCACGCGGATGTTGTCCGACAGTCCTTCGATGCCCGGCCGCAGCGCGCACACGCCGCGCACGATGAGGTCGATCTTCACCCCGGCCTGCGACGCCAGGTACAGCTCGTCGATGACCTGCGGGTCGAGGAGCGCGTTCATTTTGGCGATGACGCGCGCCGGCCGTCCGTCCTGCGCCAGGCGCGCCTCGTTGCGAATTGCCGCCACCACGCGCTTATGCAGGGTGAAGGGCGACTGCCAGACGTGGCGCAACTTGCCGGCCCGCCCGAGCCCCGTGAGCTGCTTGAACACCTCGGCGACGTCGGCGCACAGGTCCACGTTCGCCGTCAGCAGGCCGAAGTCGGTGTACAGGCGCGCGGTGCGCGGATGGTAATTGCCGGTGGCGAGGTGCACGTAACGGCGCAGGACTCTGCCGGACTCGCTTTCCTCGCGGCGCACGATGAGCGCCATCTTGGCGTGCGTCTTGTGGCCGACCACGCCGTACACCACGTGCGCGCCGGCTTCCTCCAGCCGCGCCGCCCAGTTGAGGTTGGTTTCCTCGTCAAAGCGCGCCATCAGTTCCACCACCACCGTGACTTCCTTGCCGCGGCGCGCCGCGTCCACCAGGATCTCCATGAGTTCCGAGTCGGTGCCGGTGCGGTACACAGTCTGCTTGATGGCGATGACGTTCGGGTCGGCCGCCGTGGTGCGGATGAAATCGAGCACCGGCTCGAAGGACTGGTAGGGATGGTGCAGCAGCAGGTCCTGCTTTTTCAGCAGCTCGAACAGATCGCTGCGCGCCACCACGGGCGCGGGCAGCCCGGGCTGGAACGGCGGGTACGCGAGATCCGGTCGCTCCAGCTGGTCGGGCACCGCGCGCAGGCGCGAAAGATTGACCGGGCCCTCGACGCGGTACAGGTCGCCCTCGTCCAGACCGAACTGCTGCAGCAGGAAATCGATCATCGGCTGCGAGCAGTTGTCGGCCACTTCCAGGCGCACCGCGTCGCCGAAATGCCGGTGCAGCAATTCGCCTTTCAGCGCGGTGTGCAGGTTCTTGATCTCCTCCTCGTCCACGAACAGGTTCGAGTTGCGCGTGACGCGGAACTGGTAGCAGCCCAGCACCTTCATGCCGGCGAACAGCTCCTCGACGTGCGCGTGCAGGATCGAGGACAGGAACACGAACGCGGACTGCGACGCCGAGATTTCGCGCGGCAGGCGGATCACGCGCGGCAGCGCGCGCGGCGCCTGCACGATGGCCGCGCCCGAGTTGCGGCCGAAGGCGTCGCGGCCGACCAGCTCCACGACGAGGTTCAAACTCTTGTTGAGCACCTTGGGGAAGGGGTGCGCGGGATCCAGGCCGATCGGTGTAAGGACCGGCAACAGCTCGCGAAAGAAGTAATCGCGGATCCACTGCCGCTGCGCGGCATTCCATGCCTCGCGCCGCGGGACCACGACGCCGGCCCCGGCGAGGGCCGGCAGCAGCACCTCGTTGAGCAGCCGGTACTGCTCGGCGACCAGGGCGCGCGCCTCGCGGCTCACCGCCTCGAACACTTCCAGCGGGCCTTTGCCGTCCGGGCCGGGCTCGGGCAGCTTGAGCTTGATCTGCTCCTTCAGGCCGGCGACGCGGATCTCGAAAAATTCGTCGAGGTTCGAGGACACGATGGTGAGAAAGCGCAGCCGCTCGAGCAGCGGCACCGTGTCGTCGGCCGCCTGCGCCAGGACGCGCCGGTTGAACGCAAGGATGCCGAGCTCGCGGTTCAGGTACTGCGCGGTGGGAAGGTCTCTTTTCATTGCGGCAGGCCGCAGGAACGCGCCTCGCGGGGAAAACCATTTTACGCTCCCCGGATGACCGGCAGGTGACGGCGGGGCGCTTTGCGCTACAGTGAACGCCTATGGAGCGCCAGGAAACGCTTGCCGCCGTCGACCTCGGCTCGAACAGCTTTCACCTGCAGATCGGGCGCGTGGTGGACGGCCAGATCTACCCCCTCGACTCGCTGCGCGAGATGGTGCGCATCGGCGCCGGCCTCACCGCCGACAAGCGCATCGACCGCGCCACCCAGGCGCGCGCGCTGGAGGCGCTGCGCCGCTTCGGCGAGCGCCTGCGCGGTTTTCCGCGCCAGGCGGTGCGCGCGGTGGGCACCAACACCCTGCGCGTGGCGAAAAACGCACCGCAGTTCCTGCGCGAAGCGCGCCAGGAACTGGGTTTTCCCATCGAGGTCATCGCCGGCCGCGAGGAAGCGCGGCTCATCTACCTGGGCGTGGCGCACTCGATGCCGCCCGCGCCGCATCACCGCCTGGTGGTCGACATTGGCGGAGGCTCGACGGAATTCATCGTCGGCGAGGGCCTCGACCCGCTGCTCACCGAGTCGCTCTACATGGGTTGCGTGAGCTACAGCCTGAAGTACTTCCCGGAAGGAAAAATCGATAAATCCAGGCTCAAGGCGGCGGAGCTCGCCGCGCGCCAGGAGGTCGCCGGCATCGCGCTCGCCTATCACGACGCAGGCTGGCAGGAGGCCGTCGGTTCCTCTGGCACGGCGCGCTCGATCGAGAACATCCTGCGCGAGAACGGCTATGCGGAGCAGGGCATCACGCGCGAGGGGCTGGAGCGGCTCAGGAGCCTGCTCCTCAAGCAGGAGCGCGCGGACCCGGAGCGCATCCCCGGGTTGCGGCCCAACCGCGCGCCGGTGTTGCCGGGCGGACTGGCCATCATGAGCGCGGTGTTCGATGAACTGGGGCTCGAGACGATGGCAGTGTCCGAGGGCGCGTTGCGCCACGGCGTACTCTACGACCTGCTCGGGCGCGTGCAGCACCGCGACATGCGCGCGGCGACGGTGGCGCAGTTCGCGCGCCGCTACCACGTGGACGCGGCGCAGGCCGAGCGCGTGCGCCGCCTCGCGCTGAC